>DASTMQ010000425.1:0-10873 GCA_035714005.1 Hyphomicrobiaceae bacterium
GATGTCGGCGCCGCTCTGCTTGCGTACTTTCAAGCCGTAGGCGACGTTGCCCAGCACGGTCATGTGCGGCCACACCGCGTAGGATTGGAACACCATGGAGACGCCGCGCTGCTCGGTTGGGACGTTGCGGCGGGCGACGGCGTCATACATGACCTGACCATCGATCGAGATGGTACCGGCGCTGGGCTGCTCTAGCCCGGCGATTGCCCGCAAGGTTGTGGTTTTGCCGCAACCGGAAGGCCCCAACAGGGTGACGTGTTCGCCACGACCGACCTCGAAACTCACGCCATTGACGGCGACTACATCGCCGTAGCGGATGACGAGCTCGCGCAGATCGATGCAAAGGGCGCCAGCGCTCACGTCAACTCCCTCGTCATGCCGCGCGTCAGTCGGAAAAGGATGAGCAATGCCACCACCACCGTAAAGGTTTGAATCAGTGCCATGGCCGCGGTCAGCTCGATGCCGCTGCTGGCGAAGGCACTGACGATCGAGGGCGCGATCACCTTGGCATTCGGGCCCATCAGGAAAACCGAGACGCCGAGCTCACGCACACAGGCCATGAAGATGAGCAGCCAAGCCGCGATGACGCCGGGCTTTAGCAATGGCAGGGTGATGGTGCGCAGCTGATACACCCAGCCCGCACCGCAGACGCGCGCGCACTCTTCCAGGCTTTTGTCGACCTGCAACACGACGCCGGCCAAAGTTCGCACACCGATCGGCAGCATGACCGTAAAATACGCGAGTGCCAGCAGCCACAGCGTACCGTAGATCGGGATTGGCATGTTGAGCCAGGCCCAGAGCAAGGCCAGGCCAAACACCAAGCGAGGCACGGCCTGCGGAAACATGACGAGGTATTCGATGCTGCCGCGCCCGACCAGCTGCGAGCGATAGATGATCCAAACCACCAGCGCCATGATGATGACGCCCACGCTTGCCACGCCAAATCCCAAGAGCAAGCTGTTGGCCAGCGCCGTGCGCACCGGCCCGAGCGCCAGCGCCATTTCGTAGTTGGCGAGCGTGAATTGCGCCTGGTGGAGCAGCGCCGTGGCAAAGCGTTCAAGCGAGGTCAGCAGCAGCGCCGCGATCGGCAACACCACGGCGAGAAAGACATACAGTGCACAGACGCCAAACAACAGCCAAGCCAGCCGCCCCATATCCATCTGGCGAGGTCGGAATGCCTTGCCGGTGATGGTGGCGAAGCTGCCTCGACCTACCATCCAGCGGTAGAAGGTCAGCATGGCGAACATGACCACGAACAGCGCCAGCCCCGTGGCCGAGGCGCGGCCGTAGGCTGGGGGATAGCTGAGCGTGGAATCCCAGATCGCCGTGGTGATGACGTAGACGCGGGCCGGGATGCCGATCACCAGGGCGGCGGCGAACGAGCCCAGCATTTCGGCGAACACAAACAAGGTGGCACCGAGCACACCCGGCATCACCAGCGGCAAGGTGACGGTCAACGCCGTGCGCAGCTTGGAGGCGCCGATCACCCGCGCCGATTCCTCCAGCGCGGGATCCATCGATTTCATTGCCGCCGAGATCATGACAAAGGCGACCGTGCCTTCGAACAGGGCCATGATCCAGGCGATGCCAAACATCGAATAGATGTTGAACAGGTCGCCGGTGCCGCCGGCCCAGCGCCAGATCTGGTTGAAAAACCCGCTCCGGGGACTGGCGAGCACGGCCCAGGCCAGGGCGCCGACCAACGGGGTCATGTAGTAGGGCAGTTCCATCAGTCGCTCGAGCTTTTCGCGGCCCGGCACGTTCGTTCGCGTCAGAATCCAAGCCAGCGTGAAGCCGATCAGCACGGCCATCACCGTTGCCGCCACGGCGATGACGACCGTGTTGATGATGACCTGGAGGTCCTCCTCGAACATCGCCACGTAGTTGGCGAGGCCGTACTCTTGCGGCGGAAACGCCATCGGGTCGCCGATGTTGAGCGATTCCTCCACCAGAAACACCACCGGCAACAGCACGAGAAAAGCTACGATCACCAGGACCGCAAGCGTGATCAACCCCTGCGAGGTAAAGCGTGGCCGCAACGCGCCTCCAAACCGGGAAACCAAGGTCGCCGTCAGCGTCGCGCGCCGACGATACGATCCCACTCCTTGGCAAATTCTGGCCGGCTCTTTTCGAAATCATTCCAGTCGGCCGGGACCAGCAGTTTCATGTCCTTCAAGGGCACACTCCCGGCCGGCGCGGGGACGTCGGCCCGCGGCGAGTGCAGCAGCAAGGCTTCGCTGAGGGCTTGTTGGCCGACCGGCGACAAGAACCAGTCCATGAACAGTTCGGCTGCATTGGGGTGGGGGCCGTCGGCGACGATGCCGTAGGTCTCGGAGACGGCGGGAACGCCGGTCTCGGGGAAGACGAAGGCCAACGGTGCGCCTTTGGCCTTGAACTCGATGTAGCCCGAATACTGGGCACCCATGATGATCTTGTCCTGGCCGTCGACCAGCCGACCGTACTGCTGAACGTAAGAATCGAAGGCGCGCGGTTTGATCGCGGCGAACTTCTTGAAGTACTCCTCACCCAAGATCGGCTTCAGCATGTAGTAGACGCCGTGCTGCAGGCCGGAGTTGGACACCTTGACATTGACGGCGTCGGCCCACTTCGGATCGAGGAGATCTTCCCATTTCTTGGGAGCCTCGGCCGCCGATACGTTGTTGGGGTTGTAAGCGATGCCGCCCATTATGATCGAGCCCCAAGTCCAGTAGCCCTCCGGTTGGCTCTTGTACTCGGGTTTGAAGGCCGCCATCTCGGGGGAGAGGTACTGGCGGAAGCCGCCCCGCTTCTGGAAGTCGAGGATCATCCCCATGTCGGAGATTTGAATGACGTCGACCAGATAGGACTTGGCCTGGCGCTCCGATAGCACCTTGGCGTAGAGCGCCCCGGCTTGCAGCCGCACGTAGCTGGTCTTGATCTTGGGGAAGAGCTTGTTGAACGAGGCCAATAGCTTGACCTGACCCGCCTCCGGGTCGGTGGAGTAGAGCACAAAGGCGCCTTCCGCCTCGGCCTTCTCGACATCCGCGCAGGTCTTGAAACCTGGCATCGGGCGGGGATTGTCGCACACCTTACCCTGGGCCTGACCCCAGCTCGGTAGGCCGAGCAAGAGCACGGCCATCCCCGCAGCTACAGCAACCCTCATTGCGTCCTCCGCCTGTTTTTTGTCTGCAATCGTTTGTCGCGTCCGTCGCCGACGTCACGACCTAGTCTTACATAGGAGGCCGGCATTGCGGTAGTACCTCGACGCAGCTTGCGCGCGAGCGCAGGCTCGCCCGTGCGCCAGATTGAGATGGCGCCAAGCGCGCCGGCTCATCCAACCAACGGCGGGATGGCTCGGCGCTGAACGCGGCGGGGACATCTGGCCGGGGGCCGGCGGCTCAGAGCTGTCGCGGGAGGGGGCCTTGGCCAAGGTGGCCAATGTCGCCGCGGCGCTGAGCCCGCGCGCGTTGCCGCCTTTGCCCTTAGGCCAGCGGCTGTAACAGTTCTATTCTGTTGCCGAAGGGATCATCGATGAAGACGCGCGTATAGCCTGGCAAGGGTTCGTCCTGTCGGGTCGGGTAGCCCGCTTGGGCCAAGCGGGCGAGGAGGCTTGCCAGGTCGTCAACGATGAAGGCTGGATGTGCCTTTCTGGCGGGCCGGAAATCTGCTTCCACGCCCAGGTGAACTTTGATGGGTCCATGTTCGAACCAGCAGCCTCCGCGCTTGGCGAGGTTGGCCGGTTTTGGCGTCTCGGGGATGCCGAGTAGGTCCGCATAGAAGGCCCGCGCCTCGGCCTCGCGGCCGGCGGGCATCGCCAGTTGAATATGATCGAGCGACTTGATTGCCATGCCGGCGTTTCCGGAAGCTGTAACAGGAATTGCCTCAACGTCACCTTAGCATTGCCGAGCGCTTTAGACACGCGCTGGCGGCGTTGGACCGCAGCCACGCCCCGTCCGCGCCTCGCCGCAAGGCAGCACCCGCCAAATCAGGAAATTTGTGCGGCGACGGCTCAGGTCGCGAGCGCGGCGATCCGCGGGTAAGGTTGGCCGCCGCCGACCCACTCGGCTGGTATTTCGAGCTTGCACCTGACCCCGTCGGCAGCAAACACCAGATCGACCTTGCCGCCCAGCTCGTAGGGCAGCAGTTCGCGAATGACGCTGGTGCCGTAGCCGGACTGCTTGCAAACCGGCACCGCTGGGCCGCCAATCTCCTGCCATTCGACGACCAGGCGGGCGAGCGGCGCGCCGTTCGTGCGCCAGCGCCAGCCCACGCGCACCCGCCCGGACTGCGTGGACAGTGCGCCGTACTTGGCGGCATTGGTGACGAGCTCGTGCAGCACCATCGCCATGATTTGGGCGGCCTCGGCGCTCAGCACCGCGTCGGGGCCTTCGATCTCTGCGTTGTCGCTGCTGACGAATGGCGCCAATTCGCGCTGCACCAGCTCGAGCAACTGAATGCCGCGCCAGCGGCCCTGGCTCAGAAGCTCATGGGTGGAGGACATCGATCTGATGCGGCCGTCCAAGGCCGTGGCAAAGTCCGCAGCCAACGGACTTGCCTCCTGTGTGCGCGAAATGATGGCGCTGACCGTGGCCAGCACGTTCTTGACGCGATGGTCGAGCTCGGCCACCAGCACGCGTTGGTGTTCTTCCGCCCGCTTGCGCTCGGTGATGTCGATATTGACGCCAACCACGCGCTGGGGCCGGCCATGGTGGTCGTAAGAGCTAAAGCTGCGCGCTTCGATCCACCGCATCTCTCCGTCGACGTGCACGATCCGATACTCGACGTTGGATTCGCGGCGTCGTTCCCTCCAAACCCTGTCGCGGTGCGCGTCGAGGCGGGGCAAATCCTCGGGGTGAACACCGGCCCGCCACCTGCTGCGTGGGATCTCGGTCGTTCCCTCAGGTAAGCCGTGGAGAACGGTGTAGCCCTGGGAAATTTGCATCAATTCGGTGCTGGTGTCGTAGGCGAAACTACCGACCCGTGCGGCCTTGCCGGCGAGCGCGAGCTGCAGGTCGCGCTCGGCCAATGCCAGTTCCGCTCCCTTGCGCTCGCTGATGTCGAGCGTCATGTTTACGACGCCGACGATGGCACCGGCCGCGTCGCGCAACGGCGTTGGGTTGGGCAAGATGTAGATGCGCGTGCCGTCTCGCCGCTCCATCAGGGCTTCGCAACCACGCACCACCCGGCCTTCTTGTAAAGCAATTTGCGTCGGACAATGGCGCAACAGCATGGGCGTGCCGTCGGCATGATAAAAGCGGGCGAAGTCGCACCACTTGTCCAGGCCAAGTCTGGGGTTTACTCCCCACAGGTCCACGGCACCCTGGTTGCAGTAGGTGATGTGACCGCTCGCGTCCGTCACGTAAATCGCCGCGGGCAATGCCCCGAGCAGGTCGCGAAACTGTTGTTCGCTTTCCTGCAGCGTTTCTTCGGCATGTTTGCGTTGCGTGATGTCTCTCGCCAGACCCTTGATGCGCCGGAGACGTCCGGCGGCGTCGAACTCGCCGGTTGCGGATTCCTCCAGCCACACCTCTTGGCCGTCCGGACGCTTGAATCTGAAGCGCGCAGCGTAGGAGGGGCTTTGCGGGCACACGCTGCGCATACGCGCCTTCAAGTTTGCGCGGTCGTCGACATGGACTTGGGCAAGGAAGGAGCTAGCGGAGAGGCCGTCCTGCGGCACAAAGCCGAGAATTTGCGGGGCATTGGCGCTGCGCTGCGAGTGGCGCGTGTGCGGGTCCCATTCAAAGGCCATCACCTGTCCCGCCGTGAGCGCCTCGCGCAATCGCGCCTCGCTTTGTCTAAGCGCGGCCTCGTAGCGGCGCTGCTCGGCAAAGACCGCGGCCAGGACCAGCGTCCCCAATTCGATTGCCAGCAAGGCTCCCTGCGCGGCGCGTACCCGGCTGCCCAACGGTATGCTGGGATCGCCCAGGCGGCCGACACCGAAGGTGATCGTCCAGACCATTGTCGTGGCGATGATGGCGACGGCGGCCGCTGCAAACACCGGGCGGCAGCGGGCCGCCGGCCAAAGCAGCAAGGGCACCAGCAATGCCGGCGGCAAGATCGTCACCCAGTATTGCGTAGGCGAAGCAAAGCCGATGGCGCTTACGGCGGTAAGGACGATGAGCGCCGCGAGACCCTCCATCAGCTCGCGTTGCGAGAGCGGTTCGCGCACGACGGCGACCAGCCCGATCACCAGGGGAGCAACGGTGACGATGCCGAGGGCATCGGCGACGAACCAGTTGGACCAAGTGGTCAAGAACGGTGCGCTGGAGCCCTGCAACAGCACGAAGCCGAGCGTGCCGCCGATTCCCGACAGCGCGCTGGCAATAACGGCGGCCATGAACAGGCCCAGGACACGGCGCAACGCATCAAGGTTGAAGGCCACGGAGGTGTTGCGATGGATGAGCCAGGCGGCAATGACGGCCTCGGCCGCATTGCAGAGCGCAAAGCTCACGGTAGCAGCGATGGTCCGGTCACCCATGAGATTGGCGGCAATGGTTGCTCCAATGGTTCCCATCACCACCGCGGTTCGCGCGCCGGGTCCAAGCGCAATCAGGGCGCCCGTGGAAATACCCGCGGCCGGCCAGAAGACGGCGACGCCATCCGGCGCGGTCAACAAGGCAAGGCCAAAGCGCGCCGCCACGAAATAGGCAATGCCGACGGCGATGCTGACACCGGTCGGGCCAAGCAGCGAGCGATGCCCATGGCGCAGGCAAGACGCGCAAGACCACGCCGCCCTGAGCCGCAGGTTCTGCATCCGCCTCATTCCCTCGAGCATCTCGACTGCTGGCCGCATCCCGTTTGGTTTCGACCGCGTCCCGCGCGCGCTAAAGTTTTGTAATGCCCACAGCAGCGGTAGGCGTTCAAAGCAAGGCCGGGGCATCAGGAGTTCTACCCATATTGCGCCGCGGGAAACCTGGAACAGGCAAGATCGGTTAATTTGCCGCCGGCGATGCAACGCAATGGCTTTTCGCGCCTGCAAAAGTTGGGCCGGTCCCGGCCCTGCGCCTGGTTGTGCGCCAAGCCCCGCCGCCGCCGGAGCCCGCCGAGCGAGGCTCCTCCGGCCAGCTTCGCTTGCGCCCCCGAGCGGCCGCCTTAAGCCTGGCCTCAAGCGTCAAAAAGCGCAGGACGGGATCGGGCTGGACTTGGGGACGCGATCTCTCCCTGGTGCCGTCGCCGGGTGCCGTTCGCCGCCATTAGACGTCGATCAGGACGTAGCTTTCCTCGATGGTGACGGGGAAGGTTTCTGCGACATAGGGTCCCTTGGCCAAGGTTGCGCCGGCTTCGATTTCGACGGGATAGGAGCGCACACGGACACGCTGAGGATCGCAATAGGATTGGCCGGTACGCATGTCGAACTCCCAGCCGTGCCAGGCGCAGCGCAGCATTTCGCCAACCCGCGTCCGTTGGAAATGGCCAGGTTCGTCGGAGCTCAGATGGGCGACGCAGGCGGCGCTCGATAGCGGTGCGCCCTCGTGCGGGCAGCGGTTGAGGAGCGCAAAAAACTGACCGTTGACATGAAACACGACAATGTCGCGGCCATTCACCGTGACGACCTTGTTGCGGCCCGGGGCAATCTCGGACGTGGTTGCGACGACGTGGCGGGCCATCTTTTACCCGAGCTTGTAGAGCGCACGCGCATTGGCATGAAAGATTTTTGCGCGCTCGGCCTCCGATAGCGGCGTCTTGAAGGCGAAGCGGGCGTCGTCGTAGTCCCAATGCGGATAGTCT
This sequence comes from Hyphomicrobiaceae bacterium, assembly GCA_035714005.1. Lineage (GTDB taxonomy): Bacteria > Pseudomonadota > Alphaproteobacteria > Rhizobiales > Hyphomicrobiaceae > AWTP1-13. The sequence goes on from DASTMQ010000425.1 coordinate 7,708, forward strand.
GAGGAGAACAGCAGCCGGTCGACACCGATCCACTCGATGACGGTGCGCAGGTGATGGCTATTTTCGGGTTCCTCGATGGGCTGGGTCGTAAACCAGAAGTGCTCGCGCACGTACTCGGATGGTGGCCGCTTTAGGTGTGGTACTTCATCCCTGAAGCGTTGCCAGTGCTTGTCCATGCGCCAGGTGGTGGCCGGCACCCAGCCGAAACCACCCTCAATAAAGACAAACCTGAGCTTGGCAAAGCGTTCAGGGACCCCTTCGACGACCAGGCTGGTGAGCTGACCGGCAACCGAGTGGGCGTTCGAATGGTGCTCTTCGTTGTAGTAGGACGGCCAGCCGCTTCCCGTTGGCGCGTGGCCGCCATAACCGCCGACATGGATGCCGAGCGGCAAGTTTGCGGCCTGCGTGGCGGCATAGAGCGGCCAATAGCGACGCCGCCCCAGAGGTTCGTTGGCGCGCGGTGAAATATTGACCTGCACGTATTTGCCCGTTGCCGCACAGCGCTCGATCTCCGCCACCGCCGCTTCGGTGTTGTCTTGGCTGACCACAATCGAGGCCTTGAGCCGCGGCTCGGGCTTGCTCCAGCATTCAAGCTGCCACTCGTTGATGGCGCGCTGCAGGGCAATGCCGAGCTCCTGGTTTTGTTGTGAGACCACCAGCAAGTCGAGCACCTGCAAAATCCCAAACTCGACGTTGATGGGATCAAGATGCTGCTGGCGCAGGAAGGCAAGGTCCGAACCAGGCGGTCCGCCGGTTGGCGGCCAGGCGTCGCGGCGGGCGAGCAGGGGCGCGGAGCGCGGGTAGGGCGTCGTCGACGTGAAGGGTGTGCGCAGGTGACCGCCGTAGGTCTCCAGGTGGCGTTGCCAGCGCTTGCTCAGGAACGGGTTGAGATCGGCGCGACTCTTCAGGCTCGGGTGGATGTCGCAATCGATGACCTTGAGCTTGCTTTTGTCGTGGCCTGGCGACGCGGCCGCAGCTTGTGGGTGTTCGAGCACATCGGCCATGGCGGCTCTCCTTCCTCAGGCTGAGGCCTGCAAGCGTGGAAAAGTCTCCAAAGGATTGTCGCGGCACATGCGAGCCACGAGGCTTGCCGGAAATCCAGGCGGAATTGGGCAATCGCCGTCGAATTGCCAGTGCGGATAGTCACTGGAAAACAACAGCATTCGCTCTGAGCCAATCTGTTCCAGGAGCTGTTCGAGATCCGCTTGCGCCGGCGGCCCGTCAAAAGGCTGCGTGGTGAGCCGCACGTGCTCGCGCATAATGTCGGCCGGGGGACGATCGACCCACGGCACCTCGACGCGAACACCCTTCCAGGTCTTGTTCGCGCGCCACATGAAGGCGGGCAGCCAGCTGATGCCCGATTCCATCATGACGACCTTAAGCTCGGGAAACTTGCCGAACACGCCTTCGAGGATGAGGCTCAGCAACTGCGCCTGATGTGCCTGTGCCTCGGCGATATAGTATTCCAGTCGATAGGACGGCCAACCGATCGAGCTTGGAGCCATACGATATTGGCTCCCCGAATGGATGGCTATTGGCAGCTTGTGCTGTTGGGCCGCGGCATAGACGGGCCAGTAGTGACGGCGACCGAGCAGGGTTTCGCCCTGCGCCAACACCAGCACGGCCACGAAACGACGGTCCTCGGCAAGCCGATTGATCTCCTCGACGGCGAGGTCGGGGGCCTGCATGGGCACGACGATCGAGGCCCTGAGGCGGGGATCGCGCGCCAGCCACTCAGCCGCCAGCCAGTCGTTGATGGCGCGGCAAAAGGCTGCCGCCATGTAGGGGTCAAAAACGGCCTGCGCGCCATAAAGCACATTGCAGATGGCGTGCGAGGTGCCAAAGGCGTCGAGCGCCTGCGCCCGGAGCATTTCGAAATTGCTGCCGGGCTTGCCGTGCTTGGGTCGCCAATCGGGTCGACACGACAACGGCATGCTCGGGGGATAGCTCGTCAGGTCTAGTCCGTCGATGCCCCGGCTGGTGACCTGTTCCCGCCAATGCGCATCGAGATAGGGCAGGAGCGTGGTGCGCGTGCCCTCTAGGCCCGGATGAATATCGCAATCAACGCGCATGGCTCGCGTTCGCGCTCAAATGAGGGCGGAAGTTTCACGCAATGCGGTACGGCTTGCAACGGCGATTCGCCCGCGCCAATCCAAGGCAACACGAAGCCGCCCGCGGGGTCGGCCCGAGCCTCAATCCCAAGCCATATCCCAAAGCGGTGGCGAGCGTCCCCGCCGCCAAACAATAAAAGACCTGGGCGGCACTTTGGCCACCCCCCGCTCGGGTGGGGCGCGCGCCCCCCGACTTTGGGTTCCCTTCACGCCGGAGCCACCGCCATTGACAGCCTGAGCGGTCTCTGGCATATTGTATACCAGAGAAAGACGTGGAGGCCGTCATGCAGTGTCCCGCTTGCTCGCGCCCGGCCGAGAATCTGACGCCGAATACGCTCGATGGGGTCGTCGTCGGCTGCGACCATTGCGGCAGCTATCGGATCCACGGCGGTGCCTTCTATGAGTTCGTCGGCTTGGAGATGAGCAAGCGCCTGGCGGCGTTGGAAGCGGCAAAAGGGGCGTCCCAGGGGGGGTGGCCGCTGGTAAACGCCAGCTGCCTCAGGCCTCGGTGAAGAGCCCCGAGCATCTTCCCGCTAACTCAAGGTTACAACGGCTGCACCGGGCCTGGTCGCCGGCGCATCGCCCAGGGGCCGGACGCCCTATCGCTCAATAGATCCTCGCTCTCTTCTTCCTCTCAATAGCCCCCGCCCTCAATAGACCTGTGGGGCTGCAGATTAATCTGTGAGGCTGCCAGTGGGGCAGACCGCCGATTCTGTTTGGGCGTCTAGGGGTACCTGCCGGCGCCCGACCCAAAACCATTGGCGCCCTGAGCTCTAATACGTTGACCGCGCCCGCCTGGCGCGGGGCGCACCGGGGGGATTGTAGCCGTAGGCGAAGCCGCCGGGGTTGAGCAAAGTCGGACCGCGGGTCGTGACGGGCGTTTCCAGGATCCCCTGCGCCGACATGAAGCCTGGCGGATCCATGGTCGTGTTACCGCCGGGCGGCGGCTGGACGGCGCGCAAGGCCTGGCGGCTTGGAAGGGGTGCCGGCCTTGCTGGGGCAAGGTAGGCGCGATACCCATAACTCGGCCCCGTCCTGCGCAAGCCCGGCGCGCC
>DASTMQ010000426.1:0-4667 GCA_035714005.1 Hyphomicrobiaceae bacterium
GGTTTGGTCGTGGCAGGCCTCGGCTCGCGCAGCATCGCGGCCTGGGAGGCGCGCAAGCTGCAAGACTATCTGGCCGAGGATGGCGACGGGCGGGCGCGCGATGGCAACGGCCCCTAAACTTATTTGAGCAGGCCCTCGGCCTACATGGCCGCCACCACCGCGGGGCGAGCGGGCCACGCGTTCAAGGTAGGCCAAGACGTTGGGGAATGGCGACAGGTCGATGCCCGTGTCGGCGATCGAGTTCGACACCGCAAGCCGCTCGCGGAAGTATTGCTTGGCTTCCTGCGGCATGGCGGCATTGAACAGGGGCGAGAAGGTCTTTGTGCACTTCAGGGCTGATGAAGTTGAGCCAGCTTTGCAGCTTGCCCTTGTCGGCGATGTATTGGACGACGGCCGATCCCTCGGTCAGAACGGTTGCATCATCGAGCTTAAGAGCCGGCACGTAGCCCAGTGGGTTGACCGAGCGGTAGTTCCTCCCCCCCGACAGCCTTGCTCTTGGTCGACTTGACCTTGTCGAAGGTCAGGCCGACCTCGTTCAGCACGATGTGGGGCGAGAGCGAGCGGGCGCCGGGCGCATAAACCTCTCTTCAAAAGGCGTTGGCCGCGAGGCTTACGTATGCAGATGCATTTATTGCATCTGCATGCGTGCCGGCATAAGTGAGCTCGGCTATGCTTACCGCCGATGCACGCTAGACCGACAGCCGAGGTGGTCGACGCCTGGATCACTTGTTGCGCACCGAGCGCGCGGTAATCGACAAGGTTGAAGAACGCCTCAAGGGGCGCCTTGCGCCGCTCGATGGTACCACGTGCTCAACGAGGTCGAGCGGGCGCCCAAGCGCCAAATGCGCCAGGCCAAGGTCCAGGAGCGCACCCAGCTGACCCAGTACACGCTCTGCCGCCTGGTCGAAGCGGCTGGAGCGGGATGGACTGATGCGGCGGCGGCCCTGCCAAAAGGACGGGCGCAACGACGTGCTCTTAATCACCGCCAAGGGACAGGCGCTGTGGCGCAGCACCTGGCCGATCTACGCCGCCACCATTGACGATTATTTCGGCAGTCGCCGGACCCGAGCTGAGGCTGAGCAATTGGCAAGCCTGTTGGCAAAGCTCGATGGCGTCTGAGGGCTGGCCGCAGGGCACCTGGACCCGGTTGGCCATTGGTGTAGGATGCGGACCTCTGGGCCGTCCAGGCGCCGAAGGGCGCTTATTTAGATTTAGAGGGATATTGGGAGATGGCGGGACCTGCCGCGCAGGCCGAGATTCCGGCTGGCACGCTGATGCAGGGCAAACGCGGCCTCATCATGGGCGTCGCCAACAATCGCTCGATCGCCTGGGGCATTGCCAAGGCCGTGGCCGCACAGGGCGCCGCGCTGGCCTTCACCTACCAGGGTGAGGCCTTGAAAAAGCGGGTCGAGCCGTTGGCGGCGGAGGCCGGCTCGGAGATCGTGCTGCCATGCGATGTTGCCGACAGCGGCTCAATGGACGCGGTTTTCGCCGAGCTCGGGCGGCGTTGGGGCGAGCTCGACTTTCTCGTGCACGCCATCGCCTTTTCCGACAAGGCCGAACTCGATGGCCGCTACGTCGACACGAGCGCCAAGAACTTCAGCCAAACCATGCTGATCTCCTGCTACTCCTTTACCGCCCTGGCGCAACGGGCCGAGAAACTGATGCGAAACGGCGGCTCGCTCCTGACCCTCACCTACTATGGTGCCGAGAAGGTCATGCCGCACTACAACGTCATGGGTGTGGCCAAGGCCGCCTTGGAAGCCAGCGTGCGCTACCTGGCGGCGGATCTCGGCAAGGGTGGCATCCGCGTCAACGCCATTTCCGCTGGTCCGATCAAAACCCTGGCGGCCTCCGGCATCGCCGACTTCCGCTATATTTTGAAATGGAATGAGTATAACTCGGCGCTGCGTCGCACCGTGACGATTGAGGAGGTGGGCGCAGCCGGACTTTACCTGTTGTCCGCTCTCTCGCGCGGCGTCACCGGAGAAGTCCATCATGTGGACGCGGGCTACCACGTGCAAGGCATGAAGAACGAGGAAGCTCCGGATATTACCGTAGTGCGCGACACGACCTGACCGATACCGCCGCGCGAGAACAAGGATTGGGGTGGGTTAGCGCAGATCCGGTGGGTTGCTCCGGGCGTCGACGCAGGCACTGCCGTCCCAGTAGCGGAACTCACCGCAGCCGCCACGCCGGCCGGGCACGCGCACGACCGCATCAGGCCGCCGGTCATACTCGTAGGTGGTGGTATATCCGTATACGCGCGGACGCGCCGGGCGCGGCGCGTAGTCGTAGTCATCATAGTAGCCCGAGGGGCCGACGTAGACGCCAAATCCCACCTGCGCAGAAGCCGAGCTGACTGCGGCGAGCGATGCGAGCGCCGCGGCCGCCGTAATGAGTGCAAGACGCATGTGACCTCCTGAATGGTCTCGTTTGCTAGCGAAGTGACGTTTACCAAACCAAACCAGCGAGCTTTCAAATCGTTCCAGGCTGCTGGCGCCGCCAGCGCCACAAAACCGCCACGCCCGGCGCCTCATCTCGCCGGTGCGACCCGCGGGGGGGGGACGCGGCGCACGGGGAAGTAACATGCGTGCCGTAACGGCTGTGATCATTGCGCTGCTCGCGTTCGGCGTTCCGGCAACGGCAGCAGCGCCGAGCAACAAGGCGGCCAGTGTGCCCAAGAAGGGCGAATTCGCCTCCTCGGAAAGCATCCTGCGCTGGATCAATGGCTATCGCGCCAAGCCGGAGCCGGCCAAGGCACCGGCGGCGGCGCGCGCTATGAGCGAACTCAACTTATTCCGCGACTTGGAAACGGCCGGCGTCTACATCGGCTTCCTGGCTGGCGTGCTGGAGACAAATCCGAAGAAGGCGGAAGAGCTGGTCGCCAAAATGTTTCCGATGCCGCCGGAGGATCAGGTCGTCATCGTCCGCGCCATCGCCTATTCCAATTTGCCGGAATGGAAGGCCCTGCTGCTAAAATTCGCCGAGCGCATGCCGGCCCGGCAGGGTTTGATCGACCGTTTCGTGCACGACAAGATGCCGACCTTGAAACAAATTCCCTTGGACTCTGGGGCGGCGCCGCTCGACATGCTGTGGGGCAAATACTTTGCCACCGGCTCCTATGAGCCCGTCATGCGCATGGTTTCGATCCTCGAATGGTCGAAGGACCAGAACAACGTCGATCGCTTGACCGTCGGCTCGATGGCGAAGTTGACGCTCGCCACCAATGCCTCGCGCGACAAAGAGCTGATGGACATGCTCAAGACCTCCATGAAGCACGAGACCAAGGAGAACCGTGCGGTCTTGCAGGAAGTGATCGATGCCGCCGAGACCTTCGAGTTCGGACGCGTGCGCAAGGAAGCGATGGGCGCCATCGATCAGCTGAAGATCAAGGGCCCAGCCTCGGCGCGCAACGTCCAGTGGTGGGGGACGGCCGGGCAGACCGCGCTCGCGCTCGGCTGCATCGTCGCCGGTGCCATGGGTCACGTGGAAATTGGTATCCCGTGCGTGGTCGGTGGCGCCGTTTCCGGGGCCGCGCTCAAGTACATGACGCCGCAATAGCGGCGCCGACCAGGAGCCTCAGGACGCCTTTTGTTCCTGTTCGGCTTCGGCTTTGGCCTGTTCGGCGGCGTCTTCGGCGAACAGCTCTTCCAACTCCTGCACCGAGCTGCGGGCAGCCGCCTGCAACCTCTCCACGTCGGTGTAGTGGCGGTAATCCTCATAGAGCCGGCGCCGATCGTGCGCCTTGAAGGTTTCCACCACAAAGCGCACCTCGCGCTCCGATAGGCCAAGCCCGCGTAAGAGGTCGCGCGTCAGCTCGATCGAGGACAAAAAAGTCTCGCGCCGGACCGCCCTCACGCCGACATCCATCAAGCGATGGGTGTGTCGCCGGTCGCGGGCGCGGGCATAAATCGGCACGTGCGGGTAGCGCTGGCGCACCATTTGGGCGATGCGAATCGATGCTTCAACGTTGTCGACGGCGAGCACGAAGGCGCGTGCCTTGTCGATCTGGGCCGCTTCCAGGATCTCGGGGCGACTGACGTCGCCGTAATAGATTTTGGCGCCGAACTTGCGCACGACCTCGACCTGCTCGGGGCTTGAGTCGAGGGCGGTGATGGCGATCTTCTTGGCCGTCAGGATGCGCGCCACGATCTGCCCCACCCGTCCGAAGCCGGCGATCACCACGTGCCCGTCGTTGGCGGGGATGGCGTCGAAGGCGCGGGCGATGATGGGCTTCGGCAGCAGGATCTCCTCCAGGAGCAGCAACAGTGGCGTTGCCGCCATCGACAGCGTGACGGCGACGGACAGCAGATCGGCGACCGATTTCTCGAGCACGCCTGAGGAAAAGCCGGAGGCAAAGAGCACGAAGGCAAACTCGCCGCCCTGCGATATCGCCAGCGCAAAGCGGCGGGCGGGGCCGGCCTCAAGCCCGGCTCGCCGCCCAAGCGCAAAGAGGATTACGCTCTTGATGCCGAGGAGACCCACGACGACGCAAGCAACGAGCCACGGGCTCTGGCCGATCAGCCCGAGGTTGAGCGACATGCCGACTGCCGTAAAGAACAGGCCGAGCAGCAGGCCCTCGAAGGGAGCGATGTCGGCCTCGATCTCGTGGCGATAGTGCGAATCGGCGAGCAGCACGCCGGCGATGAAGGCGCCGAGCGACG
>DASTMQ010000427.1:0-2578 GCA_035714005.1 Hyphomicrobiaceae bacterium
CTATTGAAGGGGGGTGCCACCGCGGCCAGCCGATCGGAGTTAGGTTTTCGCCAAGGCGCGCGCGCGGACGCTTCCCAAGTGCTCGCGCCCCCAATAAAGGTCGCCGTCGGCAAACAGGAAGCTTGGCACGCCGAACACCCCTGCGGCCTCCGCTTCGCTTTGGATGGCAGCCAGCGCGCGACGACCCTGACCAGCCAGAAAGCCGGCAAACTCGCCGGTTGCGGCGCCGCACTGCTGCAGGACCGCCGCCAGGGCCGCGGCATTCTCCAGATCCAACTCGCGCCGCCAAAACTGCTCGAAAACGCGGTCATGGTAGGCACGCAAGACCCCGTGCTGGGCCGCATAGAGCATGCCGATATTGGCGAGGGAGGAATCGAAGATCTTTTTGGGACCTCGGATCGTCAGGCCGCGCCGGTTGGCCTCGCGCCGACAGTCCATATAGCTGTACTTGACCCGCCGCCACTGGTGCGCGGTGCGGTCCTCCTCCACAACCTTGCCACCGGCGTCGACGCTGGCGCTGCCAAGATAGGCCGCAATATCGAGGGTGTAGGGTAGCCACTCGATCAGCGCCCCCGTATCGCGCTCGAGCTGGTAGACCAGATCCTTCGCCAGATAGGCGTAAGGGCTTTTGTAGTCGGTGTAGACCTTGATGGCGCCTTGTTGCGTACGTGGGGTCATCAGTCCTCCTAGGCTGGCGGCGACTGCCGGCGGCGGATCTTGGGCATTGGCCGCTCACAGCGAAGCCGCAAGGAGCCGCCGCGGCGGGCGCGGATGCTACTCCGCAAACGCCTTGCTGCGCGTGGCGCGCACGCTGGGCAATAGCAGGGTGCTCAGCGCCAACAGCGCGGCCATCAGCATGGCGGCGCTGATCGGGCGCGCCAGGAATATCATGGGATCGCCGCGCGACAGCGTCAGCGCCCGGCGCAGGTATTCCTCCAGCATCGGCCCCAGAATAAAGCCCAACAGCAGCGGCGCCGGTTCGCAGCCAAGCTTGACGAAAGCGTAACCGAGAACGCCAAAGAGCACCATCAAGTAGACGTCCATGGCGGCATTGGCGAGACTGAGGACCCCGACCGCCGAAAATACCAAAATCACCGGAAACAGCAGGTGATAGGGCACGGTGAGCAGGCGCACCCACAAGCCGATCAACGGCAGGTTCAGCGGCAACAGGAACAGGTTGCCAACCCACATGGACACGACCACGCCCCAAAACAGCGGCGCCTGTTCCGCCATTACGTTGGGCCCCGGGCGGATGCCCTGGATCACCAGGGCACCGATCATGAGTGCCATGACCGGATTGGAGGGAATGCCGAGGGTCAGCATGGGGATGAAGGAGGTTTGTGCCCCGGCATTGTTGGCTGCTTCCGGTGCGGCCACGCCCTCGATCGCTCCGCTGCCGAATTCGAGCGCATGGGGGGACACTCTCTTTTCCACGGCATAGGCGGCAAAGGCGGCGAGCAAAGCGCCGCCGCCCGGCAAAATGCCGAGCAGGGAACCCAGTGCGGTGCCGCGCAAAATGGGAGCAACCATGCGACGCCAATCGCTGCGGCTGGGCCAGAGCCCGCCGATCTCCTGCACGATCACTGCACGCCGGCTGCTGTTTTCGAGATTGCGCACGATCTCGGCGATGCCGAAGACGCCCATGGCGACAACCACGAAATTGATGCCATCGCTCAAGGCGGCAACGCCGAAGGTGAAGCGCTGCGTGCCCGAGGTAAGGTCGGTGCCGACGAGGCCCAGCAGCAGGCCAAGCACCATCATGCCGAACGCCTTGAGCAGGGAAGCCTGTGCCAGCACGATGGAGGCGACCAGCCCCAAGACCATCAGCGAGAAGTACTCCGGCGCCTGGAAGCGCAAAGCCAGGTCGGCCAGCGGCGGGGCGAGGAAGGCGATGACGAAGGTCGCCACCGTACCGGCGAAAAACGAGCCGAGCGCCGCGGTGGCGAGCGCGGCGCCGGCGCGACCTTGCTGCGCCATGGCGTGCCCGTCCAGCGTCGTGACCACGGAGGAGGATTCGCCCGGCAGGTTGATCAGGATGGCCGTGGTGGAGCCGCCATACTGTGCGCCGTAGTAGATGCCGGCCAGCATGATCAACGCCGTTTCGGCCGGTAGCGTCAGGGTCGCCGGCAGCAGCATGGCGATGGTTGCAACCGGCCCGAGCCCCGGCAGAACGCCGACCAGGGTGCCCAGCAGCACGCCAAGCAGGCAATAGCCCAGGTTCATCGCGGAGAGCGCGGTGCCGCAACCGGTGGCGAGATTGGCAAGGATATCGGCCACCGCGGATCAGCCCCAAAAGCGCAGGATGGGGAAGGGCAGACCCAGCGCATATGCAAACAGGAGGGCCGAGAAGGCGGCCAGCGCCACGGCGAGTGCCAGGGCCTGCGGCAGCCGGAAGCTGTGGCTTGCCGCGCTCGCGATCAGCACCAAGGCCACGACCGCGATCGCGAGCCCGCCGCGCTCGACAATGAAAGCGAACGCCAGCACGGCCAAACTCAGCAACAGCAGCGGCTTTAGCGCGATGCTGCCGACCGGCAGCGCCCGGGTAAACAAGGCGCGCAGCGCCGTGGCAAGGCCGATG
>DASTMQ010000428.1:0-4471 GCA_035714005.1 Hyphomicrobiaceae bacterium
GCATCCGGGCCAATGAACGGTGCGTGTCGCTTTCGCCGCCGGCGATGCGCCATCCCCTATGAGCATCGCCAGCTCTGCCCGCGGCCGATTGCATGCGGACCATCGACAAGGCCCTTGCGCTCGGCGATCGGCAATGCCATGGACGCGCCCTTAGAGGCGAGCCCTTGGCCGAATACGCCGTTGCAGGCCGACGGCCTAGGGGCATTGAAAGGGGCGTTGCAGGGCGTTGCAGCGAGACAGCGGGGCGGCTTGATGCCTTGGATTTTTGCGCCGAAGGCAGGACGGCATGATTGAGTTCTTCTTTGACTGCTCTAGTCCGTGGACCTATCTCGCCTTCCATAACATCATGCCGCTGGCGCGGGAGTTCGAGGCGGCCATTGTGTGGCGCCCGATCTTGGTGGGCGGCATTTTCAATACCATCAATCCAAGCGTCTACCAGTCACGCGAAAAGCCCGTTGCCGCCAAGGTGCGCTATGCGAGGAAAGACCTTGCCGATTGGGCGAGAATGGCGGGGCTCACGATCATTCGACCGACGATTTTTCCGGTCAACAGTGTAAAGGCAATGCGCGGCTGCATTTTGCTTGAGCGCGAGGGCAAGCTCACGGCCTTTGCGCGTGCGGTGTTCGAGGCCTACTGGGCGGAGGATCGGGATATTGCCGACGACGCCGTGCTGGCCGACATTTGCGCGCGCCTTGCTATCGACGCGGCCGCCTTTTTTGCCGGCATCTCCGATCAAACGATCAAGAACGAACTCAAGCTGAATACCGACGAACTGATCAAACGCGGCGGCTTTGGCTCCCCGACCATGTTTGTTGACCGCGACGACATGTACTTCGGTAACGATCGGCTTGAGCTTCTGCGCGCAGCCCTGGCGCGGCGGCAGCAAAGCTAACGCACTCCCACCCGGCCGGGCCATCGCTTGGCCAAACCGGTTTGGCGCGCAAGCCAACTGAGCGTCCCCGGCTGCGGCCCTGTCAACCGGGACCAACGCGGGTTGCGGCCATGGGCCGGCCGCGGTCTCAACTTGCGCTCTCTCCCGGCCGGCGGCGAAAGAAGTACAATGCTTCTTCGACGGACATGGTGCCGCTCGGCGCGCCCTCGCCCGGCGCCAAGGTAAAGACCTTGATGTAGGCGTAGCCCCTTTGGGTCGGCCCGCCGTGTCCGGGCAGCAGCATGAAATGCGTGGCGCCGGCGCGCTGAGCGGTCAGCGCGGCTTTCACCAGCGTGCACTCGTCTGCCGATGCGCAATCGGCCAGCGCACCTCTCGGCATTACAATGCGAACAATTCCGCCACCAACGCGCTCATCGGTGGGTGTGCCCGAGGTCGGCAGCAGCGTCGCCGGAAGCGAGCAGCCCGCGGCCAGCAGACAGATTATCGGCAGGGCCCATCGCACCGGCGCTTGCTCCCTGGCCAATCGCCTTGGCTCAATGGGAGCAAGAGCCGATTCGGTGCATGAGACAATGGCGGCGGTGCGGGCGGAGCCAATGCGAGCCGGTCCATCCACGGCTCTTTCTTTTTCGTGACGGGGTGTCGCTCCGGATGCTGCCCGATCGGCATCGAGCCGGCGCCCGGCGCGGAGCGCCTAGCCTCGAGCCCTCGAGGTGTTGCCGCTTGCCGCGCCAGGCACCCCCGCGGCATCGGGACGGACTTGTCCCCGGTAGCGAACAATCAATTCTCCCGAGAGCGGCGTCTAGCGGCCAACATCGAAGTGAAAGTCGTCATTCACCGCGAATTCCTTGGTGCAACTGCGGGGAAGCAGGAAGGATGGGATTGGCACCCCGAGACACCAGCCGCGTTCCACGACGAAGGACGAAGGTCGCGTTCTCGACCCAGCGCTTGTTCGAAGCTCAAGGCTCCGAAGCACTCTCGACAGTGCCCCCGGCGCACGGAGGCCGACAGTAGCGAGCGAAATCTCCGCCCGGCGAAGTCTCGCTGCCAAACCTCCCCGTGCGCCGTTCGCGCCTTGCCGAGGCTGCGCTCGGCATCGTCTGCCGCCGTTGGCAAGCCAAAGCAGCAAGCGACCAGCCGCGCAAGCAGGCCACGGCCGCAGCTGACGCGCGCGCGCCCTGAAGAGGTCTCGCGGTCCTGGACGGAACGCAGCCGCTGTACCGAGCGCGGCAGCTGCCGCCACCTCTCCCCAAGGGCTGCCTGGAACAGTGTTGGCGCCGGATCCTGCGAACGGGTGGCCGTGATGCTGGGATCTGCCATCATTATAACAGGAGGCGCCGCTGCAATTCCGGGTCAGGGGCGGCGCACATGTCGGCTCGGCCGAACAGCCGGTAACGGTTGTCTGCGAGGCACCGATAAAGCCGGTCCTGCAGGCCGCTGGGCAGCAGCCGAATGAGCACAACGCTTCGGCAGCAGCCGCCAAGGCGTACACCGACGCGAATGACGGCTTCCATGGCGACGTAGGCTTTACCCTCCTCGAGGTATAGCCAACTCGCCGGATGTTCGGAATTGAGACCATAATGGGTCAGGATCGCCCGGCCCAGAGGGCTAGCCGCGGGCGAGATCTTGAACGCGCTGCGCCTATCGAACGTGCAAATCAGCCTGGCCGCTCTGGTGCACAGCGCGCACTGGCCATCCATGACCAGGATCGGCGAGCAATCAGCGAACCGCGGCACGCCCGGGTCGTTGCGGTAAGAATATGCCGCGCGCAGCTTGAGGGCCGGACTGCCCATGTCCCCATGACCAGCGTCGGTTGCGATCGGCGATGATCTTGCGCCGGCGAGGCAGTGATCACAATTGTGCATATCGCCGCTGCGCGCTTGCGCGCGCGCCTGGCGTGCATCATGCGCAACCTAGGTTTAAATGGCGCGCCGGCGGCAGCGTTCGCGGTGAGCGGACCCGAGTTGCTTCTGGTGTCCCCGTGCGTAGTGGCCGCGAGCGGCGCCGGCTCTTGCCGCCTTGGTGCCGGCCGAGCGACTTCGGACCGCTTGCTCGCGGCATCCAATCGTGACTACCCTGCCGGCGCGCGCGAAGGCTGGTGCGATGGAAGGAGACATTCACGATGGCGCCCTTGGACCGCCGATCGCTGCTTAGGGGTACCGCTGCTGCCGGTGCCATTATCATCGTTCGGCCTGCGGCCGCGGCTGACTACAAGTTTGCGCAGTACCACAACCAGGCAGCATCCGGGACGCTGCACAAGAATTTGACGGCGATGTGGGAGACGGTGCGCCAAGAAAGCAATGGCCGCGTCGACGTGAGCGTGCATGCCGAAAACAACAAGCTGCAAGGAGGCGATCTGGCGGCATTGAAAATGCTGATCGATGGGGAAATCCAGTTCTTCACGCTAATGGGCGGGATCATTGGTACCGTGGTCCCGGTTGCGGAGGCGCAACAGGTTCCCTTTGCCTTCAGAACGGAGAGCGATGCGCATAAGGCGATTGACGGGCCTTTCGGCCGGTACATCGGCACGGAGATGGCGGCAAAGGGCATGTATCTTTTTCCCGTCGGTGGCTTTGACAATGGCATGCGGCAGGTGGCAACCGTCAGCCGACCCATCCGCACGCCCGAAGATTTCTCGGGCATGAAGATCCGCGTGCCGCCCGGCCAGATGATCATCGACACCTTCAAGGCGTTCGGCGCCGACCCGATCACCACCACCGCCAACCAGATTTACGATGCCATCAAGAGCGGACGGGTCGAGGCGCAAGAAAATCCGTTGGCTATTCTGCAGGGTTTCAAACTGTACGAGCTCGTGAAGTACGTAAGCCTCACCGGCCACATGTGGGCGGGCTTCAACCTGATGGCACATCTGCCGACCTGGAAGGCGCTGCCGGACGATCTCAAGCAGCTGATCGAGCGCAATGCCGCCAAGTTCGTGCGCCAGCAGCGCACGGAGCAGGCCACTCTCAATCAGAGCCTGCGCCAGGACTTCTCCAACCGCGGCCTCCTCTTCAATGATGTCGATCAGGCGGCATTCCGCGCCAGGCTGCCCGACGTCTACGCCAAATGGAGGGAAAGGCTCGGAAGCAGCTGCTGGAACCTACTGGAAGCGAATGTGGGCAAGCTCGGCTAACTGCAAACCAGCAAGCTCGGTGGCATGGCCTCGTTTCGTTGCGAACGCGAAGGCGAGCGCGTGGCGATGGCGCCCGCCTGCATCAATTCAGCACCTTATAGAAGCGTTCATCATAAAGGGCGCCGCTTGCGGGTGCGAGCTTCTCGCGATAGGCGCGCGTATGGGCCGCCATGCTGTGCGCCTCCGCGGCCTTGCGATCGCGCCAGAGCTCGATGACGGTGAAATGGTTCTGGCGGTTGGTTTGGACCACCGCCTCAAAACGCACGTTGCCCTTGTCCTTGCGGCCATCATCGGCGAGCTGTTTGGTGAGCGCCGTCCCGTTTTCCCGCTGCGGCGGAATGACGTCAACATGGGTTACGGCAGCAACGGCCGAGCTGGAGGCCTTGGCTGGAAGCGATGCAACCGACAATGGAAAATGCACCCGCTCGTCAAGCGGGGCATTTTGCATG
>DASTMQ010000429.1:0-6116 GCA_035714005.1 Hyphomicrobiaceae bacterium
CGGGCGGTGCGAGGGACGCGCGCGCTGCGATCAGCTTAGTGCGCCTGCTCAAGGGTCGGCAGGCAGTTGCGGTGGCCGGCTTCGAGGCAAGCTTCGATGCGGGCGCTGGTGCGCAAATGATCGATCAGCCAAAAGCCCGCCGCGATCAAAGCCACGATGATGACGGCGGCAGCCAGGTTCTGCAGGGTGCGTCGGTGTTCGTCTTCATCCTCCTGGCGGCGCAGGGGATCGACGATTTTTCCTTCGCGCTGGCAGGCTTTTGTCTTGCGCGCAAACTGGATGATTTTGGCGCCTGGGGCCAATTGCTGGGCGGTCAACGGCGCGCTTTCTTGATCCTTGCGCATGCTTGGCGCCCCAAAGTGACGCGCTCACGCGACAATGGCAGCAGCTATTCCGCCGCGATTTGTCGCTCAACGGGCTCCTCGACCGCGGGCGTGGGCGCGGCAAAGGAGGCCAGCAAACTCGATAAGCGATCGAGATAGATATAGATGACCGGGGTCGTGAACAGCGTGAGCGCCTGGCTGACAAGCAACCCGCCCACCATGGCGTATCCGAGCGGCTGGCGGAGCTCGGCGCCGTTGCCGGCGCCGAGCATGAGGGGCACGCCGCCGAGTAGGGCGGCGGCCGTCGTCATCATGATGGGGCGAAAGCGCAGCAGTGCGGCGCGGCGAATGGCTTCGACGGGGGAGATATGCTCATCCCGCTCGGCGGTGATGGCAAAGTCCACCATCATAATGCCGTTCTTCTTGACGATGCCGATCAGCAAGATCGCGCCGATCATGGCAACCAGGCTGAAGTCGAAGCCAAACAGCATCAAGGTGGCGATCGCACCGGCGCCGGCCGATGGCAAGGTCGACAGGATGGTCAAGGGGTGGATGTAGCTCTCGTAAAGAATGCCGAGCACCAAATAGACCACGAACAGGGCGGCAAGGATGAGCATCGGCACCGTGCGGAGCGAGGCCTGGAACGCCTGGGCATTGCCTTGAAAAGTGCCGATCAGGGACGGCGGCATGCCCATCTCCCTTTCCGCCCTTTGGATGGCCGCGGTCGCCGTGCCGAGGGAGCCGCCTTGTGCCAAATTGAAGCTGATGGTGACGGCGGGGAACTGGCCCTGGTGGCTGATCGACAGCGGTTTGGTTTCGCGCGTGGTCCATCTGGCGAAGCTAGCCAGCGGGACCTGTTGTCCGGTGGTCGGTGACTTGAGGTAAATCTTATCGAGGCTGGCCACCTCACCCTGCAGCTCGGGAAGGATTTCCATCACCACGTGGTAGCTGTTCTGCTGCGTGAAGTACTGGGCGACCTGGCGCTGGCCGAAGGCGTCGTAGAGCGTGTCGTCGATGAGCTGCGGGGTTATGCCGTAGCGCGAGGCCTGGTCGCGATCGATGGTCAAGGACAGCGACGTGCCTGACATCTGCTGATCGGTGGCGACGTCGCGCAGTTCGGGAATGCTCTTGAGCTTGGCCAGCACCTTTGGCGCCCATGTATTGAGCTCGTCGATGTCGGCGTCCTGCAGGGTATATTGGAATTGCGTGCGTGACAGCCGTCCGCCGATATTGACGTCCTGGGATGCCTGCAGAAACAGCCTGGCGCCTTCGACCTTTTCCAGCTGGGGCCGTAGTCTGGCGATCACTTCACCGGCCGAGACATCGCGTTCGCGCCGCGGCTTGAGGGAGATGAAAAAGCGGCCGTTGTTCAAGGTCGAGGTCGAGCCGCCGACGCCGAGCGACATGGCGTAGGTGGCGACGGCGGGGTCCTTGCTGATGACCTCGCCCAGGGCCTCCTGCCGGCGCATCATCTCGGCGAACGAGACGTCCTGGCCCGCCTCGGAAATGCCGGTGATCATGCCGACGTCCTGTTGCGGGAAGAAGCCCTTGGGGATGGCAATGAAGAGGCAGATGGTGCAGGCCAAGGTGGCGAGGAATACGCAAAAGGTCACGAATTGGTGGCGCAGGACAGCATCGAGGCAAATTTCGTAGCCTCTCAGCATTTTTGCAAAGCCGCGCTCGGTGAATTGATAGAAACGACCGTGCCGCTCCTCGCGTTGGCTGCGCAGGAAGCGGGAGGCCATCATTGGCGTCAGCGTGAGGGCCACAAAGGCCGACACGGCGATGCACATGGTGGTAGTAACCGCGAATTCGCGGAACAAGCGCCCGATGATACCGCCCAGCAGCAACAAGGGAATGAACACCGCGACCAGCGAGATACTGATGGAAAGAATGGTAAAGGCGATCTCGCCCGCGCCTTTCATGGCGGCCTCGTAGGGCTTCATGCCCGCCTCGACGTGCCGCACAATGTTCTCGAGCATGACGATGGCATCATCGACAATGAAGCCAACCGAGATCGTCAGCGCCATCAGGGAAATGTTATCGAGACTGTAGCCCAGCACGTACATGAACGCACATGCGCCCAACAGCGAGAGCGGAACCGTGACGCTCGGGATCATCGTTGCCCAGAAGGTGCGCAAAAAAACGAAGATGACGGCAACGACCAAGCCGATCGTCAGCAACAAGGTGAACTGCACGTCCTCGACGGAAGCGCGAATAGTCAGGGTACGATCGCTCAGAATGTCGACGTTGAGGTTTGGCGGCATTGATGCGCGCAGTCGGGGCAACTCGTTCTTGATCCGATCGACCGTGTCGATGACGTTGGCCCCGGGCTGTTTGAAGACGACCAGAAATACCCCCCGTTGACCCTGCGACCATGCGGCTTTTTTGGCATCCTCCGGTCCCGCCACGGCCCGGCCGATATCGCGCACGCGCAAGGGGGCGCCATTGCGATAGGCGATGATGACATCGTTCCAGGCGTCCGCGGCGGTCAGCTGGTCATTGGCGTAGATCGTATAGCTGCGGACCTGGCCGTCGATGCTCCCCTTCGGCGAGTTGACGGTGGAGATCGCCAGCTGTTGGCGCACATCCTCCAGCGACAGGTTTTTGGCCACCAGTTTGGCCGGATCAAGCTGAATGCGGATGGCGGGCTTCTGTTCGCCGCCGATGGTAACTTGGCCAACGCCGGAGATTTGACTGATTTGCTGGGCCAGTTTGGTATCGGCATTGTCGTCGACATCGATCAGCGGCATGGTTTTCGAGGTAGCCGACAGGATCAGAATTGGTGAATCCGCCGGATTCACCTTGCGATAGGTGGGCGGCGACGGCAGGTCTTGTGGCAGCTGACCGCTGGCGGCGTTGATGGCGGCCTGAATATCGTTGGCCGCCGCGTCAATGTTGCGGTCGAGATCGAACTGCACCGTTATGCTCGTCGAACCAAGACCGCTCGATGAGGTCGTCTGCGTCACGCCCGGGATTTGCGCAAAAGTTCGTTCCAGCGGCTGGGCGACGGAGGATGCCATGGTCTCGGCGCTGGCGCCCGGCAGCTGGGCAGATACCTGGATGGTGGGGAAGTCAACCTTCGGCAGCGGAGCTACGGGTAGGTTCTGATAGGCGACGATGCCAACGAACAGGATGCCCACCATGACGAGGGACGTCGCGATCGGATAGCGGATGAATGGTGTGGAGATGCCGCCGTTCATGCCTAGTCGACCTTGTCAGCCGCGCGCTTGTCCGCGGTCTGGCGAGCTTGGCCATCGACGATCTCAACCGGCCTTCCGGCCAGCACGCGGTAGTGTCCCGAGGTGACGATCCGCTCGCCGGGCGCCAGCCCGTCCTCCACCAGGGCTTGCCCGTCTTCGATGCGGCCAACTTTGAGATTTCTCAGCTGGGCCTTGCCGTCGGCGCCGACGACATAGGCAAAAAGGCCGTCGGGGCCCCGCTGCACCGCACTATCGGGGACCACCACCACGTTCTTGATGGTTCTGACCAGCAAGCGGGTGGAGACGGACAGACCCGGCCAAAGCGCCCCGTCTTTATTGGCGAAGATAGCCTTCAATTTTATGGTGCCGCTGGCGACGTCCACTTGGTTGTCGATCAGTTTCAGGGTGCCGTCAGCCAAGGCCTTGTGCCCATCGGTGCTATAGGCGGTGACCTGCAGGGGACCGGACTTCAGGGCCTCGGTGATCGCGGGCAAGTCCTGTTCGGGCGCGGTGAAGATCACCGTGATTGGCTGCAGTTGGGTAATCATCAGGATGCCGTTCTGGTCGTTGGCGTGCACAATGTTGCCAGGATCGACCAGCCGGAAGCCGGCCCGACCGGTGAGCGGGGATTTGATCGTGGTGTAGTCCAACTGAACTTTGGCGCTGGCGATGGCCGCCTGGTCGGCCTGGACCTGCGCCGTCAGACTAGCCACTTGCGCCGTGCGCTGATCGAGAAGCTGCTGGGTGGCGTTGCCCTGCTTGGACAGGATCGAGGTGCGTTGCAGATCCTGCTTGGCGTTGGTGAGACTGGCTTCATCCTGGCCGTGCTTGGCGACGGCCTGATCGAGCGCAGCTTGGAAGGGAGCCGGGTCGATCTGCACCAGCAGCTCGCCCTCCTTAACCATCTGGCCCTCTTCGAAGGCGACGCGTTCGATTTGCCCGTCCACTCTGGAGCGAATGGTTACCGTGTTCGTGGCCTGCACCGTGCCCAAACCATTAAGCACCACCGGAAAGGATCTTTTCTCGACAATGGCCGTATGCACCGGCGGGGCCGGGGTGGTCGCCCGCGCGCGTGGCTGCGACGGCGTGCCGCTGGGCAGCCCAAACCGCCACCAGCCCCAGCTGGCCGCGGCCAAGGCCGTGGCCAGCAGGAAGAGCAAGGCGAACCACGCCGAGCGCGTCCTGAGCCGTTGCCTGGCTTGCGCCATGGTAGGTTTTGTCCTTTTGCCAAAATACTTGGGTCAAGGCGGGTGACCGACGGGCAGCAACGCCGCACAGGCGCGAGGTTTTTTGCCTCGCTCCGGAGCTGGCCGATCGACCTACGATTAACGCTTGGCGCACCGGTTCCCCGTCGCCGTTGACGGATTTGTGTCCGCGGCGCCGGCGGTGCCAGCGCACGCCGATGCCGGCGCGCTAATCCGCAAGGCGGCGAGCGAGGCGCGGCGACCAGCTCAGACTGAGGGCACGGCCCCGCGGGGCGGCGTGCCCCCGCGCGCGCCTGGTGGGACGCGCGGGGTCCCGTGCGCCACTTTTGCTGAGCCCGTTTGTGTCCACTCGGGCTGAGAGCCTCTTGTTGTGAGCCTGTCGTTTGTGACGCGCTTCGGGTGAGGCGCTCGTGCCCTCAGAGCCAATGGTCAGGCGTCCTCGACACGGCCGCCCAAGGCCGTTCGGCGCCGAGCTTTGCGGGGCTGCTCGATGCCCGTCAGGGCGCCGCGCCGTCCCATCCCGCCAGGTAGGACCTGGTTAACGGCACGCTCGAAACCCGCTTGGCGAGCTGCGCCTGGAAGACCATCCAATTCAGCCGGCGGTAGCCCACTTCGCAGAGCTGGAGATAGAATTCCCACATGCGACAGAAGCGCTCGTCATAAAGCGCGCGTACCTTTTCACGATTGGCCTGGAACCTGCCATGCCACTGCTTGAGGGTTTCCGCATAGTGGAGGCGCAAGATTTCAAGGTCGGTGAGCCAGAGGCTTGCCCGCTCGATTGCCGCCAGGGTTTCCGAGAGCGACGGCACGTAGCCGCCGGGAAAGATGTACTTGATAAGCCACGGCGAGGTGGCGCCGGGCGGCGCCATACGCCCAATAGAGTGAAGTAGGCACACCCCATCATCGCTCAAAAGCTCGCCCAGTTTGCGGAAGAATTCATCGTAGTGGCTAGCGCCGACGTGCTCGAACATACCGACGGAAACGATACGATCGTAGCATCCGCCCTCGTCACGGTAGTCGAGCAATTTGAAGGTTACTTTGGCGTCCAGTCCGGCGGCTCTGGCGCGCTCCTGAGACACCCGCCACTGTTCCTCCGACAGCGTAAGGCCGACGACATCGACACCGTGGGCGGTCGCCAAATGCAGCGCCAGACCGCCAAAACCCGAACCGATATCGAGCACCCGCATGCCGCGCTCGAGCCGCAACTTTGCGGCGACGCGCCGCTTTTTGTTGAGTTGTGCCTGCTCAAGGCTGTCGCCGGGATTTGTGAAGTACGCACACGAATACTGCAGGTCACGGTCGAGAAAGAGCTCAAACAGGCTGCGATTGAGGTCGTAGTGGAAAGCCACATTGGCCCTGGCTTTGCCAACGACGTTCTGTTGGTA
>DASTMQ010000430.1:0-3086 GCA_035714005.1 Hyphomicrobiaceae bacterium
TGCATCCCCTCGGCTTTCTAGAAAAGCCGCTCACCGAACAGCGCTTGCGGCTTGGGCTCGGCAAAGTCGCCCACTAAGGGTGCTCAGGCAAAGCTGGACGCCACTGGCGACAAACGACGGCAACGCCGCAAGGCAGGGGAAAGGCCGCATCGAGCCACCGACGGCGCCGACGCCAGGCGCGCTCGCCTTTGGCTCGTGAAAGCGTACTGGCGGTGTTCCGGGGGTCTGTCGTTTGGCCAGCCAGGACTGGCACGACCCCTTTCGGCCAACGCGGCCCCGGGGCTCCGAGGCTCTCAGCAATACTGGCGCTTGCCATACTCCTCCCATCAATGGGCCGCATAGTGGCACCTATGTCCGCTGCGAGGGGGATCGCATGTTGTGGCGTACGCTGGGCTTGATTGTGCTGTTGGCGGCGACGGAAGCTCGCGCCGGTGCCACGGCGCTTTCCGGCGACGAAATCAAGCAGACGGTGGCGGGGGCCGTCTTTGCCGTTGACACGCCTTTGGGGTCGACGCTGCCCATCGCCTATGGGCAAGATGGGCGTATGTCTGCCGAGGCGGGGCCGCTCGCCTACCTATTGGGGTCGCCGACGGACAACGGCACCTGGTGGATCTCGGCAAATCGCCTGTGCCAGAAATGGCGTCGCTGGTTTGACGGCGCCGTGCACTGCCTGCGGCTGAGCCAGGACGGCATGCGGCTCTTTTGGCGGCGTGATGATGGGGAAACGGGAACCGCGAGCATTGTCGCTCGCCCCGAACGCAGCGTCCCCGAGCCAGCGAAGCATCGGCAGCTGGAAGCCAGGGCCAGCGACGCCCAGATCTCTTTGCCGCCCTTACCACCGGCGCCGGCGATGACGTCATCGCTGCCGAGCCCAAGGGTCCCGGCGCCCGAAGAGACGGACGTTGCCGACGAGGCCTCGGCCCCGCCACGTTCGCCACGGCCGCCCGAACCGAGCAGAGCCAATGCCGATGCCCAAGGCGCGGCGGCAACGAAAACGGTGCCGGCGAAACGCCCCACGGTCATGGCCGCCGCCATGCCGCCGCCCACAGCACGCGCCGTGCCATCGTTTCGGGTTGCGGGGGTGGACGAGGACGACGTGCTTAATGTGCGCGACGGTCCATCGGCTGAGCATGGCGTGATCGGCAGCATTCTTCCCGACGCGGCCGGCATCAAAATCGTCGGACCGTGCATTTCGGCCTGGTGCCCGATCCAGCATCGCGGGATCACCGGCTGGGTCAATAGCCTCTACCTTTCGCCGAATGAACGCTGACAGTGAGCTGACCGCGCGCCTGCAGGTCGAAGGCGGCGGCACGGGGGGCGGTAAGCTCGCTTCAACCGGCGCGGCGCCACATTCCGCGCAGCCGTGCGGCCAGATCGACGGTCACGGCGGGGATCGCTTGCGCTGGCGCAGCATCTCGCCGAGCCGGTGGCCAGGAACGAACCGCAAATTGGTCGATGATGCCCGCTGGGATGAAGCGGGTACGCGAGGCATAAAGGTGCTTATCGCCACGACGTGACTGGCCGTGCACGTAAAAGCGGTGCGGGACGACCAGGGCCAGCTGATCCTTGGCCCGCGTCATGGCCACATAAAGCAAGCGCCGCTCCTCTTCGATCTCCTCGACCGTGCCGGTCGACATATCGGAGGGGATGCAGCCGTCGACAACGTTGAGGATAAATACCGCCTTCCACTCTCGGCCCTTGGCCGAATGAATGGTTGACAGGATCAGGTAATCCTCATCGAGCAGCGGCTTGCCGGCCTCATCTGAGGTCGCGCTCGGCGGATCGAGCGTCAGGTCGGTGAGAAAGTGAGAACGCGTGGCATAGCCGGCGGCAATGCGCTGCAACTGGTCGAGATCGCCGGCGCGCACGACGGCATCGGCAAAGCGCTGCTCCAGATGCGGTTGGTACCACTGCCGCACCAAATCGAATTGTGCCGGCCAATCGCCGCCCGCTTCGCCGAGCCGCTGCATCAGTTCGACCAGGTCACGCCAGGCCGAGGCAGCCTTCGGCGGCGGCGTGAAGGTGGCGAGCGCCGTGAGGAACGGGCGCTCCTGCATGTGCGCGAAAATCTTGCCCGCGGTGGTGGGACCAATGCCATCCAGCACCTGCACTACGCGAAAACCGGTGACCCTATCGGCAGGATTCTCCGCCCAGCGCAGAATCGCGAGTACGTCCTTGACGTGCGCGGCCTCTACGAACTTGAGGCCGCCGAACTTGACGAAGGGAATGTTGCGCCGCGCCAGCTCGATTTCGAGCATGGCTGAATGGTGTGAGGTGCGGAACAGCACCGCCTGTTCTTTCAGGGGAGTGCCGTCCTCGCGATTGCAAAGGATGCTTTCTACGACCAAGGACACCTGGGCCACATCGTCGGCGACCGTGACTAGCGCTGGCTTGTCGGCACCAGCGCGCTCGGAGCGCAGGGTCTTGCTAAAGCGATCGCGGGCCAAGGCGATGACCGCATTGGACGCCGCCAGAATCGGCTGCGTGCTGCGGTAGTTCTCCTCAAGCGTCACCACCCGGGCGGCCGGGCTGAAGTGACCGGGAAAATCGAGAATATTGCGCACGTCGGCGGCGCGGAAGCCATAGATGGCCTGAGCATCGTCGCCGACGACCGTGAGACCGGCGCCGTCCGGCTTGAGACCCAATAGGATGGTAGCCTGCAGCGCATTGGTGTCCTGATATTCATCGACCAGCACGTGGTCGAACAGCGCGCGGACCGCAAGCGCCAATTCGGGTACCTTCATCAGCTCGCCCCAGTAGAGGAGCAAGTCGTCATAGTCGAGTACGCCTTGGCTTTGCTTGGCGGCGACGTAGCCGTCGAACAGCTGGCCGAGCTCCGCCTTCCATTCCGCGCACCAGGGGAACTGCTTGAGCAGTACCGTTTCCAACGCCTCGTTGGCATTGACGGCGCGCGAATAGATGGCAAGGCACGTGGCCTTGAGGGGAAAGCGCCGGTTCTGCTCCGAGAACCCGCGCTCGTGCCGCACTAAATTCATAAGGTCGGCAGAGTCTTCGCGATCATGAATGCTGAAGGCAGGATCAAGCCCAATGCTGTGGGCGTGACTGCGCAACAAACGCGCCGCGAC
>DASTMQ010000431.1:0-5078 GCA_035714005.1 Hyphomicrobiaceae bacterium
GACCAACAATGACGGCAGTCTCGGCTGCAAGCCGGAGGCTCGTGACCTGGTGTGGCAGCTTTGTGGCATCGGCCATAATCTCCCCAACCTTGGCGGTAAGCGACCGGAGGCAAGCCCGCAGCCGGGGCGAGGCTTTGTTCATAGCGAGTTCTTCGACCCCGATGCCGTACGCCGCAAGCGCATCGAGCGGAACATAGACGCGGTCGAGCGCGCGGAAGTCCTTGCCGCAGTCCTGCAGGTGGTTGATGATCTGCAGCGCGGTGCACAGGGCATCCGACGCCGGCCAGGTCGATTGGCGCTCGCCGTGCACATCGAGCACGAAGCGCCCGACAGGCATCGCCGAATAGCTGCAATAGTTGAGCAACTCGCCCCAGTCGCGATAACGCTGTTTGCTGACATCAATGCGAAAGGCCGTCAGGAGATCCAGGGCGTGGCGCGGTGCTAGTCCCATGTCGGCGAGCGCGGCGCGGAGCGGCAAGGCATCTGCAGCGGCATCGGTCCTGCCGACCAGGGTGGCCTCGAGCAAATCCAGCGCTGCGAACTTTTCGTGTTGCCCCAACCGCGGATGGTCGGCCACGTCATCTGCGGCACGCGCGAATCGGTAAAAGCCAAGGATCGGCCGGCGAAATTGCGCGGCGATAAGCAAGGAAGCAACGGGGAAGTTTTCATCCCGCTCGGTCTTACCGGACTTGAGGCTGGCAATGTCGGTCATCGTTTTGCCGGCATTGCCTGCACGCGACCTTTCCACCAGCCGCCGCGCCCGCACCAATGCTGGTAAGCGGAATCGATGGTGAAGGCGACGTAGGCCGCAGCAATGAGCGGCAGCGCCGCTCCCCAAAGAGGCGACAGGCGGTACTGATACAATGTCGGCTGAAAGGCGATTGCCATCAGCGCCCAGGCAACGCCGGCAAGCGCATTGGCGGGAAAGCCGTCGAGGATGGCAATGATGGGCGCGGCCAGGTACGTCACGGTCATGGCCGCCACCGTACCCGCCAGCAGCAGCGGCGAGTATCGCAATTGGGCATAGGCAGAGCGCGCCACCATGCGCCTGATGTCACCGATGTGCGCGTAAGACCGCAGACTGATGACGCGGTCGGTCAGGCCGAGCCAGATCGGGCCTTGTGCCTTCAGGCGCCGCGCCAGCGCGCAATCGTCGATGAGGGCGCCGCGTATCGCCGCGATACCACCTGCGCGTTCCAGGGCCTGGCGCTCGACCAGCATTGAGCCGCCGGCGGCGGCCGCGGTTGCAGCGGTGCTGTCATTCACCCACGCGAACGGATAGAGCATTTGAAAGAAAAAGACGAACGCTGGGACAAGACTGCGTTCGGCGAGACTGTCGCAATTCAGCTTTGCCATCTGCGAAGTCATGACGAGCGCATTGGTCCGAGCGCGCCTGACGAGACGGCCGAGGCTGTCCGGCGCATAGCAGACGTCCGCGTCTGTGAAGAGCAGAAAGTGCGGTGGGGCGACGCCGCTGCTGGCCAGCGCAACACCCTGCTCCAAGGCCCACACTTTGCCCGTCCAGCCCTGCGGCAGCGGCAGGCCCCCGAGCGTAACCACCTCGCGCCGACCGTCCTCGGCAAAACGCCTGGCCACATCAGCGGTCGCGTCGCTGCTTTGATCATCGACGACAATGATTGAAAGCAGGCCTCGATAGTCTTGCGCCAACAGGGACGCCAGGCTGCGCGGCAGCATGTCGGCCTCATTGCGCGCCGGCACGACGGCGATAACACTCGGCCAGTTCTCGCTCGTCCGATCGGCGTCAACGCAACAAGGCAGATTGCGGCGCTCATGTTCGCGCGCGAGCCAGAAGCCTCCCCGGCCTAGGATCAAAAACATCCACACGGCCACGGCAAGAAAGGCGATGACAAGCCCCACCGTCATCGGATGTAGCCCGCCGCGCGAAACCACTGAATGGCCTCGCCGATGGCGACATCGACGGACCGCGCGTTGTAGCCAAGCTCCTGCTCGGCTTTGTGAGAGCTGAAGAACATTCGATGCTTTGCCATCCGTAGGCCATCGAGGGTCACGAACGGTTCCCGATTGGTGATGCGGGCAAGCGCCTCGGCGGCGTAGGCCAAAGGGTAGATCGCATGCCGCGGCAGGCGCAGACGCGGTGGACGACGGCCGACAAGACGGGCAACTCGCGCGAGCATTTCGGCCAGGGTCATGTTCTCACCGCCGAGGATGTAGCGCTCGCCGATTCGGCCCACCCTCAATGCCGCGATGTGTCCCGCCGCAACGTCATCGACATGCACGAGATTGAGCCCGGTATCGACGAAGGCCGGCATCCGGCCGCAGGCCGCCTCGATGATGATGCGCCCCGTCGGGGTCGGTCTTACGTCACGCGGCCCGATAGGCGCTGTCGGATTGACGATCACCGCCGGCAAGCGGTCCTTGATCATTGCCTGCACGAGCTGCTCGGCCGCAAGCTTGCTGCGTTTGTAGGCGCCGATGGCGTCCGTGGCGGCAAGCGACGCTGATTCATCTGCGGGCGCACTATTCTCCTTTAGCTTCAGGGTCGCGACGCTTGATGTGTAGACGATCCGTTCCACGCCCGCCGCACGTGCGGCCTCCATGACCACCCGCGTACCCTCGACGTTGTTGCGGATTATCTCAAGCGGATCTCGCGCCCACAGCCGATAATCGGCGGCGACATGCATGAGGTAGCGGGCACCGTTTGCGGCGCGCCCAGCCGCGGCGGGTTCGCGCATGTCGCCTTCAACGATCTCGATGTCGAGCCCCCTAAGATTGCTTCGCGACCTATTTGGCCGCACGAGCGCGCGCACCGCCCAGCCGGCAGCAATCAGTGCGCGCACGACTGCCGAGCCAATGAAGCCCGCTGCGCCGGTCACGAGTACCTGATCCTGGTTGGCCAAGCTGCTATTGCTTCCGGTCTAGGCGGACCTAGCTGCGGCGATTACTGACGAAATCAGCGGCTTCCTCCAAAATCGCCGCCCGAATCCCGAACGGTTGCAACGCCTCGACGGCGTCCCTGCCGAGTGAGGACAACATCTCGCGCGCCGCCGAAACGCCAAGCAGGGAGACAAACGTCGCCTTGCCGGCGGCGGCATCCTTGCCCGTCGCCTTGCCGATGTCCTCGATACGACCCTCCACATCCAGAAGATCATCGGCAATCTGAAAGGCAAGGCCAATGGCACGCGCATAGGCTCTGAGCGCCGCTCGCTCGGCGGGGGAGCCACGGCCGAGAATCCCACCGGCATCGACCGAGAACTCGATCAGTGCGCCCGTCTTCAGGGCTTGCATGCGGCGAATGTCGTCCAGGCCGTAGCGGAGCCCCTGGGCTTCGAGATCGAGCATTTGCCCACCCGCCATTCCACGCCAACCCGCAGCTCGTGCCAGTCCCAGCACAAGTTCCATGCGGGCCGCGGGGTCGGGATCCGTCGCCGGCCGGCTCAAGATCTCGAACGCGATGGTGAGGAGACCGTCCCCGGCAAGGACGGCCGTTGCCTCGTCGAAGCGCTTGTGTACCGTCGGACGCCCGCGCCGGAAGTCATCGTCGTCCATGGCGGGCAGATCATCGTGCACCAGCGAGTAGCAATGCACGCATTCGACGGCCGCCGCCGTATCCAGAGCCTTGAGCGGTGGCACCCCGAACAGCGCGGCTGCCTCAATGACCAAGAACGGCCTGAAGCGCTTGCCGCCACCGAGCGTGGCATAGCGCATGGCTTCGGCCAGCCGCATGGGTGGCGCTGGAGCCTCACCGAGAAGATTGGCTAGACGTTCATCGACGGCTTCCCGGTGAGCTGCAAATCTGTCGGCAAACGACAAGCAATCCCCCGATTACGATCGACCTATCTGAGGTGTAGCCCGGTGACGGGGCGGCGGCAATCCATCGCCCGTTCGCCTCAGGCGGCTCGGCGTTGTCCTACGATTGCGCCCATGCTTGGGGTTGGCGCTGCTTTGCGTGTCCGCTCGAGGGTGGGCCCAGGGCACTCGGCGCGTCCGGCAAGATTGAGCTGGCAGAAAGCCATGGGGCGACTGGCCGTTGCCGGCTCGAGCGACCGACGCCCAATGGCCGCACCAGAAAATGCGGCCCGCCGCGTATCGGAGCGTTGGCAAAGACGCCAGCGCAATTGGCACATCGGCGTCGGCCAAAGCCTAGCCTTTACCGCTTGGCACCTTTCCATGCGGCCAGCGCTTGGCCTCGTAGGCCTCAACGGCATCGACAATGGCCGCGCGCTCGGCTTCTGCGGCTGAACCCGCAATGCAACCGGCGAGTTCGTCGGCCCGTTTCACGAGAAGCGCGTGCATGCCGTCGGCGACAGAGGCCAGATGCGCCACCGCCACCGGCGGGCTCGACCATATTCCCTGTTGATAACTGTAGCCGAGTTCCTTCATCGTCCTGACAGCGGACGTCTGCCGACTACTGGCACCCATGGGAACCTCCGATTGGTCCGGATGCCCGCACGGTAGGGTGATTCGCCATGTTTGACATTGCTGACGCAGGATGAGGGAGAAGTGCTCATCAAGTTTTTGCGCCGCCACAGCCGGTGTCGCTGCCGGCCACCGCGCGGGGCGTTTGATCGGGGCAGCCAGCCGCAGGACCAGCGCGGCGCCGCCGGCCGAGGGTGAGGGCAAACGGTCATGGTTTGTTTCTCGCCATCAGATCTCGTCGCGGGCCCGCGGCACGGGAAGCCCGGCACTACGGCTCGGCGATCTTGACGCTGAGGGCCAGCGCAAGGCGATGGCTGTGCGTCGGCCAGAGCGGCCGCCGCCGCATTGGCGGTGAGCCCCATCAGGAACGGGGCTCGCGAGAGGCCCGACGCATTGGCATCGCCCGCAACCTCACACCCCCTTCGTCGACGCGCAAGGTTCGGGCCCCGACCGCCAACGGCCACGGCGCCGAGAGCCCTGACGGCCGGCGTCGCCAGGCCGGGCGGGGACGACGTCACCCACGCGTCACCCATGCGTCCCCCTTGCGTCCCAGGCACCACGCCCATGCTCAAATAGACGCCAGATTGTGCGCAAGGTTTGGGCGTGCCCTTGACAGGCCCGCTGGCAGATTTGCCTATGTCAGCCCAGGGAGCGGGCAGACTGGGGAGGGATTGCAATGC
>DASTMQ010000432.1:0-7425 GCA_035714005.1 Hyphomicrobiaceae bacterium
ATTTGATGAGCTCGGCCATCATTTGCCCGCGAGTTTCTGCGACGGCAGGGCATCAATCAATAAACCGTCCGTCACCAACGCGTTCTCAAAGGCCACGGTTGCAAACGCGGTACCCAGCTCGCGCTGGCGGTGCGCCCAGCACAGGCCGTTGCTGGCGAGCACCCAGTGGATTCCGTCAAGCTGGGCCGGGAGCCGCACCAGGAAGCGCAGGGCCTCGCCGACGGTCGCTATGACGTGGCATTCGCCCAAGTCGTCTCGGGCAACATAGATTTTGCGCAAAAACACAAGGCTTTGCAGGGCCGGGTGCCGACACATACGTTGATTTCCGAATCGGAAACGAAGGCGGTGCACTATAGCGCATCTGCACGCTCCAACCGCCGGTGCGTTGGCTTATCCGGGGCTTGCCGTCGCGATTTTGCCGGCACCGATCCGACCGCTCGCGGCGCGATCGACCACACAATGGCCGCCCCGTGGAGACGGTGTCGTATTTGCCATGAGGCGGAAAAAATCGTGCACGAAAGTGTAGGGCCTCGGCGGTGCGCTAGGCCGCTCCACGGCGCCCGCAGTGATAAAACCCTAGACTTAGACTAACTTGCGAGCGAGATCGCGGATGACGTCAAAGGCGAGCTCGACATCGGCCTCCCTTACCTCCATCGAGCCTGCCTGGAAGCGGATGGCGATACGCCCCTCGACGCGGGTCTGTGTCAAATACAGACGTCCGTCATCGTTGATTGCCGTCAGCAGTGAGAGGTTATGCGCATCGAGATCCCGTCCATCGCCGGGATCGTGGCGGAAGGAGAACAGCGACAGAACGGGCTCGGTGACGATCGAAAAGCCCGGTTCGGCCGCGAATCGCCGCGCGAGTGCCTGCGACCAACGGACATGGTTGCGAATCATGGTGCGCAGTCCCTCAAGCCCGTGTCCCCGCAGCAGGAACCAAAGCTTAAGAGCACGGAAGCGCCGGCCGAGGGGAATCGACCATTCGCTATAGTTGATGAGGCCTTCGCGGCCGTGGGTCTTGAGAAATTCGGGCTGAATTGCCAGCGTGCGGACCAGAGCATCGGCATCGCGCACGAAATGCGCCGAGCAGTCGAATTGGGCGCCGAGCCATTTGTGCGGATTGAGCACCAGGCTGTCGACCGCCTCGACCCCGCGCCACAGGGTTCGAAACTCGGGACAGATCATGGCCGCCCCGGCCCAGGCGGCATCGACGTGAACATAGAGGTTGCGACGCCGGGCGACCGCGACGATCGCTGCCACGTCATCTATGGCACCCGTACTGGTGCCGCCGACGCAGGCAATGATACCGGCAGGCAGCAGGCCCGCCGCGCGATCGGCGACAATCGCGGCCGCCAACGCCTCCGCGCGCATGGCCCGCAGCGGTCCAGCTGTGGCAATCTTGACGAGATTGTCCTGACCAATGCCGGCGATCCAGGCCGCCTTGTCGATCGAGGAATGCGTCTGATCCGACGCATAAAGTCTCAGCTGGGGCTGCGCGGCCAGCCCTTGGGTGTTGCCCGCGTAGCCCAGCGCCCGCTCGCGCATTGTGAGCACCGCCGCCAAGGTCGCCGAGGAAGCGGAATCTTGGATGACCCCTTGGAAGTCGTCCGGCAAACCGACGGCGTGCCGCAACCATTGCAGCATCACCGTCTCGAGCTCCGTCGCGGCCGGTGAGGTTTGCCAGAGCATACACTGGGCGGCGATGGCGGAGACGAGGATCTCGGCAATGACCGAGAGCGGACTCGCGTTGGCTGGAAAATAAGCGAAGAAGCGCGGGTGTTGCCAATGCGTCATGCCGGGTAGGATGATGCGCTCAAAATCCGCGAAGATCGCCTGCAGCTGTTCCGGCAGTTCCGGCGCCTGTGGCGGCAGCCGGCCGGCGATGTCACCAGGCGGCAGCTGCGCACGAACGGGCCTCTGGGCCAGGCTCGCGCGATAGTCCGCCGCCCATTCGGCGGCCCGCACCGCCCACTCACGGAAGGATTGGTGATCCATGGTGTTTTACTCTCGGCTGCTGGGCTCAACTCTTCCTCGCCAGCCCCGCGCTGGCGCAGTCGGCACGAAATTTCTGCCTTTGACGTCTAGCCACGGTGCGCAGGATCGCACGTCGAAATGCAAGCTCGCAACTTGGCCGCAGGAATTCCGTGTTCAAGGGGCGACCGGCGCGGCGCAATCCGGCTCGCGAGCGGCGCGCGCAGGCCAACCACGCTGCCGAGCCGCCGCCTGTGCCGGGCGCATAAAACGTTAGGTCATGCCACTGTCTCAGGCCGCGGCCTTGATGATCCACAGCTGGGCGCATCTGCGCCGGCCGGTCTATCCCGCACGAGGGCGGCAAATGCGATACTGGCCGGCGCCAGATGCGTCGCCCGCCGAGCCTGCCGAATGATCGCACTGCGGCCATTTCAATTCGGCAGGCACAATGGGCTATGTTCCGCGCCAGGTTATTTCGCCTTGTAGGCCTGGGCCTCTGCGATCAATGCTTTTTCGTCGAAATTGATGGCCTCGCCAAGCAAGTCGTTGGTGACGATGTCCTTGGCGTCCGTCTTGCTCTTGATAATCCCCTGCTCGAGCAACCAGTCCAGGTAGGCCTGATAATTGGCCTCCACGTTGTCGCCCCAACGCTTGCCATCGACTTGCTCATAGCGCCAGTTTCGCGCGCGCGCCTCCAGCGTAATGAGATCGTCACGCAGGGCGGTGGCCTCGTCTTTGCCCGTCGACTTGGTTTGCGGATAGACCTCCCATAAGATGCGGATCGCCGCTTCCGGATTTGCGATGGCAAACACGGTGCCTTTTGCGTAACCGCGTGCCAGCGCCACCGCTTGCTTGTGGTTATTCTTGAGATAGTCCTCCAATGCCACAAAGCCGTTGGAGGGAAATTTCTTGATTTCCGGATGATCCAACAGCCGCAGCTTGGTGCCCGCATTACTGGTGAGCGCGTACTGCGTGTCGAACTGCGACAAGGCGTCGACCTGTTTGGAGTTAACCAGTGCCGCCGTTTGGGCGGCTTCGCCGGCGACGACGATGGACACATCGGAATCCGGGTTCATGCCAGCTTGCTTTACGAGGGCGCGCGCCACGATCACGCCCGCGGAAGCCATCGACGTTACCCCAATCTTCTTGCCCTTGAGGTCGGGGACCGACTTGATCGGGCTGTCCGCCGGCACGGCAATGCCATAGATGTTGGCCTGGTAGGCGGTATAGAAGAACTTCGCTTTCACTCCCTGCGGACGAATGATGGCCAAGGGCTCCACCGACGGCAGCGCGGCCTGCAATTCCTTGGTGGCGACCAGCTTGACGCAGTCGGTGGAGCCAGGCAGGGGCACCAGCTCGACCTTGATGCCGTCCTTCTCGAACCAGCCAAGCTTGCTGGCGATGGCAAACGGCGCGGCCGCGGAGCTGATGGTCTTGGCGCACCAGCCCACACGCACGGTCTGAACTTGCGCGATTGCGGTGTTTGCCGCGGCCATCAGACCAAGCGCAAGGGCCGCACAGGCGATCAATCGCTGCATCACAAGACTTCTCCCCTAGTTGAGGTTTGCTCATTGGCATCGGCGTCACGCGAGGTGTCCCAGAACAGCACCTTGCGCCGCACGAACGTGACGAGGCCGTTCAGTATTAGGCCCAGGACCGATAGGATGAAAAGTATCGAAAACTGCCCCGCAACATCCATGGTAAAACTCATGCTTTGCATGAGCATGCCGAGCCCCCTTTCGGAGCTGATGAGTTCGGCAACGATGGCGCCGATCAGAGCAAAGATCATCGCAATCTCGAGGCCGGCAAAGATGTAGGGCATAGCGTTGGGAAGTTGCAGCATTCGAAAGATCTGCCAGCGCGTGGCCGACAGCGAGCGCATCAAATTCACCCGATCTTCGTCGGCCGAGTGCAGCCCGACGATGGTATTGACCATTAGGGGGAAAAAAGCGACGAGCGCGGCACTGATGACCTTGGAGGCAAGACCCAGTCCGAACCAAACAAGAATGAGGGGGACGAGGGCCACCTTGGGCATCGCCTGAAACATGATGATGATGGGGTAGAGATAGTATTCCACCGTACGCGACAGGGCGACGACGGTGCCGAGCATGAAGGCCAGGGCGCAGCCCAAAGCAAAACCCAACAGCGTTTCGCTGATGGTGGCGCCGATATGGCCGACATAGAGGTTGGTCATAATGCCATTGTACATGGCGTAGGCGATGCGCGAGGGTGCCGGCACGATGTAGGCGGGGGTCTGAAAGTAAAAGACCGCCCACTCCCACAGGCCGAGAAGGGTCGCAATGAACAGCAGGCGCAGAACAAAGGAGAAGGGTCCGCGCGACATCAGTCCATTCCTCCCCCGCCTGGATTGAGAGCCGCCCGCACACGCCGGACGTAGGTGCCGAAGCTCTCCGTGTTCATGACCGACAACTTGCGCGGCCGTGGCAGGTCGACGCTGAACTCGTCGCCGATCTGGCCGGGACGAGGCGTCAGCACGATCACGCGGTCCGCGAGGAACACCGCTTCCACGGTCGAATGCGTGATGAACAGCACGGTTTTGCGCCGTTCCATCCAAATGCGCTGCAATTCCACGTTCATGGTCTCGCGCGTCATGGCATCAAGCGCGCCGAAGGGCTCGTCCATGAGCAAGATTGCCGGGTCATGAATGAGCGCGCGCACGATGCCGACGCGCTGCTGCATGCCGCCCGACAGCTCCCGCGGATAGCGCTGCTCAAAGCCATTGAGCCCAACCAAGCCGATGAGATCGAGCGCGCGTCGCTTCATCGTGTCCTGATCGAGCCCCTGCACGTCGACCGGCAGCATGACGTTGCCGAGCACACTTCGCCAGGGAAACAGCACGGGGGCTTGGAAAACGACGCCGATGTCACGCCGGGGGCCCGTGATCGGAATGCCATTCAGGTCGGCCGCGCCCTCGGTCTGCGGCAGCAGTCCGGCCAGGATTTTCAGTAGCGTGGACTTGCCACAACCGGACGGCCCAACGACGGCGATGAATTCACCCTCAGCCATTGAAAAGGAGATGTTGCTGAGCGCCAGCACGCCGGCGGCACCACGCCCATACTTAAGCGACAGCCCACGCACCGAGATGACCGAACCGGTTGCGGCAGGTTTCGTCATTTCTGCCTGGTCTGCCTGGTCTGCCTGGGCCTTCAAGCTTCCCTCCGGGGGCATTGGTGCCGAGTTCTGGCGCTGGCACCGGGACAAGGATGTCCCACAGGGTGTCGCATTCGGCAAGACTATCCACCTCTGTTTGCCGGCGCGACCAAATGACGTCTGGCAAGCGCCTAAACCCGGCCAAGAACCGGTTGCGCCGCGCCCCAGTTAGTGCCTGCGACCGGAGCAATGCTTCTCGATGGCGCGCGCCGAGGCAGTAGGCGGGTGCGATCAAAGCTTGCAAGGTGACGCCCTGGACAATGACAATTTAGCCCCCCCGAAATGGCGACGCTCACGATCACAGCCGCGGCCGGCAAGACGAACGCACCCGTTTCATCGTTTGAGCTCCAGCAAACGGGGTTGGGCAGCGGCGGCGCTGGTCGGCCTTAGCATGGTGTCGACGATCGCCTCGGCCGCATCACTCTTGGCCGCGAGCGCAGCGGCGGTTTGGCCGCTATTTGCCCGGCTTTTTGGGCTGCGCCGATTGCCGCTGCAACGGCCGGCACGGGCCTGATGGCGACCATGACTATCTCCATTCAGCGCAGTCCGAGTGCGCTCAAGATGAACAGGATCACGACAACCAGGCCGACAAGGTAAATGATACTATGCACGTTTACACTCCGGAAGGCGCTGCGGACCGTTCGTGTCCGGACCATCTTCCAACCTCCAGGCCTTGCAATTGTTCCAGGCGCGCACCGAAGCGCAGCCAAAGCTTGCTCGCGGTGGGAATGCGGAAAAAGCCGCCACAAATTTCCATTGCCGCCGCGAAACACAAGGCACCAAAATCGCGGCGTCAGCGCCGTTCCGTCGTCGACGACGCAGGCCGACACTCGATGTTCGGCTGAGCGCGCCGTTGAACCATACATCCTCCCGAAATTGCGAACTTCGGGTCAAACTCCGGGTCGAAACTGTACAAACAAAACCGGGTTCGCTCTGGAACAAGAGCCGGCGCCCGACGATTAAGCCGCCACCATGACGAACGGCAGAACGGTCCTGGCAGTGCGCACAAGGCTTGGGGGCATGCGGCTGGATCGCGCCCAAGCTAGCGGGATGTTCCAGCACATTTGGGCTGCGCCGCAGATGCGGATTTTCTTTGGATGTCGCGGCGCGCAAGCGCGCAACGCGTACCGAGATGGATCGCTGATCGGCGCACTGCCTCGCCTGCTCATCGCTATCCAGCTCGCGATAGTGCCATGTTCAGCAACTGCCTGCATCGATCCATCGACGCTCGCCAAAACAACCGTCAGCATTTCGCGGGATCTTGAGGTGGAGCAGCGGAAATGGGTGCCGGGCGTAGTCGGCATAGCCGGAACGGGCTGGTTTCTCTCAGCACGGCTACTGGTGACCGCCGCACATGTTGCCGAGGCCATGGGGCTGGCATCGGCGAACTGGACGGAAATTGAGGTTTGGGATGGCAAAAGCAAGACCATGGTCGCAACCCGCATTCAGCGCCTGGTTGGCCCGATCTTTGAAAAAATGGCCCTGCTGGAATTAAAGGTACCGCTTGCTGGTGCCGTCACGCTCTCGGTCAGGAAGGAGCCGCTCCAGCCGGACGAACCCGTCGTTGCACTTGCCTATCCCAACAGTCACCTTCGCTTCGCCGCTGGTCGGTTCGTCGCCTTTGAGGTCGGGCGGAATTTCCCCGGCGCCGCACTAATGGAAATTTATGAGGGCAATGATCGCCTCGTGCTCGATCACGGCGCTTCCGGAGCCCCAGTGCTGGACTGCCAGGGTCGGGTGGTGGCGGTCGTCAGCTCAATACTG
Organism: Hyphomicrobiaceae bacterium; assembly: GCA_035714005.1. GTDB lineage: Bacteria > Pseudomonadota > Alphaproteobacteria > Rhizobiales > Hyphomicrobiaceae > AWTP1-13. The sequence goes on from DASTMQ010000432.1 coordinate 6,907, forward strand.
ACGCAGACCCTCAGGTTCAACTTTGGTGCCGTGCGTGTCTCAACAGCGTGGCAAACCCCCAACGTGCTCTCGATGCCCGCGGACGTGCTGAGAGGTTCTCCCGGGCCTGAATGATGGGGCTGGCCTCTGCGCCAAGCGCGCAAACCGACCGCAAGGGCGCGCACGATCTGCAGCGAATGTCCCGGCCGACGCGTTCAGGATACTTTGTCGCGGACACCGCACTGACGAGTTGGTGCTAGTAACTGCCAAATACGCAATTGCGGCGCGCGGGATCCGCCCAAACACTCACAGAGGAAACTGATGTCACGCCTCATTGTTCTGGCGCTCGCGGCCATTATCGGCAGCGTCATTCCGGCCGCCGCCCAATACCCGGAAAGGCCGATTACCATGATTGTGCCGTTTGCGGCCGGCGGTCCAACGGACACCATCGCCCGCATTGTCGGCGAGGACATGCAAAAGACGCTTGGCCAACCAATCATCGTGGAGAACGTCGCCGGTGCCGGTGGTACCACCGGCATT
>DASTMQ010000433.1:0-3478 GCA_035714005.1 Hyphomicrobiaceae bacterium
CCCATGAACCTTGGTTTTTTCACCATGCCCATCCACGCCTTGGGCAAGGATTGGCGCCAGTCGCTGCGCGAGGATCGCGAAGCCTTCGTGCTCGCCGACGAGCTCGGGTTTGTCGAGGCCTATGCCGGCGAGCACGCCACCGATCAAGCCGAGAACATCACCTCCTCCACCGTCTTCCTGGCCACCCTCGTCGACCGCGTGCAGCGCATGCGCCTCGGCACCGGCACCCTCAACCTGCCCAACACGCATCCCGCCGCCGTCGCCGCGGAGATCGCCATGCTCGATCACCTGCTCGACGGCCGCTTTAATTTGGGCATCAGCCCCGGCGGGCTGATGTCGGATGCGGAAGTGTTCGGCAATCTCGACGCCAATCGCAACGAGATGTTCCTTGAGCTGATCAATCAGGTGCTGGCGATCTGGGCCGGCGATGCGCCCTACGACCTCAAGGGCAAATACTGGAACATCTCCACCTCCCGCACGCTGATGCCCGAGGTCGGCCAAGGCTATATCGGCAGGCCCCTGCAGCGGCCGCATCCCCCCATCGTCGTCACCGCCGTGGCCCCCTTCTCCAAGGGCGTGACGGAGGCGGCCGCCCGCGGCTGGGATCCGATCTCGGCCAACTTTTTGATGCCCGTGTGGGTCAAGAGCCATTGGCCGCGCTACGTCGAGGGCTGTGAGCGCGCCGGGCGCACGCCCGATCCCGCCAATTGGCGCGTCGCCAAGAGCATTTTCGTTGCCGACGACGACAAGACGGCGCGCGACTACGTCATGGCGCCCAACAGCCCCTACCGTCAGTACTACCAATCGCTCGCCACCAAACTGCGCAAGGGTGGCCGCATCGAGCTGTTCAAGGAAAGCCGTGACATGCCCGATGAGGCGGTCACGCTCGATTTCATCTGTGATCGGCTGGTGATTTGGGGGTCACCCAACAAGGTCGCCGAGGAGATCTTGCAATTCCGCGATGAGGTCGGCCAATTCGGCACGCTGCTCTATGCGGGCAAGGATTGGCTCGATTATGAGCTCGGGCGCCGCTCGATGGTGCTGATGGCCGAACGCGTGCTGCCCAGGGTCAATGCCTGAGGCGCCCTTGGTGCCTATCCCGGATCGACACGGCTCTAAAACGCATGCTAGGGGGAGCGCCGGTGCGGCGCCTTTGAACCCCATTCAGCGAAAAGGACTTCGCCATGCGGATTGGCATTGCCGGCGTTGGCAAGATGGGTAGCGCGATCGCGCTCAGGCTGCTCGAGGCCGGGCACGAGGTGTGGGTGTGGAACCGCACGGCCGCCAAGGTCGAACCCTTGCGCCAAGCCGGCGCTCAGGTCGCGCCAACCGCCGCCGCGCTCGCCGGTGCGGTCGAGGTCATCATCACCATCCTGAGCAACGCCGCGGCGCAGGAGGGCACCTATGACGGGCCCTCCGGCGTGCTGGCCGGAAACGTTAACGGCAAGCTCGTCATCGACATGAGCACCGTGCGGCCCGGCGACGCCCAAGCGCTGGCCCGCAAGGTGACGGGCAAGCGCGCCGCCTTCGTTGAGTGTCCGGTCGGCGGCACCACCGGGCCGGCGCGGCAGGGCAAGCTCTTGGGCCTGGCGGGCGGGGATGCCGCCGACCTTGCCCGCGCGCAACCCATCCTGGCTCAGTTGTGCCGGCGCCTCGAGCACGTCGGCCCCATCGGCGCCGGCGCCAGCATGAAACTTGCCATCAATCTTCCCCTGCTCGTCGCCTATCAGGCCCTTGGCGAGGCCTTTATCCTGTGCCGGCATCTCAGCATCGATCCCAAGGCGCTGATGGAGCTGTTTGCCGATACCTCCGGCGCACCCAACGTCTTGAAGGTGCGCGGGCCCGCGGTGGCGGAGGCGCTGGCCGGCGGGCCCGGAATCGCGGCAACCTTCGACGTCGATTCCATCCGCAAGGACCTCAACACCATGATCGCGGAGGCCGAAGGACGCGGGGCCAACCTGCCGCTGGCGGAACGCACGCTGGCAATCTTCGACGAGGCCGCCCGCGAGGGCTGGGGCGGACGCGATGGCTCGAGCCTGCCCTCCTATTGGCCCAAGCGCACGCCGGCCTAACCTTCGCTCATGACCGGCTGAGCAAGGCCTCACCCACCAGCCTGCTGCGGCCCGCCAGCATCAAGGCGGCGGCGATGATCAGGCCTTGCCGGCGCCAGGCCTCGGCGCGCGCCGCACCGGTGGCCAGCGCCGCCTCGATCTCGGCCGCCGTCAGCGCCCCGACCGCAACGGTGACGGGCCGGCGGCCAAGATCGCTGTCGCAATCAAGCTCAACGGCCGCGCGGCGCACCACGGCCGGGCTGTCGATGTTGACCGCATTGGCAATCAGCGTGGCGGCGGCGTCGGCGTCGGCCGCCGTGCGGCCAAGCACGGTCACGGCATCGGCAATGCCGAGCGAGAACGAGCGACCGCGCGCCCCGGAGGTGGCGATGCCGCCGACCCCGCTGCCGGCCTCGAGGCTGAGCCGGCCATTGAGCACCGGCAGGTTGCCGCGCGAGAAGGCACCGGCGATGCCAACCTCAAGCGCCTGGCCCGGCGTCATGAACACGGCAATGTCGCCGCCATTGTTGACAAAGACGCGCTCGAGCCGCGCCGCGGCCAGCATATGCGCCATCAGCTCGTCGGCGACGGCACCGGCGACCGCGGCCATGGGGGTGAGAAAGACGCCGGCGAAGGGCCGGCAAGCCTCCAGCATGCGGCGCGCGACGGGACCGGTGAGCGCACACTTGTCGGTCAAGGGCCGGCGCAAGGCCTGAAGCTCCTCGCACAATTCGGGCAGCACCTGCGGAAACCGCCGCGCCGCGGCGGCATAGGCCGCACGCAAGGCTTCCCCGCGACCCCAGGCCTTGAGCACGATGTCGATCGGCCCGTGCGACAGGTGCAGCCGGCCGCCCGTCAGTTCCTGGATGACGGCCGGGGCAAACATGAGGTTTGACCGATTTTACAGAGGGCGTTGAGAAAGGCGCTGACTTCCGCAGCGCTGAGGGGTGCCAGCGTGCGCCGGGAGACCTCGGCGGCGATCGCCTTCATGGCGGCAATGGCTTCCGTCCCGGCGGCCGTCAAATTGAGCGCCAGCAGCCGCCCATCCCTGGGATCGGGGGATTGGCGCACATAGCCGCGGGCGCTGAGGCGGGCGATCACGCCCGAAATCGTCGCCTGATCCATGGCGGTCAGCCGTCCCAGCTGGTTCTGGGAGACCGAGCCCAGATCATCGAGCTTGGCAAGGGCTGCAAACTGCCGTGGCGTGACGCCGAAGGAGCCCATCACGGCCTTGAACATTTCGCTGGCGCGCTGGTGGGCACAGCGCAGCAAAAACCCGACCTGCTGCTCCAGGACGTAAGGGTCACGCGCGGCACTCATCTTGGCGGCGCGCGCGCGCTTGGATCGGGTCGGGACGGAGGCCATGGCTGACGGGCTCCTCAACTGGGCTCATGAGGTTTGCTCTTGCCGGGCGCGAACGGCCAGGG
>DASTMQ010000434.1:0-9067 GCA_035714005.1 Hyphomicrobiaceae bacterium
AGCGCGGCCGCGGCACAAAAACCTGAAACGACAAGAACCTTATGCATTTGGCGCCTCCCTGGAACCCAAGACCGCTTCTAGACCACGTGGCTGAACGGCTGCCGCCAACTCTATTCGCCTGGCTCCGGTCTGCCAACGGCCAGGCTCAAGGGCCCAGACCGCGCCGGGCGCGGGGTGCGGGCCGAAAAAATTGCCCGCTCACGGCCATCGACAAGGCAAGCGGTTCTGGGCTAGAACGCGCCCGATTTCCCACGACGCCCCCGCCGTCGCCGCCCACGCCATGGGCGGGGCTGGGAGCGGTTGACGCAATTGAGGACCCTATGACCGTGATTTTGGAGCTCGAGCGCGAGCAGATCAGCGCCATCGTTGCCAAACGCTCCGTTCCCGAGTTTGGCCCCGGCGACACCGTCAAGGTGATGGTCAAGGTCGTCGAAGGCATGGAGGTCGACCCCAAGGACAAAAAGAAGGCCAAGCCCGAGGAAAGCAAGGGCCCGGGCTTTCGCCTACAGGCCTACGAGGGCGTCGTCATTGCGCGGTCGGGCAGCGGCATTAACGAAAGTTTCACGGTGCGCAAGATTTCCTACGGCGAGGGTGTCGAGCGCGTCTTCCCCATCTATTCGCCCTACATCACCGAGATCGAGGTGCTGCGCCGCGGCAAGGTCCGCCGCGCCAAGCTTTATTACCTGCGCGGGCGCAGGGGTAAATCGGCGCGCATCTTCGAGCGTACGGACGCCCGCGCTAAGCGCCTCAATGCGGCGTTCAAGGGCTTCAAGCGGCCGAAGGGCGAAGCCGATGACCTCACCAGGATCAAGGGGGTCGATCAAGCCTTGGCGGTTCGCCTCACTCAACTTGGCGCCATCAAATTCGAACAAATCGCCAATTTTTCCGACGATGACATTGCCAATCTCGACGAGGCGCTAGCCTTGGGCGGGCGCATCGAGAAGGACGATTGGGTCGGTCAGGCGCAGAGCCTTGCAGCCGAGTCGGCGGCGGCCGAAGTGCCCGTCGCCGAGGATGGCAAGCCAAACAAGTCGTAAGGCGACTTTGTCGGCTGTGGACCGCAGCAATTTGAGCTAAGCTTCCTCGCGGATCCTTGCTGCTTGACCGTTTCGGCCGCTCGCATGCGCCGACGATTGATGTTTGCCGATCGTGCCGAAGCCGGCCTCTTGCTGGCGGCGCAATTGAAAGCACTTGGGCTCGATCACCCGGTTGTCTTTGCCTTGCCGCGGGGGGGCGTGCCGATCGGGGCTGAGGTGGCGCGTTCGCTCGCCGCCCCGCTCGACCTCGTTTTCGCGCGCAAGCTGGGGGCGCCACAGCAGCCGGAGCTCGCGATCGGCGCGGTGGCGGGCGTCATCGCCGCGCCCGAAATCGTGCTCAATCGGCAGCTGATCGCCAGCCTCGGACTGAGCGAGGAATTCATCTTGCAAAGCGCGCAACGCGAGTTGGCTGTGATCGAGCGCCAGCGAGCCCGCTACGCGGCCGTGCGCCCGAGATTGAGCCCCGAGCAGCCGACCGCTATCGTCGTCGACGACGGGGTGGCAACGGGAATGACCATGCAGGCCGCGTTGCGCCATCTGCGGTCCGCGCAGCCGACCCGTTTGATCGCGGCAACGCCGGTGGCGGCGCGCGCGGCGGCCCACATGCTGCAACGGGAAGCGGATCAAGCCGTGCTGCTGAGCGTCCCGCGCCGCTTTGGTTCGGTGGGTGGGTTCTACCGCAGCTTTACACAAGTGAGCGATGAGGAAGTCGTCGCCCTGCTCGGGGCCTGCAACGGCCGGTCGGCGGCATGGGGGGGAGCCTGTTGAGGCTTGCGCGCGCGGGGCCTGGCCAAGCCTCGCCGCCGCCTGTTTGCGGGCCGTGCTCGGCGTTCAGCCCGCGCCCGCCAGCATGCCGCGCAGGTCGCCTGCGACCCGATCCGGAGCCAGCTCGGGGTACTCCTCGGGTGCGCCCGTCCGGTTGACCCAGACGCAGTAAAAACCGAAGGCTTTGGCGCCGGCAATGTCCCAACGATTGGACGATTGGAAGGAAATCTCCTGCGGCCGGCAACCAAAGTGATCGCAGGCAAGCTGGTAGACCGGCGGTGCCGGTTTGAAGCAGCCGACCGCGGCGACCGACAGCACCGCGTCGAACACGCCGTTGAAGCCGGCGGCGGCCGTGGCGTCGGCGAGCATGTCCGGGTCGCCGTTTGACAGGATGGCGAGGAGCGCGCCCTTCTGCTTGAGCGCGCGCAGCACTTGCCCAACCTCCGGATAGGGCGGCATGGTACGGTAGGTTGCCAGTAGCGCGGCCCGCACCTCAGCGCCGACCGGCACCCCCGTTGCCGCGATGGCAAAATCGAGACTGCGCTCCGCCAGTCGCCAGAACGTCGCGGGTGTGCGCGTGAGGCTGTAATGCCAAGTGTATTCGATGTGCTTGCTGCGCCAGGTGTCGGAGAGCCGTCGCCATTTGGGGCCGATCGCGGTCTGGTAGCGCTCGGCGGCGGCATGCAGATTGAAAAGCGTGCCGTAGGCGTCGAATACGTAGCGCTGCATCGCTATTGGCCGCCTTTGCCGCGGATGAGGTGAATGATGCCGGAAAAATCCGTGCCCCCCTCACCCCAGGCGTTGTGCAGGCCATAAAGTTGCGTTGCCGCCGCGCCCATCGGGGTTGACGCATCCGCCTCCGCGGCGGCCGCTTGGGCGAGCTTCAGATCCTTGAGCATCAACGCGCTGGCAAAGCCGGGTTTGTAGTTGTTGTTGGCCGGCGACGACGGCACCAAGCCGGGCACGGGACAATAGCTGGTCAGCGCCCAGGATTGGCCCGACGAGGCGGCGGCGACGTCAAACAGCGCTTTGGGCGACAGGCCCAGCTTTTCGGCCAGCGTGAAGGCTTCGCTGACGCCGATCATATTGATGCCGAGCATCATGTTGTTACAAATCTTGGCGGCTTGGCCGGCGCCAGCCTCGCCGCAATGGATGACGCGCCGGCCCATGCTTTCCAAGATCGGCTTGGCCGCGGCAAAGGCTGCCTCCGCGCCCCCTGCCATGAAGGTCAGCGTCGCGGCCTCCGCGCCGCTGACGCCGCCGGAGACCGGCGCGTCCAGTGAAGCCATGCCGGCCTGGCTCGCGAGCCGATGCGCCGCGCGGGCCGACGTCACATCGATGGTCGAGGAATCGATGAAGAGCGTGCCGGGTTTGGCCGCCTTCAGCACGCCGCCGCCGTAAACCGTTAGTACCTGCTTGCCGGCTGGAAGCATGGTGACGACCATATCGGCGCCCTTGGCGGCATGCTCGGCCGAGGACTGAGCCTTGACGCCGCGGTCGGCGGCTCGCGCCAAATTTTCTGCTACCAGATCGAAGCCCGCCACCGCGTGGCCGGCCTTGACGAGGTTGCCCGCCATCGGCAGCCCCATGTTGCCCAATCCGATGAAGCCGATGTTGGCCATGGGGTTCCTCCGTTACGCCACCGTTTGGACGTTACGCACCTTTATACCCCTCCGCCAGCCTTCGTTGGCCTAGCTCTTCAGCCGGTAGCCGGTGCGGAAGATCCACCAGACCAGCCCCAGACAGAGCGTCGTAAACAGGGCGGCCGCGGCCAAGCTGAGGCCCACGTTCACATCGGCGATGCTGTAGAAACTCCAGCGAAAGCCGCTGATCAGATAGACGATGGGATTGAACAGGCTGATGCTGTGCCAGACCGGCGGCAGCACCTGGATGGAGTAAAAGCTACCACCCAAAAACGTGAGCGGGGTGATGATCAAGAGCGGGATCACCTGCAGCTTTTCAAAGCCGTCCGCCCACACGCCGATGATGAACCCGAACAGGCTGAAACTGACCGCCGTCAGGATCAGGAAGCCGGCCATCGCCACGGGGTGATCGATGCGTATCGGCACGAAGAATCCCGCCGTCAGCAGGATGATAAGCCCCAAAATGATGGATTTGGTGGCGGCGGCCCCGACGTAGCCCAGCACGATCTCCAGATAGGAGATCGGTGCCGACAACAGTTCGTAGATGGTGCCGACGAACTTCGGAAAGTAGATGCCGAAGGACGCATTGGCCGTACTTTGGGTCAGCAGCATCATCATGATAAGGCCCGGCACAATAAAAGCGCCATAACTCACGCCCTCGATCTCGCTAATGCGCGAGCCGATGGCAGCCCCGAAGACGACGAAATAGAGCGAGGTTGAGATCACCGGCGAGACGATGCTCTGCAGCAAGGTGCGACCGGTGCGCGCCATTTCAAAGGTATAGATGGCCCATACTGCCCGCCAGTTCATTGGCCGCGCCTCACCAGATCGACGAAGATGTCCTCAAGCGAGCTTTGCCTGGTGTTGAGGTCGCGGAAGCGGATGCCGGCCTCGTGCAAAGTCCGAAGCAATGCCGTAATCCCGGTGCGCTCGGCCTGGGTGTCGTAGGTGTAGACCAATTCGCGACCCTCGTTGGCGAGAGCAAGGTGGCGGCCGGCCAGCTGAGCCGGGATCGCATCGAGCTGCTCAAGCAGGTGTAGCGTCAGCTGTTTCTTGCCGAGTTTGCGCATCAGCTCGACCTTGTCTTCGACCAGGATGAGTTCGCCTTTGCTGATGATGCCGATGCGGTCGGCCATCAGCTCGGCTTCCTCGATGTAGTGGGTGGTGAGGATGATTGTGACGCCGGCGTCGCTGAGGGCCCGCACCACCCCCCACATATCCTTGCGCAGTTCGACGTCGACGCCGGCAGTCGGTTCATCCAGGAACAGGATCTTGGGCTCGTGGGCAAGCGCCTTGGCGATCATCACTCGGCGCTTCATGCCGCCGGAAAGCGTCATGATCTTGTTATCTTTTTTGTCCCATAGGGACAGATCCTTCAGCACCTTGCCGAGGTAGGTGGGAGCGGCGGGCCTGCCCCACAGTCCGCGGCTGAAGCAGACCGTGGCCCAGACCGATTCGAAGGCGTCGGTGGTGAGCTCCTGCGGCACCAGACCGATCAGCGCGCGCACGGCCCGATAATGCCGGACGATGTCGAGCCCGTTGACGCTGACCCGGCCTTGGCTGGCGTTGGCGATGCCGCAGATGATGTTGATCAAGGTGGTCTTGCCCGCCCCATTGGGGCCGAGCAGGGCGAAGATCTCGCCCTGCCGAATTTCGAGATTGACGCGCCTGAGGGCTTGGAACCCCGAGGCATAGGTCTTCGACAGATCGACCACGGAAATGACCGGATGCATGGCGGGAGATATTGGCTTGCTCCTAGGGCGTTTGGCGGCGCCGGTCCAACGGCCACTTGCGCGACATCGAGCTTGGCGCCCGCCGGCATCGAGCGCCGGCAATGGTGTGCCATGGGCCGGCGGCGAACCCTGCGCCGCAGCGCGCGTGCGGCGACAGCAACGCTTTCTTCACCGCATTGGGTGGAGAGTGCAAGCGGCCCGGCAAACGGTTTGGCAAGGGCAATGGATCTTCCTCGCGATGAAGCCCGTCGTTTTATTCCTGGCGCTGCTGGCGGCGGCTAAGCTTGGGCACCAAGAATACCTCTTCAGGACCGGGACCAGGGACGCTATCCTCGGTGCCTACCGGGAACATGCGACCGAAGCGTGTCAGCACCAGGCGCGTGGTTTGGCTCCGGGTATGCCCGCGCAGGCCTGGGCCAGTCCGGCCACCATCCAATTGGTCATTGGCAACACTAGCCTCGACGTCAACCTGTGGCAGGTCGACAACGCCCTATGGAGCGCCCGCTACCGCAACCCCTATTTGCTCCTGACCGCCGGCCAGCATTCGGGCACGATCTGGTGCGAGTATGACATTCTCAACGCCGCGGCGTCCGTGCACCGGCCGTGAGGCGCGCGCCATTGGCGCAGGCCTCTTGAACTCGCCGAGGCGATGCCGCTAACTGGGGCCGAGGCAGCGCAGGGGGAAGCCGGCCATGACGACCGCCGCAGCAGGGGTACGCCCGACGCCACCGCTTGCCGCGCTCAGCAGGGAGCGAATTAAGGTCTACCAGCATTCGGACCTCATTTACTGGTGGGTGGTGTGGGCCTATGGCTATTTCTGCGCCTTGCTCACCTACCTACAGGGTCGGCCCGTTGTTCTCTCCGAGGACGGCCGCAAGGTCCTTTTCCATCCGAGCGCCTGGCTCGGCATCTCCTTCGTGGCGTTGGCCTTGTTTGTATTGGTTTTCACCAATGCGCGTGCGCGCGGCGTCAAATCTCTCGTGCTCTTTCTGGTGCTGCTCGTGATCGGCTTCGGCGTGCAAATTTTGCAGGGCTGGGATGGACTGTTGAGTTATTTTCCGCTGCTGCTCGTCTATATGAATCAGGCCTTCTATGTGTTGTTCTCCAGCATTCTCCTGCTGGCCTGGTTGTTCACCGTTCTCTTCAGCGACCGCCTCACCTATTGGGAGTTTGCGCCAGGACTGATCAGCAGGCGCCAGCGCTTCAGCGAGGGCGGGGAATCTTTTGCCACCCCACACCTGCAAACGCGCCGGCAGAGCGACGACATCTTCGTGCATCGTGTGCTCGGTCTCTGGTTCTTGGGTTTTGGTACCGGAGATCTCGACATCCAGTTCAGCGTGCCGAGCGGCGAGCGCCACTATCATTTGCAAAACGTCTGGCGGGTCGGCGCCGTGGAACGCGAGATCAATCGCTTGGTGGCCAAGCAAGGGCCGGCACTGCGCTGAACCCGTGACGGCGCCGTCAATCTGCTTGCGGCCGGCCCTTGGCCATGCCGCGCGCCTGCATCGCCCCCATGATTTCATCGAGGATGGCCGGATCGTCGATGGTGGCCGGCATCTTCCAGGTTTCGCCGTCGGCGATCTGACGCATGGTACCGCGCAGGATTTTGCCGGAACGGGTCTTTGGCAGCCGCTTGACCGTCATCACCGTCTTGAGGGCGGCCACCGGACCGATCTCATCGCGCACCAGCTTGACGACCTCGGCTTCGATCTCGTTGGGCGACCGATTGACGCCGGCGTTGAGCACGATGAAGCCGGCCGGGACCTGTCCCTTCATGGCGTCGGCAACGCCGACCACGGCGCATTCGGCGACGTCGCGATGGCGAGCCACCACCTCTTCCATCTGTCCGGTCGACAGGCGATGCCCGGCCACGTTGATCACATCGTCCGTACGCGCCATCACGTAGACGTAACCGTCGGCGTCGATGTATCCCGCGTCCGAGGTGGTGTAGTAGCCCGGAAACTCGGCAAGGTAGCCGTCGCGGAAGCGCTGGTCGTCGCCCCACAGCGTAGGCAGGCATGAGGGCGGCAGCGGCAGCTTGACGGCGAGCGTGCCCGTGCTACCCGGCTTGACCGCCTTGCCCTTGGCATCGAGCACGGAAAGCGCATAGCCCGGCATCGGCACCGTGGCCGAGCCGTACTTGACCGGAAGGGCACCGAGCCCGACGGGGTTGCCGCATATCGGCCAACCCGTTTCCGTTTGCCACCAGTGGTCGTAGACGGGCACCTTGAGATTGGCCTGCGCCCACTTGATGGTTTCCGGATCGGCGCGCTCACCGGCAAGGAACAAGGTGCGAAAACGGCTGAGGTCGTGGCGCCCGATCTGTTCGCCCTTGGGATCCTCCTTTTTGATCGCGCGAAAGGCCGTGGGGGCGGTGAACATTGCCGCGCAGCCGTGTTGAGCAATCACGCGCCAGAAGGCGCCGGCATCGGGCGTGCCGACCGGCTTGCCCTCGTAAAGGATGGTCGTGGCACCGTGCAGCAGCGGCGCGTAGCAAATATAGGAATGCCCGACGACCCAACCGACGTCCGAGGCGGCCCAGAACACCTCGCCCGGATCGACGCCGTAGTGGTTCTTCATGGTCCACTTCAGCGCCACCATGTGCCCGCCGTTGTCGCGAATGACACCCTTGGGGGAGCCGGTAGTCCCCGACGTATACAGAACGTAGAGGGGATCCGTGGCGGCGAGGCGAGCGCAACCGGCCTTGCGCCCGCGCGCCTTGGCCTCGGCGATCAAGCCCGCCCAATCATGGTCACGCCCGGCCAGCATGCTTGCCTCTGCCATGGGCCGTTGCAGCATCATGATGGCCGCCGGCTTGTGCGTCGCCAGCCTCAGCGCGCCGTCGAGCAGGGGCTTGTAGGGCACGATCCGACCGGGCTCGATGCCGCATGAGGCCGATAGGATCGCCGTCGGCTTGGAGTCATCGATGCGCGAGGCCAATTCCGGTGCGGCAAAGCCGCCGAACACCACCGAGTGAATGGCGCCGATGCGCGCGCAGGCAAGCATGGCGATGACGGCCTCGGGAATCATCGGCATATAGATAATGACCCGGTCGCCCTGCTTGACGCCGAGGTCGACCAGCACGCCGCCCAGCGTCGCCACCTCGTCGCGAAGTTCCAGATAGGTGTAGGCGCGAATGGTCTGGGTGACGGGACTGTCGTAGATCAGCGCGGCCTGCGCCGCACGGCCGTTCTCCACGTGCCGATCGAGGCAGTTGTAGGCCGTGTTGCACTCGGCCCCGGTGAACCAGCGCCCGTATTGCCCGGCGTAGGGATCAAACACCTGGTCCCACGGCTTGTACCAGTCGATCGCGCGCGCGGCCTCGGCCCAAAACTGGGCGGAATCGCGCTCCCAGGCGGCGTAAACCTCATGATAGCGGCTCGGCATGGCAATTCCTCTTGCGGTGCCCAAGTCCTAGTGCCCAAGTCCTGGTGCCCAAGGCCTGTTGCGGTGCCCGGCGCTCATACTGCCAAGCGATGCTGCGAATGCAACGGGCTATTTGGCCGGAAAAGTCCAGCGGCCACCGCCAATCACTGCCAGAGGATCAGGGTCGCGCTGGTAGAGGTAGACCCAGGCCATAACCTCGGTCCCGGCAAGCGGTTGCACCGCACGTTCGAGGCGTGCGTATTCGTTATCGCCGCGGCCAGCAACCAGGCCTTCATAGGCATCGAGCCAGGCGAAACTCGTCGCGGGATCTCTCAGCGCGTAGAGCTCGCCATAGACGCGTTCCTCCGCGTTCGGGGTGTCGCTGGCGCCAGGATACCAAGCAATTTTGTAGAGGCGCCCCCGCATTGAGGCGGGTCCGAGCAAAGTGGCCTCGCGCGCCAATCTAGCCCCCATCGCATGGCCCGCCGCCGACACCAGCGTGCCGTAGACGAACAGGTTGGGA
>DASTMQ010000435.1:0-10698 GCA_035714005.1 Hyphomicrobiaceae bacterium
GCGATGCTGTCGCCGTTAAGCGTCAGGCGCGCCAGCCGCGGCTCGGCGGCGGCGATCTGGGCCAGCCGCGCCGCCCGCTTGCCATCGAGGCCACGCCCCGAGGCGATCGCAACGTCGAGCCCTGTCGCCGTCGCCAGCACCGTGAGCCGGACTTCGTGCGCCCCGATGGCGGCGACGAGCGCGCGCAACGCCGGCAAGGCGGCGACGATCTCCGGCACCAGCACCGGACATTCCAGCACCTCGAAAATGGCATCGCTGTTGCGTGGATGGTAGCCGAGCAGGCTTTGCCCCTTGACGCATCTCCCCGTCAGGACCGCCCGGCGGCGCGAGCCGGCCGCAATCGAGCTGAGCGGTGCCAGCTCGGGGCGCAAGCCACGCTTGTGCAAGGCAGCCTCGAGGCTGCCGCGCTTCCAGTCGGCATAAAGGCGCTTCCCCATGTGCTGGGCGACGCAGCCGCCGCAAACGCCAAAATGCCGGCAGCGCGGGGCGCACCGCTCGGGGCTCGGCGCCGACAGCAGCTCCGGCAAGCCGCCGCCGGCGGCCCGCACGCATTCGCCGGGAAGCGCGAAGGGAAGATAGCGCTCCCCCTGCGCCGTCTCGGCAATGCCGTCGCCGCGGGCGCCGAGCCGGACGACCTTGAGGCCCGCATCAGCCGTCATGCACCGCTCCGATCAGGAACTCCTGATTGCCCGAGCCACCGCGGATCGGCGAGGCAATGACGTCGGCCACGCGCCAGCCCGCCTGGGCGCCGAGCCAGCCGGCAACCAGCGCAATCGCGCGCCGCCGGTCGGCGGCATCGCGCACGATACCGCCCTTGCCGACGGCGGCGCGCCCGGCCTCGAATTGCGGCTTGATCAAGCCGATCAGCCAGGCCTTTGGCGCCGTCAGGGCCAGGGCCGCCGGCAAGGCCTTGGTCAGCGAGATGAAGCTGACGTCGGCGACGATGGCGCCAACGGGCTCGGGCACGATGCGGGCGTCAAGGGCCCGCGCATCCTGGCCCTCCCGCGACACCACGCCAGGCAGGCGGGCGAGGCGGGCGTGGAGTTGCCCGTGGCCGACGTCGACGGCATAGACCCGTGCCGCCCCGCGCGCGAGCAAGACCTCGGTGAAGCCGCCGGTCGAGGCGCCGATATCGAGGGCAACGACGCCGGCGACGGCAAAGGCGAAATGATCAAGGGCGGCCGCCAGCTTCAGGCCGCCGCGCGAGACGTACTGGGGGGCGTCGGCGACGGCGATGGCCGCCGTGTCGCCGACGGCGGCGGCCGGCCTCAGCTCGATGTTGCCCGCCACGGCGACGAGGCCGCGCCGGATCAGGTCCTGCGCTTGCGCGCGCGATGGCGCCAGGCCGCGTTTGACCAGCGCCAGGTCGAGCCGGGACCGCTTCACCGCCATGGGCGCCGTCCGCCGGCGGCAGCGGCCGAGAGCTCGGCAGTTAAAAAAAAGCCCCGGCGTTGGCGCCAGGGCTTTTTCCCGCTGCCGGATGGGGGATACGAGGGCAAGCAGGAAAGTTGGTCTAGGGACGAATTGTAGATAGGCGGGCGACGATATTCCGTCCACCGCGATTCGCGCCGCTGGCCCGCCGCGACCCAAGAAATCTGTGGAGATCTTGTGGAAAAGCCGGCGATCAGGCGCGCTCCGCCAAACTTTTGGCCAGGGTTTCCCGTCCGAGCGTCGCCAAAACGGTGGCGACAATGCCCGCGGCATCAAGTCCGGCCCGCTCGTACATCTTCTCCGGCTTGTCGTGATCGATGAACTCGTCCGGTAGCACCATCTGGCGCACCTTGAGGCCGCGATCGAAGGCCCCTTCGTTTGCCAGGTGCTGCAGCACAAACGAGCCGAAGCCGCCGACGGAGCCCTCCTCGATGGTGATCAGCACTTCGTGGTTGCGGGCCAGGCGGTTGATCAGATCGGTGTCGAGCGGCTTGGCAAAGCGGGCATCCGCCACCGTCGTTGATAGGCCCAGCGCGGCCAGCTGATCGGCGGCGATGATGCATTGCGCGAGCCGGGCGCCGAAGGAGACGAGCGCCACGGTCGATCCCTCGCTGATGATCCGGCCGCGGCCGATCTCGAGCGGCTGGCCGCTGGCGGGCAGCTCCACGCCGACCCCCTCGCCGCGCGGATAGCGCAGCGCCGAGGGCCGATCGTCGATGGCAACCGCGGTGGCCACCATATGCTTGAGCTCGGCCTCGTCGGCGGCCGCCATCAGCACGAAGCCGGGCAGACAACCGAGGTAGGCCGTATCGAAGGAGCCGGCGTGCGTCGGCCCGTCGGCCCCGACCAGGCCGGCGCGATCGAGCGCAAAGCGTACGGGCAGGCGCTGGATGGCGACGTCGTGCACCACTTGATCGTAGGCGCGCTGCAGGAAGGTCGAGTAGATGGCCGCGAACGGCTTGAAGCCCTCGGCCGCCAAACCCGCGGCAAAGGTGACCCCGTGCTGCTCGGCAATACCGACGTCGAAGGTACGGTCGGGAAATTGCTTGGCGAACAGGTCGAGACCGGTTCCCGCCGGCATGGCGGCCGTGATCGCCACGATCCTGTCGTCCTTGCGGGCGGCATCGATCAGGCTGTCGGCAAACACACGCGTGTAGCTCGGCGCGTTGGGCTTGGGTTTGACCTGCGCGCCGGTGATGACGTTGAACTTGTTGACGCCGTGATACTTGTCGGCGGAGGCCTCGGCCGGCGGATAGCCCTTGCCCTTCTTGGTGACGACATGCACCAGGATCGGGCCGTGCGCGGCATCGCGCACGTTCTTCAGGACCGGGATCAGCACGCTGAGGTCATGGCCGTCGATCGGCCCCAGGTAGAAAAAGCCCAGTTCCTCAAACAGCGTGCCGCCGGTCCAGTAGGTGCGCGTCATCTCCTCGGCCAATGCCGCGCGGCGCTCCCAGTATTTCGGCAGCTTCTTGGCCAGTTGCTTGGCGATGTCGCGCAAATGCAAATAGGTGCCGCTCGAGGTGATGCGCGCCAGATAGGTCGAGATGGCGCCGACCGGCGGGGCGATCGACATGTCGTTGTCGTTGAGGATGACGATCAGGCGCTCGTTGCGGGCGCCGGCGTTGTTCATGGCCTCATAGGCCATGCCGGCGCTCATGGCACCGTCGCCGATGACGCAGACGACGTTGTGGCTGCCGCCGGCAAGATCGCGGGCGACCGCCATGCCGAGGCCGGCGGAAAGCGAGGTCGAGGAATGCGCCGCCCCGAACGGATCATAGACGCTCTCGGCCCGCCTGGTGAAACCCGACAGCCCGCCGCCCTGGCGCAAGGTGCGGATGCGGTCGCGCCGACCGGTGAGGATCTTGTGCGGATAGGCCTGGTGGCCAACGTCCCAGATCAGCCGATCGCGCGGGGTGTCGAAAATCCAATGTAGCGCCACGGTGAGCTCGACCACGCCGAGGCCGGCGCCGAGGTGGCCGCCGGTCACGGCCACCGCGTCGATGGTTTCCTGGCGCAGTTCATCGGCCAGCTGGCGCAGGTGCTTTTCTGGCAAACGGCGCAGGTCGTCGGGGGTGACGACCTGGTCCAGAAGGGGGGTCTTGGAGAGAGGGTCCACGCTTTAGCTCCGCCCTTTCGATAGCCTGACCTTCGCCTCTGAAATGGGCCAGCGATCAGCCTGTTGCGATCGAACCCGTGCGATCGCGCACCTGTGCTCCACAATATAGGAGAATATTGGCCCTTTCGAGCAAAGAGGTGGCCCTGCGACGCCCTGCGGCCCTCCTGCGGCCCTCCTGCGGCCCAAGAAGGGGGGCCCTACTCGCGCGGCTCGAAGGGCTCCGTGCCGGATGGCACGCCCGTCTCCGAAAAGGTCAGCTTTTCGACCTTGGCCTCCGCCTGCTTCAAGAGCCGGTCGCAATGGTCTTTCAGCGCCTCACCGCGTTCGTAAATGGTGATGCTTTCCTCAAGTTCCACGTCGCCGCGCTCGAGCCGGCCGACGATGCTTTCAAGCTCCTTGAGCGCCTTTTCGAAGCTCATGGTGGCGATGTCGGCGTACTTGGCGGCAGGCTTGCTGGTCTGCATGTCTTGCGCGTGTCCCAACTATGGCGGCGGCAAAGCGTTCGGCCTCAGGCGCCGGCGTCCATCAGCGTCTTGACGTGCACGCCGACCGACTTGGCGAGCGCGGCCAGGTTGTAGCCGCCTTCGAGCATCGAAACCAGACGCCCGTGCGCGTACTTGGCGGCGACTTCCGCGATCTTGGTCGTCGCCCAGGCAAAGTCGGGTTCGACCAAGCGCAAATTGGCGAGCGGATCGTCCTTGTGAGCATCAAAGCCCGCCGAAATCAGCACCAGGTCGGGGGCAAGATTGTGCAGCGCCGGCAGGAGCCGCGCTTCGAAGGCTTCCCTGAAGCGATCGCCGCCGTCGCCGGGGCGCAGCGGCGCATTGAAGATGTTGCCGACGCCGGCTTCGCTGACCGCCCCGGTTCCCGGATAGAGCGGCATCTGATGGGTCGAGGCGAACAGCAGGTCCTTGTCCGACCAGAAGATGTCCTGCGTGCCGTTGCCGTGATGCACGTCGAAATCGACGACGGCCACGCGCTCGGCGCCATGCTTGTTGCGGGCATAGAGCGCCGCAATGGCGACGTTGGAGAAAATGCAAAAGCCCATGGCCCGCTCGCGCTCGGCATGATGGCCGCAGGGCCGCACCTGACAAAAGACGTTGGCGACACCCGAGGCCTTATCCATGACGCGGTCGACCCCGGCCAGCCCCGCCCCGACCGCGCGCAGCGCCGGCTCCCACGACTTGGCCGAGAGCACGGTGTCGGGATCGAGCCGCACCGGTCCCTCGCCCTCGCCGGGACGCACGCTCTTGACCCAGTCGATGTAGGAGGTGGGATGGGCCAGCGCGATCGCCGCCTCGACGTCCTCGCGCAGCGGCGCCTCCTCGCGCAGGAGCCCGTTGAAGATCTCGTGCGCCAGCACCTTGTCGATGGCGCGCATGCGGTCGGGCCGCTCGGGATGGCCCGGCCCCGTGTCATGTTCAACGAAGCTCGGGTGAGTGATCAAAAGGGTGGTCATCGCGGGGCTCGTAACGGACGGGACAAGAAAACCAGGCTCAGGAGAGGCTAGCCCTCCCGGCGTCATCTCACAACGCGCGGGATCCTTGAGCTCGGCCGCTCCAGCCGCTTTTTTGTGCCCACCTCAGGGGCGCGGGTTGTCCTGCAGCCAGGCCAGCACGTCGCCGGCGTTACGGTCCGGGGGAAAGACCGGGTAGAACACCTTGGTGATGCGACCGTCGTCGACGACCATGGCCAAGCGCTTGAGCAAGGTGGTGCCGGCCACCTGCATGGTCGGCAGGCCCACGGCGCTGGCAAGCTTGCCTTGCTCGTCGGAGAGAATGGCAAACGGCAAATGCAGGCGGGCGACCGCCTCGGCCTGATAGGCGGTGTCCTGCGTCGATAGCCCGAAGACCTGGGCTGCCCCGGCGGCGCTGAGCTCGGTGAAATGGTCGCGGAAGGCGCACGACTGCGGGGTGCAGCCGCGGGCGCCGGGGATCTCATCCCAACCATCGATGAGCGCGATTTGCCCGGGCTTGCCCATGCGGGGGTAGGCATAAACCACCGTGCGGCCTTGGCAGCGCGCCAGCGAGACCGAGCGCCCGTCGGTGGCCGCGAGCGCGATATCGGGAAGGCCGAGGCCTTGCAAATGCCGCGCCGCCCCGTCGTCCGCAGGGGCGGGAATCCTCGACCAATCCACTTGCATCAGGTTAGGTTGATTTGACGTCGGCATGGCGATCCTCAGCAGGCTGCAACGGCACCGAGCGCCTCCTAGCACGTCCAATCACTTGCGTCTCGCTTTGGCGCACCCGGGCAGCTGTCGTGGCAGATGCAGTCAGCGGCGGCAGCTGTCACCGGACCGTGCCCCTGCACCTGCCGCAAAGGGCGCGTCAGCCGCAGAAGAATTGGTGGAGCTGGCGCGGTTTGGAACGGGCGCCGTTGGGTTGGCCCCGGTCGCTACGGCTGCGAACTCTAGCCGCACGGCCTCGGCGCCGAGCCGCACACCGGAAAGGTCGTGGCATGGCCGATACGGCGCTTCCCAGCGCCTAGCCCGTCGCCGACCTTGCCGGCTCATTCGCCCGGAGGCATTGATGCCAAGGCGACAGCCGCCGCGACGATGCCGGCTCCGAGCAACTGTTCGAGCACGACCGACCGCTGCAAGGCGTGCAGGGCCTCGGGACCCTCAGTATTTCGGCGCAGACGTCGCAGAAACACCCAACGGTTGGTGGCGGCGACGCCGATCAGCAATCCGAATAGCGCCAATTTGACGGCGAGGACATTGCCGTAGCTGGTGGCGATCAAAGCTTCGAGGCTTACGGAGCGAAGGTAGGCATTGACCATGCCGCTCGCCACGATGAGGACGACAACGGTCATACCCATCCGCGAAAAACGCTGCAGGGTTGCGCGCAGGTTGGCGATCTCGCCGTCTCGCCATAGGCATTGCGAAAGGGGCACTAACCCACCTAGCCAGGCGCCGGCGCCGAGCACGTGGCAGCCGTAGCTAGCGCTGCTCGCAAACCACTCGACGCCCTGCGCAGCCGCGGCGTGCCCCAGCCAAGCCGTGCCGATGAGCAGGGCGGCGCTCAGGCTGCAGATGGCTAAGCTCTTGCCTTTGGACGGCGCGGCAAGGAAGGCATAAACGCTGAGCGCGAGAAGGCCAGCGAGCCGCACGACCCAAACTCGGCCGAAGCCAGTCTCGAAAAAGAACGTGTGCCAGGTCGCACTCGAGGCCAGCCCCGCGACACCATCGACCATATCCGCGAGCGAAACGACCAGCCAACAACAGCCCGTAACGAGGGCCAGCGATGCCAGCCTTCGGTAGGTTGTCGTATCGCCAGGCCACCGCCCATCGTAGAAGACGAAAAGAGAGGCACCGAACAGGATCAGAAGCGATCCCAGGTGCAACCATCGCATGACCAGGAGAGGCCAGAAGAACTCCATGCCGCGCTAGGGGCGAACCTGAAAACTGAAGCTGCCCTTGACCTTGTGGGTATCGGCCGAGACCGCCTGCCAGTTGACCTTGTAGCTGCCCGCCTGCAGCGGTTGGGAGAATTTCACGATCAAGGTTGCCTTGTCGGCGGGATCGGAGATCGGAGGCTGCGATGCGACGGGCTTGCCGCCCTTAAACTCGACACTGATCTTTGAGAAGGCCGGCTCGACCGCCTCATTGAACTGCAGGCGGACCTCACTTGGGCCGGTCGCAACGGTGGCGCCGGCCGCCGGAAGCGACGTCTTCAAGTGCGAGTGGGCGAAGGCGGCGCCGTGGCTAAAGAGCGTGAGCGAGACGGCGAGGAAAGCGACACAAACGCCTCTGAGCATGGTGAAACTCCTGTGCGGCGCGCGCAGATGCCAAAGCTGTTTTATAGCATCTGCCGCGGCTGACTTTGCGTTCTTGCTACTTCTTTACGGCCTTGACGCACGTGTGGGCGTCGTTCAGCTCGTAGCCCTCGTTGCACTTGGGATGCGGTTGATCGCCATGGGCCAGAACCTGCGTTGCCATGCCGACGGCGCAGCTCGCGGCAAATAGAGCCAGCATGATCCTCGGCATTTCCCTTACTCCGTTACGGTGCTGCCTTAAAAGGTGACCGACAACCCGGTCACGACGCGGATGTCGGGCTCGGACTGGATGCCGTTGAGGTCGTTGGCGATGGGAAAGCCCACGGATACAAAGCTCGACCAGTTGTCCTTGGAAAAGCGCAATCCGGGCGCGAGGTAGAGGGTGTTGCCCCCGGAGTTGGGGTCTTTGACACCGCTTTCGACTTCCTTGGCGTGCCACTCACCGTTGAGTTCGAGCACAAGGTCCCAGGCGGGGCCTTGCGCGGGCTCCTCATGGTGGGAATGGGTGTGGCCAGGGCCTCCGTGCCACATCGGCTCGGGGAGCGCGCCCAACTTCATGGGCCCCAGGTCCGATGCCGCGCGCGTCAGGCGGTAGGAGATGGCCGCATTATAAAGGACGCGATCACCGAGGTCGGTGTCCTGCGTGCCGTTGGTGACCAGCATGTAGAGGACGTTGGCATCGAAGGACCACTGTCCAATGCGCTTGGTATAGGCGAGGCCAAAGAGGCCGTCCCAAGAGCCCGAGCCCGGCTGAAACTCCGCATCGAACAGCTCGCCTTGATTGGTGCGACGGTCGGTGACGCCGGTTGGCGCCTTGACGCCAAGCAGGACCGCCGCTTCGGTGCGGCTGGTGCGGTCGTTGTAGAACCGGTATTGGCCGAGCAAGGTCAGGTCGCCGATGCCCGAGTTATCGCCGCGATCGAAAATTTCCGGTGGCTCGGCAGGGTCCTCGATCTCGGCCTCGCGGATGCCGGTGCGCCTGACCCACGGCAACCGCACCGAAATCGTCAGGTCATTGGTGACGCCGTAGGCGTAGGTCAGCGCTACGCTCTCGATGGTCTTGATGCTGTGGTCGTGGTCACCGGAAAGCTGGGCGCCGGCAACCAAGGCCGCGTCACTCAGTCCCCCAAAGTGGATGAACTCATAGACCGATCCGAAGGCGCTTTGGCCCTTGTCGAGCGTCGTCGCCGAGATCGTGTTCAGTGGGCCGGCGCCACCGGCTCCGGAAACCGCAGAGGGATGATGGGCGAAGGCGGGTTGGGCGAGCAGCAATGCTCCGCCGGCCGCCGCGAAAGCGAACCTGGATAGCATGAGGGTTTTCTCCCCTGAACGTCGCGAACGTGTACGAGTGGGCAATGCCCAAACTCGGAACGAAAACGCGCGATGCGATAACTTGCGTTGCTTGGGATGGCGCGCTTCAAGCGCGAGGCGGCCCGCGCGGCGCGTGAGCTGGCCAATCGGCAAAAGCCAATAGCAAGATCGATCGGGCAATCGGGCGTCGATTGCGCTGATGCTCGGGGCGATCGAAGACCCAGGCTTCAGCAGGCGCGAGTAGAGGGAGCTTTGCGGCTGCTTCGCCCGCAATCGCGCACCAGGAGCAGGAGGGGTGCTCTTTGCTTGGCTGCGGAACTCCCGCCGGGTCATCGACCACAACCGCGCCATGGGCGGTGCAGATGACGAGCTGCACCTCGGCCAGGGCGGGATTAGCCGAAACGTGGGTTGGTGGCAGCGAACGCACGATGGGTTGCGCGGCCACCGTGAGGGCGAGCACGAGCAGCAGGAAGGTCCCAAACCCTGCGCACATCCGTCGCATGCGCAGATGATTGCTACTTATCAACAGGAAAAGCAATTGCAGCAACACCACACCCGGCCAATTTTAAATCGCGATGGCCAACCCTGGGCACACCTTTAGTCCAGCGCCGCCGGACCTTTTGTTAAGCCGTCTTCGCAGCACCGACACGCTCTTGGGCGCCGATGCGCCACAGAGAGACTTCAACCCACCTTTGCGATGCATTAAACTTTTATCCTCTGAGCCAGATTCGTTTCCGGCTGCGCCGCAGGAAAGGGCAATGGCATGCAAAAACCTTCACCCATCGCTCCAGAGGTGAACCGGTCCACCCCTCGTTCAGCAAGTCGACGTTCGCTGCTCGCGGCGGCGGGCGCGCTGGTCGCCAACTTTGGCTTGCTCGAAACGGCATGGGCACAAACGGCGGCAACCAAAACATCGCCGGCGAAAGCACCGCAGCAAGCGATCATCGATGCCACCAAGCGCTGCGAAACCGTGGGCAACGCCTGTCTTAGACATTGCCAGCGCTTGACCCGGCTCGGCGACAAGTCTTTGGCCGACTGCATGCGATCGGTAGCGGTGATGCTCCCCGTCTGCGTCGCCACCAACCGCTTGGCGCAGCAGGACGCCAAGCGGTTGCAGGACCTGGCGAAGGTGTGTGCGGACGTTTGCCGGGATTGCGAGGCGGAGTGCCGCAAGCACGAATTTCACCACGTCGAATGCAAGCGCTGCGCGGAGGCGTGCGCGGCCACCGTCAAGGTGTTAGCGGCGCTTTGATGAAGGCCATCGCTCGGCTCCGACGGCGCGCGCCCTCATAACGGTGCAGAAGTGAGGACCGCGGCGCCAGCGTCGACACCGGCGATCGCGCGCCCTGGCGACCGGCCCCGGGCCGGTCGCCCTTGCCGCACGCCGCCTGCCCGCGGCCGCAGCCTTCGCTCCCCGCCCCAATTCAGCGCCGCTTCACTGCAGGTGGAGGTAAGCGTCTAATTGTGAGGGCCCGCGGCCAATCCAGTAGTTGCCGTTCCAACGGGCGCCCGTGCGCCGTAACTCCAACTCGGTGATCCCCAGGGCTTCGGCCACGCTCGCACTCACGCAATAGCTGCGCAGCAACGTCAGGCCGCAACTCGTGAGGTAGGATTTGATGGTCGCCGGCTTCACCCCGAGCGATCGGGCAATCTCGGCAGCGGGAGTTCCGCTCAGGCGCGCCATGATCGCCGATCGTCTCGCGCCATCAGCAGGACGCTCGTGTCGCAATACCTTGCCCCCCCAAGCAAGTGCACGGATCCCGCAACCGCATAGTGACAGAATTATCCATTCTCGCGCGGGACCTTGGTCTAAGACACTGCCGCGGGCCGGCGGCGCTGGCGGCGGCAGCGTCGGCGCGAAATCGACTTCACAGATCCGATAGTTGCAATATCACCGTTGGGCCCAAGCCCTCGATGTACTCGAATTGCTTATCTTCAAACTTCCGGCTGGCGGCAGCCTCGATCCTACTCTGGTGCGCCCGAAAGATTTCAAGTCGCGCGGCCACATGCTGAGGCCGAACGTAATTGTCCAATTTGCCGTGCAGCGCCTGATGCGTGACCAG
>DASTMQ010000436.1:0-3315 GCA_035714005.1 Hyphomicrobiaceae bacterium
GGGGGCGGCGTGAACGCCGTAGATCTGAGCCAGCGCGACTTGATTGTCGTTGAGCGCCTCCGCGATACGGCAACACTGATCAAACAGCCAATTCGGCCGACAATCGTTCCCGAAAACGATTTCTTGCACCGTCGCAACTTCGGATCGCGTCGCGCACCGGTATCCATGCGCGGTACGCTGCACCAACACACAATCCGGCCCGAGCATTGCGCCGCCGTGGTCCACGACCATGCCTCGCCCCGTTGAACCGCGTGCGTGCAGCCGCCGTACATTAACGAGAATATTGCCGAACCTCATCTCAGCTGATCATCTCCCGCCACGGGCTTTGTCCAGCACCTATAGCCTAGGAATTCGGCAGGATGATGACGTTCGCTGTTGGGCCTTTGCCCGTGGTGTCATTATGCTGGAGAACCTAGACCAACCCGGGAGGACGAGCCGCAGTCGCATCGAGCGCCCCCGCGACGCTGCTCGGCCGTAATATCCTCTTAAGTGTCAGAAGTGTATGCCTTGTCTGACATTGCCAGACATAGCCCGTGTGTGTTCCCACCGGCGGAGTACTGGCCAGTGTAACTTGGGTCCGAGATTTATAGGTGCAAAATGCTTTCATACCCCGCAACCCTTAGGGGTTTGCGGATTGCTGTAGGTGCCGCCATCCCAGCAAACAGCGACCATGCCCATCGATCCGGCGTCGCATCGCTCTGCGGCGGGCAAGGAGCCCCTTGAGCATGCCACATCATTCCCAGGCCAATCCGCCAGGGTACTGCTCTGCCGCCAGCTCGGCAGACTATTAATCGCCGTGAGTACTGTCCACGCAAGGGTGAGTATCGCAGCGGTTGCGGCGATTGCGCCCCAACTGACTTTCATCTTCGCTCCGAAAAGCGTTGGTCAGCTGTCGGTGGCAGCGGGGCCGCGCCGATGATGGCGCGCGGCCCTTGCCCCCCACCCTGAACCCTCCCCCGCTCGCGGGGGAGGGATGGGAGGGGAAGCGCCCTACGAATGCCAGCGGAACTGCTGGGGCTTGCGGGCCGAGCCTTGGCTGAGGACGATGTTGACCAGCGCCGGACCGCGGTGGTTCATCGCCTCGTCGAGGGCGCCCTTGATGTCTTTCGGGTCCTCCACAAAGAAGCCCTTGCCGCCGAAGGCTTCCATGACCTTGTCGTAGCGCGCGCCATAGATCAGCGAGTTGGGGCGCATGTTGAACATCGGATTTTCCGGGATCTCGGGCATGCCCGGGCCGATCCCGCCATTGTTCAACACCACGATCTTGACCGGCAGGTTGTAGCGCGCCAGCGTCTCCATCTCCATGCCGGAGAAGCCGATCGCCGAGTCGCCGGAGAGGTGGATGACCGGGCGGTCCGGATGCACGATCGCGGCGGCGATCGCCTGGCCGAGCCCCAGGCCCATCGTGCCGTAGGTGCCGGCGTTGAGGCAGGCCTTGGCGCTGAACACCGGCAGCATCGTCAGCCCGATATCCATCGTGCCGGCACCCTCGGCCGACAGTATCGAGTTCTTCGGCATCCAGGCGGCGATGTCCTTGAAGGCGCGGTAGTAGGTCGCCGGGGCGCTGTCGTCGTTGACCTGCGGCTTGATCTGCTCGGCATTCTCGGCCGCCTTCTTGCTGATCATCTGCCGCCACGGCGATTCCTTGAGATGGAACCACTGGCGGCCGCCGAGGGCGGCGTTCATCTGCGCCATGATCGCCTTGCCGTCGCCGACCAAGGCCACGTCGGTCGCCTTGTTGTGGCCGATCTCCTCGGGGGCGATGTCGAGCTGGATTACCTTGACATCCGGCGCATAGCGCGGCGGCTGCCCGAAATGGAAGATCCAGTTGAAGCGGGCGCCCATCAGAAAGACGACATCGGCGTTCTGCAATGCCAACGTGCGCGCCGCCGCCACCGAAAGCGGATGGTCGTCCGGCATGACGCCCTTGCCCATCGGCGAGCGCAGGAACGGCACTTGCGTCTTCTCGATAAAGGAGCGCACCTCGCTTTCGGCGTTGGCCCAAGCCATCCCCTTGCCGACAAGGATCAGCGGCCGCTCGGCCCGCTCGAGCATGTTGAGCGCGGCTTCGACATTCTCGGGCGGGGCCTGGAAGCGCGGCGGATCGGGGCATTTCTGCACCTGCACGACGTCCTTCTCGTCACACTTGCCGGTGATAATGTCGTCGGGCATGTCGATATAGGCCGCACCCGGCCGGCCATAGGTCGCGTTCCGGGTCGCCTCCGCGACATAAAACGGGATCCGCCGCACACTATCGATCTGCTGGGCGAATTTGCACAGGGGTGCCGCGAGCACCACCTGACGCTCTTCCTGGAAAGCGCCCATGCCGCGGCGATAGGTTTCCGAGGCGCCGCCGATCAGGATCATCGGCCAGCAATTTTGCTGGGCGTCGGCGAGGCCGGCGAGACCGTGCACGACACCGGGGCCGGTCACGACGATGCAGGCGCCGGGCCGGCCGGTCAGATAGCCGTAGGCGCGCGCCGCATAGGAGGCGGCCTGCTCGTTGCGCATGCCGATATAGGCCACGCCTTCCTTCTGCGCGGCGGCGGCGATCGGTCCGACGGGGAACCCGACGACCCCGAACAAATGGTCGATGCCTTGCTGTTTGAGGCTCCTGGCGATCAGGGTGGCGCCGTCGACTTCAGCCATTTCTCTCTCCCGTGTGTTGGGCGGACACCGACCGATCTCGTGAACGCCGCCGGGCCCGGTTTCGAAGGGGTCTGTGCCGCCGAGATTAGCGACAAACCGCCGACCGGGAAATCCGATTATCTGCCGATCCTATGCGTGCGGCGAGAACCGGTTGCGCGTTGCCCGCGCGGTTGCTTAACGCCGGCGCTTCTGGCAAGTTGGCCGGTGCTGACCCGCCTTCGCCGCCCGGCCGGGCAAGATGGAGGCGGGTGTTTTTTCGTTTGCCCGCGGCGAAGGAAAATTTTCGATGCCTCCCGTCTATTATCTCGTCATCGCCTGTGGCGTGCTCGCCCTCCTCTATGGCGTTGTCACCAGCCGCCAGGTGCTGACCGCCAATGCCGGCTCGACCCGCATGCAGGAGATTTCGAGCGCGGTGCAGGTCGGGGCGCGCGCCTATTTGAACCGGCAATACCGCACGATCGCGATCGTCGGCGTGGTGATCCTGATCCTGCTCGGCATCTTTTTGGGGCTGCGGGTCGCGATCGGCTATCTGATCGGCTCGGTGCTGTCGGCCTCGGCCGGCTATATCGGCATGAATGTCTCGGTGCGCGCCAATGTGCGCACCGCCCAAGCGGCGCGCGGCGGGCTGCGCTCGGGCCTCGCGATCGCCTTCAAGGCGGGGGCGGT
>DASTMQ010000437.1:0-9470 GCA_035714005.1 Hyphomicrobiaceae bacterium
TACAGCGGCGACCACAAGTGGGCCGCCGCCAGCGTTGGGGAATGCCTCGATCTCATCCCAACGCTGGCGTTCCTGGCCGCGCGCACGGAGCGCCTGCAGCTCTTGAGCTCGGTGCTGGTGGTGCCGCAGCGTCAGCCCGTGCTCACCGCCAAAATGCTGGCCACGATCGATATCCTGTCGCAGGGACGATTAATCGTGGGCTGCGGCGTCGGTTGGCTCAAGGAGGAGTTCGAGGCCCTCGGCGCGGCGCCGTTCGCCGACCGCGGGCGGGTCACCGACGAGTTCATCGATGCCTTCAAGGTCCTCTGGACCGAGGCGGCACCGGTCGTTCGTGGGACGCACGCGCGCTTCGAGGACCTGATCTTTGCCCCCAAGCCTGTGCGCAAACCGCATCCGCCCATTTGGATCGGCGGCGAAAGCCCGGTGGCGCTACGGCGCGTGGTGCGGGCCGGCGACGGTTGGTACCCGGCATCCAACAATCCACAGTACCGCCTCGACACCGCCGCACGCGTCAAGGCCGGCGTTGCCGAACTCGGCCGCACCGCCGAGGCGGCCGGGCGCGACCCCACCGGCATCGATGTCGCCTTCCTTGTGCTGCGGCCGGTGACGTGGACCACGCACGGTCAAACCGACGCCGAGCGTCGCTTGCTGACGGGGACCTCCGAGACCATGGCTGCCGACGTCGCCGCGCTTGAGGCAGCGGGCGTGCGGCATCTGTGCCTCACCTTCCAGACCGCCACGGTGGGCGAGACGCTCGAGCGCATGCAGCGATTTGCCGAAGAGGTGATGCCGCTCACGCGTTAGCGGCGCCTCTGGCGCCTAAGGCAACAAGAGATGGAACTTGGCGTTGGCACTGTTGGGGGCCCTTCCACCGCGGCGCGGAGCGATCTGGCATACGAAGTTGCCGTGCGATCATTGGATGTGAGGCTTATGGCATGCAGCACAGTGTGAGACACATGCTGTCCCGGTCGGGCACGGGCCATGGGTGGCACCCTGCCCTGCGAAGTCTGCTCGGCGCCTGCGTCGGCCTGCTCTGGCTTGGCGGCTGCGAGCCGGCGGCGGCGGCCTCGCGGCCTTCGGCCGAGGCCGCCAAGACATGGCAGCGGCAAACCGAATTGCTCGACCGCAGCCTCCAAGGGCTGCGGCCCGCGGCACCTGGGCAACCGCACCTCTACTTTGTGGGCTTTGCCGGCTATGGCCCGCAGGCCGTGTTCAAGCGCGAGGTGCTTGCGGTGCGTAAATTCTTCGATGCCCGCTATGGCACGCAGGGACGCTCGATCGCCTTGGTCAACCACGCCAGCACGCTTGACGCCTTGCCGCTTGCCAGCGCCGGCAACCTGGAGCGCACCTTGCAGCATCTGGGCCGGCTGATGGATCCCAGTCGGGACGTCTTGTTCCTGTTTTTGACCTCGCACGGGGAAGACGGCCTGTTCGTGGTGGAGATGCCCCGCTTCGACCTCAAACCGTTGCGGCCGGAGCAGCTGAAAGACATGCTGAAGCGCTCGGGGATCAAGAACAGCGTGATCGTGCTTTCGGCCTGCCACTCGGGCAGTTTTCTGCCCGCCCTGGCAGACCCCACGACGCTCGTTATTGCCGCGGCCCGCGCCGACCGCAGCTCGTTTGGCTGCGACGACCGGCGCCAGTGGACCTACTTCGGCGAGGCCTACTTCCATCGGGCGTTGCGCGCAGAGCCCTCCTTCGTGCGCGCCTTCGAACTCGCCCGCGCGCTGATCTCCAGCTGGGAGGCCCAGGCCAAGCTTGAGCCTTCCTTGCCACAGATTGGCGGGGGTGAAAGACTTGGGCCGGCTCTGGCCGCAATCCGGCCGCATCATTGATTGTGCGGCGAAAGCGCAGCGTTTATGACCATTGACGGGCACACTGAGTCGCAACGATCCCGCTTGAGGAGCGTTGATCGGTCTTAATAGCGATCGAGGGAACGGCATGCTGGCGCTGATCGTGAGGGTTTTGCTGGTCGCCATCGGCCTGTGGGCGCTGCCCGCGGCGGCGGGACCGGCGCTGCTGTTCGAAGCCGGCACCGGCAAGGTCCTCTACGCGGAGGACCAAGACAACCAATGGCACCCCGCCTCCCTCACCAAGATCATGACCGCCTATGTCGTCTTCGACGCCATCAAGGCCGGCAAAATCACGCTGGATAAGAAGATCGGCTGCTCGGAACTCGCCTATAGCCAGCCTCCGAGCAAGGTGGGCTTGCCCATCGGCGCGGAAATGACGGTGGAAACCGCCCTGCAGGCCCTAATCGTGAAGTCGGCCAACGATGTGGCCGTTATGCTGGCCGAGGCGGTTGCTGGATCGCAGGAGGCCTTCGTTGAGACGATGAACGCGACGGCCGCTCGGCTTGGCATGACACGCACGAAGTTCGTCAATGCCAACGGCCTGCCGGCCGCCGAGCAGGTAACGACGGCGCGTGACCTCGCCAAGCTCGCCATGGCCGTCGTCAAGGACTATCCCGAGTACGCGCCCCTTTGGGCGTTGATGGACGTGCGCATCGGCAACCGCCACCTGCGCACGCACAACGGCTTGCTTGCCAACTATGAAGGCGCCGATGGCCTGAAGACCGGGTTTATTTGCGACAGCGGCTTCAACGTTGTGGCCAGCGCCACGCGGGAGGGCAAGCGGCTGATCGCCGTGGTGTTGGGGGAGGCCACCGGGCGCGAGCGCACCACGCGTGCCGCCAGCCTGCTTGAGCACGGGTTTCAAACGCACGCTTGGAAGGCGCTGTTCGAGCCGCAAAGTCTGGACAGCATGCCCATGGCAGAGGACGCCAAGGGGCCCATGACCATGCGCCAGGCCGTCGTCTCCTATGAGTGCGGCACGGGTCGCCGGCGCCGGCCCGTCGCCAAGGTGCAAAAGCGCAAGGTCGCGGCCGGCGCCGAGGCCGCCGTCGAAAAGGCCAAGCCCGAAAGAAAGCCGCATCCCGCGGCCGCCGGCAAGGCCCCGAAGGCCGATAAGGCTGCAGCGAGCAGCGGCAGCCGCGCCGAATAGGCGAGCGGCCTCGCGGGGGCTCTCCCAGCCCCCCTTTGCCTGCCCGCGCGGCGCCCGCAGCCTTGCCGATTGTCGCTGGCTCGGCGCTAAATGCCCGCGACCGGGCTGGGCGATCTGACACGTCTGGGCGCCGGACGGCGTCTCAGCCTGGCACACCCGTTCAGCCCGGCCGCGCACGTGCGGTCCCGCACGGGACCACCTCTGCCCGACCACGAGACCCGGTTAACCGAATGTTGCCAAAGGGCGCCGGCGGCCAAGGCCGCTGGCGTCGAACTTGCTGCAGCCCCAGCGACACGATCTGTGGGGCAAGGACGATGAACTCTGGGCGGCATTTTCGCGTCGACTCGACGCCGACGCCGATTGAAGTCGACGCGATGGTAGCGGTCCTCGAAGGCCGCCACGGCGTCTGGGCCGCCGACGTTGCGGAGTTTTTCTCAACGCTGCACAGCCTCAAGGGCGACGCCGGCCGCAGTTGGGCGTGGGCCAATGTGGCCGAAAGGGTCCGCCAACGCAGCGAATTGCGCCAACAAGAACTCGGGGCGCGCGACTAAGCGCGGGGAGCGAAGGGCTAACATGGCCGCGCCAGCCGGCCTCGCTGTGATGCGCAACCCGACGCCCCAGGTCGCCGGTGGGCTCGGCTTGCGCTGGGCGCCAGCGAACGATCACGCACGGGGCGCCAAGCCGTCACGGCCTTTCTCGTGCGCACGATGAGCGCGGGGCTTCTCTATTTCAGCCAGGTCGCGCTGGCGCGCTGAATGGGTGCCCACGAGTACGGCATCTATGTTTTTTGTGTGGACCTGGGTGCTGATGTTGGGCGGCCTTTCCAATCTTGGGCTGTCGACCGCCGTGCTGCGCCTCCTGCCGCTGCATCGAGAGCGGAACGAGCACGCGGCTTTGCGTGGCCTGTTGCTCGGCGGTCGCCTCCTGGTGCTGTCGGTTGCGAGCGCCATTGCGCTCGCCGGCTTGGCTTTGTTGTGGTGCTTGGGCGAGCGGGTGGCGACACCCTACGCGGTGCCGGCCTACTTGGGGCTGATCTGCATCCCGATCGTGACCCTTACCGATCTTCAGGACGGCGTGGCGCGCGCCCGCGGGCTCACGGCGCTAGGCCTGCTGCCGCCCTATGTGCTGCGGCCGTTGCTGCTGATCGCGGGCCTCGGCGCAGCACACCTTTATAGCCTCCCCGTCAATGCGCGCTTTGCCATCGCCGCTGCTATTCTCGCCAGCTTGGGGGCTGCGATCGTGCAGACCTTGCTTTTGCGGCACCGCCTGCAGCGGGAGCTCGCGCCCGGACCACGCCGCTATGCTATTGCGCTCTGGTTCAAGACGGCGCTGCCATTCTGGCTGATCGTTGCCTGTGATTTGACCCTGCAAAACGCCGACGTGCTGGTGATCTCCTCCTACCTCGGTCCCGCCGAGGTTGGGATGTACTTCGCGGCCGCCAAGACCATGAGCCTGGTGCTGTTTATTCCCTACGCCGTCGCCAGCGCGATGGCCAACCGGATCGCCGCCCTCGACGCGCGCGGCGAGGAGGCAGGCCTGCGCGCCGCCGTGGCAGACGCTGCCAACTGGATCTTCTGGCCATCGCTGCTCGCCGGGGCCGCCATCCCTAGCGGTCGGCAAAACCATGCTCGCCCTGTTCGATCCGCGGTTTCAGGAGGCCTACCCCGTCATGCTCATCCTCGCCGTTGGCCTGTTGCTGCGCGCCGCCTTCGGAGCCGCCGACCTGGTGCTCAACATGCGGGGTCAGGGCGCCGCCAGCGCGCTGCTGCTCGTTTTGTCGGCGCTGCCCAGCGTCGCCCTCAGCGCCGCTCTGGTCCCCGGCTTCGGCTTGGGTGGGGCCGCGACGGCGGCAAGCCTCGCCGCCGCAGCCGGCAATTGCGCCCTCGCCAGACGCCGGCTCAACCTTAAGACGGCGATCTGGCACAATGTTTTCGAGCCGTCGAGGGCTGGCCAAGTCGCCTGAGTTGGCGGTCGGGCGCCTCGCCGCGGCTTGTTGGCCTTCGCCGGCGCGGCGGCGGGCCCGCGGAGCGATGGTCTGGCTGCGGCCAAGACGGGCAGTTGCGCCGTTTGCAGGCTAGAGCGAGGAGCCGACCAGCAGCGTCCAGAAGGTCTTGAACTCGGTGCGGGGGTCTTGCACGAGCGCAATTCCCATGTGCTCGGCCTCGCGCAACAACAGGTTCTTGTTGTGCCCCGGGCTGGCCTCCCAGCCCTTCAGCACCTCGTCGATGCTCGCCTGGCCGGTGCCGACGTTTTCGGCGGCCACTTTGGCCCTGTAACCCACGCGCTTGACGCGATCCCAAGGGTTGGAGCCGTCCGAGCCGTAGTGAGAAATGCGGTCCCACTTAGCAAGGTCGCGGGAATGCAGCTTGGCGGCCTCGGTCAGTGCTGCGTTCAACACCAAGGGCTTGAGACCATGCTGCTTGCGGTAGGTGTTGATGAGCTGGCGCGCCCTTTCCTGGTCGAGGTCGGTCCTGCTGTAGTCGCGGTCGGCGAGCGCACCCTGTGGCGCCTTTTCGTAACTTCCCTTGGGGGCCTTGTCCGCCGACTTCAGCGCCGGTTTGGGGTCGCTTGCCATAGCCGTGTCGACGCTGGCCGTTTGCGTGCGCGCGGACAGCGCGCTCGTCGGTTGGCCAGAGTTGGCAAAACCAGCGGTCAAAGGCGAGGCGGCCATGCCGCAGCCGGCAAGCAGAGCCGATAGGAGCGCCGGGCCCAGTACGCGATACATGTTGGCCTCCCGAGCAGGGATACTGGTCTGGGACTAGGATCGCGCTGAGCCGTTAACTCGACGTTAACGGTGGGGGCGCAACCCTGCCAAATCGGGTTACAGGGCCAACGCCTGCACGGGTTGCGCGCCCCGCGCCGCGGTGGCGGCGCGAACCTTAGCGGAACTCGATTGGTGTCCCCTGTCTCCCGCGTGGGATCCCACACCGCAATCGTGACAGGAGTTGGGCCAATTTGCGCTTTTGCGACCTTCCCTCCGACGGCGCGCCGTAATCGGCGCTGGCGCCCGCTGGCGTCACCGCGCGCCTGCCGCACAGGGCCCTTGGCTGGGAAGGCCGTCTTCTTCATGCTCTGGCCAGCCTCCGGTGATTCGCGCGTCCGGCGATGGCAGCGAACCCCTGCGCGCCCACGGTGCCGGGGCCCAATGAAGGGGAGGCCACCGGCCATGCAGGCCGCAACCCTGGCAGTTCCGGACCCGCCGGGCAAAAGCGCAAGCGACCGGCTGCGCCAGCTCGCTCTCGTGCGCATCGCCGCT
Source organism: Hyphomicrobiaceae bacterium (assembly GCA_035714005.1). Classification (GTDB taxonomy): domain Bacteria; phylum Pseudomonadota; class Alphaproteobacteria; order Rhizobiales; family Hyphomicrobiaceae; genus AWTP1-13. Next base: position 6,260 of record DASTMQ010000437.1, read on the forward strand.
GGCGATGCTCAGGCAACCCGAAGCGCCCTGACGCAGGACCTGGCTCACATCGTGTCCCATCGCTCGCCGGTCGCCCACTGGCGCGCCCTGATCGAGCGCGTCGTCGAGGCCCTGCTTGCCGATGGGCTTGCCGCCGACGCCAATGGGCGCTTGCAGCTGAGCACGACCGGGGCCAACGCGGCCCGGCGCTTCTTGGGTCTGAGGGGTGCACTGCCGCGCACCTGGAGCGAGCTCGCTCACGTCCGCCTGATCGCCAAGGCGCTCAGCTTGGAACGCCTGGCGGCCAAGGAGCTCAAAGCCCTTGAGCGCGCCGACGGGCTGCGGGCGGCGATCGTCCAGACCGCCTACAAGGTAAAAGTCAAGGGCATTGCCACACCATCACGGCTGCGTTCGGCCCTGGCGGCGCTGGCGCTGCAGCGCGCCTTCGGCAACCAGATCGGCGCCACCTTGGCCGGTAAAACCGCGCTGCCGGCGCGCGCCGGGCGTCTCTTGGCCGCGCAGCTCTGTCGGTCGCCGCGCGACTTTGGCACCGATACGCGCTTGATCGCCGCGCTGGCGGCCGAGCACCTTGGCGCCAAGTCGGCCGATCTCGACGAGCTGCGGCGCGCCGTGTTGAGCCGGTTTTTTGCCGGGCTCCTCGAAGCCGGCAAGGAGGCCGCGCGGCCGCCGCCGCGACTGGCAGCAAGACGGGAGGCGGTGGCGCCTGCCGGGCCGGCGCCGCTGACCGTGCTCGGCGGCCGGCCCGATCTCCCGGGCTTCGTGCTCGAGGTTCGACGCCACGTTGCGGCGCACGCGCACGGCTGGGTCGGCAACCGTAAGGCCTACATTTCCCACGTTTGGCGTGCGCTCGCCCAAGCGCGCACCGAGTGGGGCCTGTCCGAGATCGAGTTCAAATGCATGCTGCTGGAGGCGCATCGCACCGGACAGCTGGCGCTCGCGAATGCCGATCTCAAGGATCACAACAGCATGAAGGACGTGCAGGACTCTGCCGTCGTCTACAAGAACGCGGTGTTTCATTTTGTTCGGGCCGACGGCTGAGGCCGCGGTTCGCCGATAGCTAACGTCTCACTTGAGGTGACATGCGCATGGCGGTTGAGTCCGCGCCCGATCTAGACCGCCTGTCGGCGGCCTTCGAGCACTCCATCACCTGGGAGGACGACATTTGGCGCGCCGATCCCGTCGACGTCGAGATCGTGCACGCCCATGCGCGGCGCAAGTTCACCGAACTTCTCGACACCGTGACGGGGGCGCAAGCGGCTCAAGGCCAAGCGCGCATCCTCTTGTTTCACGGCCAGTCGGGCGCCGGCAAAACCCATCTCATCCGCGCCCTGCGCACCTCCGCGCACCGCTCGGGCAAGGCCTACGTCGGCTATGCGCAGATGACGCCGGATGTGGCAAACTACGCCGATTACTATCTGCGCCGCCTCGTCAACTCGTTGGAAAAGCCCTACGACCCGGATACGGGAGGTGAGACCGCCCTGCAACGGCTGACGCGCCGGCTGACGGAGACTGCCGAGGCCCTCGATACAACGGCGCTCGACAAGCTGCGTGATGCCAAGCTCAGCGACGCCCAACTCGCCAAGCTCGTGCTGACGCTGGCGGACCAGATCGTCGCGGCGCCGAAGTTTGCCGGCCAGCCGCTTGATATCAATATCGTGCGGGCCCTGCTCTATCTGCAGCGGGTAGATCCGCGCATCGACCAGCGCGTGCGCCAGTACCTCTACGGTCGGGAGCTGACGGAGCTGTCCGCCGAAGCCGTGGCCGTGCTCGATCCCAATCGCGGTGAGGGGCGCGCCTTCGAGATTATCGAATCGCTTGGACGCTTGATGTGGATCGTCGACGGCGCCGCCCTCGTGATCTCGATCGATCAGGTGGAGGATCTCCGCTTCTTCGACGACTACCACGAGCGCTTTCAGAAGGCGGCCCGGGATCTGATTCAGATCGCCAACCGCGTGCCGACGTCGATCGTGCTCCTCTCCTGCCTTGGCGACTTCTACGGCAAGGTGCGCGAGGTCTTGACGCAATCCTACATCGATCGAATCGAAAAGGCCGGCCCGGTATCGCTTAAGGAGGCACGCACCGCCGAGGAAGCGCAGCTCATCATTGCCAAGCGCATGCAGGCCGATGCCAGCCGCAGCGATATCGATCCCTTGCTCTTTTTTGGGCCGCAATTCTTCGAGGAGTTCAGCGGCCTGTCGACGCGCCGTATCCTTGAGCTTGCCCAGGCGCGGGTGCGCGAGCAGGTGACCGAAGCCGAGCCAGCACTCGAGGAAGGCAAGGGCGGCTTCATTTCTACGCTGGCGGCCGCCCTAGGCTTCGGTGGACGCGACGAGGCTGGCGGCGCCGATGCCAGCGCCTTGGTGGAATTCCACGAGCTTTGGGATCGCTTCACGGCGCAAGCGGAGGCCGAGATCCCCTCCGACGACCACGAGTTGCTGACGGTTCTCACCAATGCGCTCAGCCTGGCGCGCGCCGAATGGGGTGGAGCCCTCGACGTCGTCGTCAAGCGCCTTGAATTGGGCCCCGACCTGCCGGCCCTGGACCTGAGCCTCAAGCACGAAGGCGGAAACACCGCCGACGCGCGCGTCTTCCTGTGCAATCGCCCGACACAGGGTGGCGGGCTGAAACGCCAACTCGATAAGCTGCTTGCCGCCTGCGGCGGTCGCAGCGCGTTCCTTTTGCGCGCAAGCGACTTTCCCGCCAACAAGAAGAACCAGACCGGACAGGCCTTGCGCAAGTTCCGCGACTTGGGGGGGCGCTCGATCCTGGTGCCGATCCCGGACTGGGAGCGCATGATGATGGTGTGCGAGTTCCACGCCCAGCATCGCCGCAGCCCCGGCTTCGCCCACTGGTTTGAGCGCACCAAGCTGCTCGCCGACGTCTTATCGTTGGCCCAGCTGCTACGGCTCGAGCTGTTCGGCCGCGCCGTCAATGGCAAGGCGAATGGCCAAAGTGAACCAGCACCGCAGCCCGTCGCTGAAGTTCTGGGCGCGATGGGTTATGCGCCCTCGGCGGCCGACTGGACGGGGTGGGACCCGACGACGACGGCGGCTTACCCGCCGGCGGGCAAAGACGCCGACCTGCCGCTTTCCGTCCTGCTCGATGAAACCGGTGATGCCGCCGCCAGCATCCTTGCTGGCCGCGCGCTCAAGTCCAACAAGAGCATTACACTCAATCGGAACGTGCTGAAGCGCCATGCCGCCGTGCTCGG
>DASTMQ010000438.1:0-2140 GCA_035714005.1 Hyphomicrobiaceae bacterium
GACATCCTCGAAACCGGCAACGAATCCTGGCGCTTCAAAAACCGCACCTGAGTTCTCGGGCCCGCGGATCGCCCCCGGGGGTCCACAGCGCCTCCCCACGCGCGCCGCTCCGTCGCTCGTGAGGGCACTGCGCGACGCGCGGGTCCCCTCCGTGGACTCCGGGGACGACCGCTACTCAACCGCCGGGGTGGGTCGCAATTGGCCGCTGATTCCGGGTCGCGCTTCGCCGCTGATTGACATTCAACCGCAGAAAGCCGGTGCGCGCGCCGTTTCCAGCGCATCTGCCGCGCGAGCGCGTAGTGATCCCCGGCCCGAGCGCGTGTCCCTGCTGCGGCGGCAGGCTCGCCAAACTCGGTGAGACAATCACCGAGACGCTGGAGATTGTGCCGCGGCAGTGGAAGGTGATCCAAACCGTGCGCGAGAAGTTCACCTGCCGCGCCTGCGAGAAGATCACGCAGCCGCCAGCGCCATTCCATGTCATCCCGCGCGGCCATGTCGGGCCCAGCCTGTTGGCGATGATCCTCTACGCCAAGTACGGCGAGCATCAGCCGCTGAACCGGCAGAGCGAAGCCTACGCCCGGGAGGGCGTCGACCTCGACGTCTCGACGCTGGCCGATCATGTCGGTGCCGGCGTGGCCGTACTGAACCCGCTCACCGAGCTGATCCGCCATCACGTCTTTGCTGCCGAGCGCCTCCACGGGGACGACACGACGGTGCCGCTGCTCGCCCGGGGCAAGACGATCACCGCTCGATTATGGACGTATGTGCGCGACGACCGGCCGTTTGCTGGCCCCGACCCGCCGGCGGCGGTGTTCTTCTACACACGCAATCGCGCCGGCGAGCATCCCGCTCGGCACCTGGCCTCCTATGCCGGCATCCTGCAAGCCGACGCCTACGCGGGGTTCGGCGAGCTCTACGACGGCAAACGAAAGCCGGGGCCGATCACCGAGGCGGCGTGCTGGAGCCATGGCCGGCGTCACTTCTTCGAGCTGGCCGATCTGCGCAAAGCGCCGTTGGCGGTCGAGTCGGTCCGCCGCATCGACGAACTCTTCGCCATAGAGCGCACGATCAACGGTCTATCAACCGGCGATCGGTTGGCCGCACGCCAACGGGAAAGCCAGCCGATCGTCGACGATCTCGAAAAATGGATGCGCACCGAACGCGCCCGGCTGTCGCGCCATGCCGAAACCGCGAAAGCCATCGATTACATCCTGACGCGCTGGCCGGCCTTCACCCGCTTCCTCGATGATGGCCGCATCTGCATGACCAACAACGCGGCGGAGCGAGCATTACGCGGCATTGCCCTTGGGCGCCGCTCATGGTTGTTCGCCGGTTCCGATCGCGGTGGCGAGCGCGCCGCGGCGGCGTACACGCTGATCGCCACAGCCAAGCTCAACGACATCAACCCGCAGGCCTGGCTTGCAGACGTGCTCGCCCGCATCGCCGACCACCCTGCCTCCCGGCTTGACGAACTGCTGCCCTGGCATTGGAAGGCAAACCAGCATCAAGCCGCCGCCGCTTGATTATCGTCCCGCCGCGGTCCTCGGCGGATGGGTACACTTCAATCGACGATCCAGAGCGAGAGACTCATGCAACCGCGCCATGGCGAGGTTGCCGAACGCCGCATCGATATCTACCTTCTGCGCGTACGCCGAAGGACGGCGATGGCGGGCGCGTCGAATTTCTATTTGGCAGAGCCACTCGGCTCAACGTCCGGAGCCGCTGATGTAGTCGGAGCCCGGTGCACCCGGCCCCGCTGCCCTAATTGTGCGACCGCTGTCGGATCAGTTAGCCGACCCATGCCGGAGGGCCGGCGGTGACGCAGATGCGCCGAAACCGGACCCTTGGCACCTCCCCACGCATACCGAGGCGCCAGCCACGCCCAGGAGGCTAAAGGAACAGGAAATTGTCGGGGGTGAGCTGGAAGGGATCGACGTTGTAGAGGAATAACTGGTCGCTGGCCGACAGGCTGAGAACCGTATAAACGCCGATGTCGGTCATGCGCGCCTGTGCGTCGGCGAACGAGGTAAGCCCCGGCGTGCTGAGGATAACCGCTACGTCGCCGCCGGCTCCGGGTGTGAAGTCGGCCACCGTGTCGGTGCCCGTACCGAACCCCGTCAGGCCGCTGACATAGACGAAG
>DASTMQ010000439.1:0-7762 GCA_035714005.1 Hyphomicrobiaceae bacterium
ATGCCACCGCCAACAATCACTACGCGCAACGGCATTTTGAGCACGGCAGCCACCATCGCTCACGTCACTCGGGAGCCTTGAGTTTAGCCTGCTCTCAAACGCCATCCCAGAGCACCCGCGCGCGCCGTTGGCATGCCGCCATCGCCGACGCAGAGTTGCCGGCAGAACATCGTCCGAGACATCATCGGCACGCGGGCCAAATCAGCAATGCCCAGCAGCCAAGGAGGTGCAGACCCCGATAGAAGGCCTCGGAGATTTGCGGTGAAGTTGCCCCTTGAGCCGCAACGGCCCCAGCCGTTGCAGGCACAAGCTGCCGGGCTCGGAAACTCAAAAAAACCGGAAAACAGCGAGGACGCCGGATGCAAGTCGCCGACCTGGTACTTCCCGTCTTTGCCGTCATCGTCACCGGCTGGCTGGCCGGCCGGCTCGGCTACATCCCGCGCTCTCTGGCCGATGGGCTGGTGCATTTTGCCTATAACGTGGCGATGCCGGCGCTGCTGTTTATTACAATTGCGCAGGAGCCGGCGCGTAATCTTCTAGAGTGGCGCTTCCTGCTCGCGTTTGGAGGCGGGTCCATCCTCTCATTTGCGCTGGTATTCCTGGTCATTCGCATCGCCTGGGGATGCGATCTCGCCAGCAGTACGATCCAAGGCATGGCGGCGGCAATGACCAACACCGGATTTGTGGCGTTGCCGATCCTGCACTCTATCTACGGTCAGCCCGCGGTTCTGCCCGCCGCGATCGCGACCGTGTTCGTGGCGGCAGTGATGTTTCCCGCAAGCGTTATCCTGCTGGAGAGCGCACACGGCGGCCGACACCGGGCGTCGGCGCGGCCCGTCCTGCTGCTAAAGCAAATTACGCTCAATCCGATGGTCCTATCGACCCTGCTGGGTCTGGCGTGGGCGATTGCAGGCTGGCCCATTCCGCTGCCGATCGCGACCTATCTCAACATCTTCGCCGCTGCGCTCACCCCCTGCGCGCTGTTCGCCATCGGCTTGGGCCTGACGGCGGCAGGCATGCGCTCGAAGCTCAAGGCCTCCATGGCCCTCACAGTCGTTAAGCTCGTGATTATGCCGCTCATCGTCTACGGTCTGTGCTCGGCATCGGGCCTCAATCCGCTCTACACGATTGCGGCCGTTATCTGTGCCGCCGTGCCGACTGCCAAGACGGTGTTCATTCTCGCCGGTGAGTACAAGGTCGAGGAGGAGCTGATCACCGCCACCGTTTCGATCACAACGCTACTGTCGGTCCTCACGCTGCTGGGCTGGCTCTACGCCCTTTCGGGTCTCTCAGCCCAGGTGCAGCGAACCGCCGAGGCCCTGATCTCGACCGGGCAAATCTGACCGAAGTGCCATGGCGCCGCGCGCTTGCGCTCGTTCCCGGACTTCATGAGCCGGTCCACCGTCGCTGGGCGTGATCGCTTCCCGGCTGTCACCGCTCCAATCAGAACTTCACTTTGACCCCGCCATAGACGGCGAAGGGCGCCGCGGGCGTAATCGTGCGCGGATTTTCCAGGACCGTGGCATTGCGCCCAACGCCCACCGGATCACCCGCGACGTTGCGCAAGGCGTCGGCATCGAAGTAGGTGCCAAACGTCGCGTAGTCCTTGTTGAAAAGGTTCTTCACCAAGCCGTAGACCTCGACGTTATCGGTCACCTTGTATCCGGTGCGCAAATTGACCACGGCATAGCCCGGCAGCGGTCGATCGTCGTTGCCCTCGTCGCCGCGGAAGAACTGGTTCGACACGGCGATGAGGTCAGCGCCGATCCGCCATTGCGGCGTGACCCAATAGTCGAAACCGAACTTGAGGCGGTGACTGGGAATGCTTGGAATATGGTCGCCGGGGCGCACCTTGGCGCAGTTGGGGACTTCGTCCTCGGGGTCGTCGGCGACGAAAGCGCTGCAGGGCACGCCGACCGGGGCATCGGGCGAGGCTATTTCCAGGGCATTGCGGAAGGTGGCATTCACAAAGGCATAGCTCGCGTACAGGAAGAGCCGATCGGACCGGTAGTTGAGCGCCGCCTCCACCCCTTCGCGTAGGGTATCCCCACCGTTGATAAAAAAGCCGCGGCCCTGGATCGGGCTCGCCACCGTTAAAATGTCGTCGTTGAGAAGCGTGCGGAAATATCCAAGGCTCCAGCCGAGCGTGTTGCTTTTGGCCGCGCCCATGGCATCCCGCCCCGCGTAGCCGGCCGCGACCTGGCCTCGCAGACCCGCCTCGATGGTCCTACCCACCACCTGCTTGAGGGGAGGGTCGGACACCAGGAAGTTCTCAAGCAGGCAGGGACGCAGCGGATCGGCGCAGGCCAGCTCGGCTGGCGTCGGAGCCCTGTTCGATTCCGAATAGCCCGCATAGGCCGTCAAGCCCGGCAGCAGTTTGTAGGTTGCACCTATCAGGGGATTGAAACGCTGGAAGGTATGATCGCCGTTGAGATCCTCACCGCGCTGATCCTCAAGTTTAATGTTGGCGAGGTTGTAGCGGCCGCCGACCGTCACCGCCAACCGGTCCGTTACATCCAGCGTATTCATAAAGTAGAGCCCATAGTAGGAGGTGCGCACCACAAGATCGACGGGCGTTACCTCGACATCGCCGGCGTCGAGGGCGGGGTTGAGCGATTGGTCGATGATGATGCCAAGCCCCGACACCGCCAGGCTCCGCGGATCGAGCACGCCCAGCTCGCTTTGCGATGTCACCCGCGCTCGGCCAAGGTCGAGGCTGGTCCCGAGCAGGAATTGGTTGGACCGGTCGAAAAGATGTGCCTTGCTGACGGCCTGCACGGCACCGCCATAGGAGAAGGAATCGACGGAGACCCGATCGTTGCCGCCGAGAACGGTCTCAACCCCGTTGGGCAAGCTGGCGATCGGCACGTTGACGATCGTGCCGTCAGCGCGGCGGCCGAACAGGACATCGTCCGCTTCCTCGAAACACAACAAACCCGCGTTCGGCCCGGCCGGGTCGCAGGCAATTGCCTCCGATACATTGCCGTCGGGACGCGTCTGCTTGAAGCCGCGATAGTAGGTGTTGCCGGAGATTTTGAGCGTATCGGTGACCGAGACGGAGCCCGTCAGGTTGACCATCTGCATGCGGTTGTCGAAGGACTGCGGCGAGGTGAAGACATTGGCGCGACGCTCCTCGACGAGCTCGACCGGGGTTGGCCCGACGACGCCCAGAAAGGTATCGGCAAAGGTGTAGTTGAGATGGAACTCGGCGCCCGAACCCTTGACGCCCAGGTCGGCATAAGCGCGTTTTGCGGCGGCCGGCGACAAGTCGCGCCAGCCGTTCTCGTCGATCCACTCGCCGGCAACATAGGTTGCCCAGTTGCCCCAGCGCTGGCCGGCCTCGGCCGCCACCTCCTTGTGTCCAAAGGAGCCGATCCGGCTGTCGACCGTCGCACCCTGGAAGCTAAAGCCATCCTTCATAATGACATTGACGGAGCCGCCCAAGGCATTGAGGCCGAAGGCTGGATTGTTGCTCATTATGACGATGTCGGCGATCGCGATCTGCGGGATCAAATCCCAGTTCATGGTGTCGCCGAACACCTCGTTCATGCGCACGCCGTTCTGGTAGATGGCAAGGCCCTGCGGCGTGCCGTTAAGCGGCGAGGCACTGAAACCCCGATATTGCAGGTCGGTGGCCAGCGCATTGCCGAGTGCCTCGTTGATGGTGGCGCCGGGAACGTAGGTGTTGATCGTCTCGGCAATGGAGGCCGTGGCCGCCCGTTCGATCAGCGCCGAGGGGATGACGCTGACGCCAGCTGGGACTTTGTCGAGCGGCAACTCGCTGCCGGCAACGGGCGACATCCTGACCTCGACGGCGGTGACCGGGGCGGGCGGCGGCGGCACTGACGGCGCGGCGACCGGGCCCGGGGATGAGGATTGGGATGAGGATTGGGCTGGGCCCGCCGCGGCCGGCGCCGCCACCGGGGGCGTCGTGCCTGGCTGAGGCGGCGGCCGCGCTGCCTTCTTTTTTGGCGCACTTTTTGGTGCAACCACCTCGATCTTCGGCAACACGGGCGCCGTCGGGGCCGGGCCCGGGGTCTCCGGTGGCGCCGCTGGCTGGGCCGCCGGCGGCGTCTCGCTTGGGCCTTGGCCTTGACCCAGGGCGACATCGGCGAGAGCGAGACTGGCGAAGATCGCCGCCAGACTGCGCCTGGAAATCAGCATCCACCCTCCAAGGAAGCCGCTTTGAAGACGTCCGATGCGCAAGACGTCCTATGCGCACGGGCGCGCGCCCCACACGCGAGGCAAAGCTGCATTTTTCTTCGGGTCAAGGCCCTCGCTCGGCGACCCGCCCGGCGCCGCGCGATTTTTGCCGCCGCCTGCGGCCAACGCGCACCAGGCCTGGCAAGGCTTGGCCTCCCTGCCACCCCCGACGCGGTTCGACTTGACCTAGCCTCGCACGACGGCCGCCCGCGCAGCTGGCAACATGAGGTGTGCCCCTTAAGTGATTCGCCCACCACGCCATGCCGCAACACCCGCACATCCTCCCGGGGCGTCGCCCCGATAGGAGGAGAAAGTTGCCCCACGCCGCTGGTGTCCGCATTGTGACAGCGCCCCGCCGCGCCCCTAGCTGCGCCTCGACGCTCGGCTGGCGCGTGAGCTCGCGCCGACGCGGTCGACCGGATGGCCGCGCGCGGGCGGCCCCGGGGACCATGGCCCCGACCGAATAGACCTTGCAAAAGGAGGGCTTGCGCCCCTTGTCTTCGCAATGAGCGTAACGGTGGCATGCCACAATTTGACGGGCGCTTGCGACGGCGCCCGCGTCCAAGCTCACGATCGGCAAAAATGTAGCTGGACATTGGGCGGCTAACTGCGCTTCTTGCTGGCAATTGCTCTATACCGGTCAGCGCTTCGGCGCAGTGGGTCACCGATGTGGGGGGTGCCATGGACTCATTTCCGATCAAGACGAGTGTGTTTGCGTTGCTTGCCGCCGTGCTCGGGGCGATCACGCTTGGGCTGATGACCCACGCGCAGCAACTCGACAAACACGGCACCATCGTCATTGCCGCGGGCAATCCCCAATACGCTGAGCTCGCGCAGCGCTACAAAGAGGTGCTCGCCAAGTTTGGCGTGCAGCTGGTCGTGCGCCAAACCGTTCCATTCAAGGAAAAGGACGGCCGCACGAGCACGCGACCGCTGGAAGGCCGCATCACCCTGCGTGCCTTGGTCGACGATCAATCCGGCATCACGGCGGGCTTCGTCAAAGGCGACCTGGTCGGGAGCCTGCAAGGCAGCCTCGCCACCGAAAAACAGAAGGACCGCCACTCCGAATACTCAAAGCTGCTCTCGGTCGGACGCCTGTTTCACGAGCCGATCTGGGTGTTCACGCGCGGCGACTTGCCGATCGCGTCTTTGCGCGATCTGAAAGGCAAGCGCATCATGATCGGCACGCGCGATAGCGGTGCGCGCGGTGTCACCAGACAACTGTTGAAAGCCAATGGGGTGATCGAAAAGGAAAACGCGACCTTCATCGATCAAGATCTTCCGGCCGATGCCGGGCCGCTGCTATCGGGCACGGCCGATGCCGGTATCGTCATCACGGCCGCCGACACCGAAAAGGTTCAAGAACTCCTGCGCGTTCCCAACATCCGCCTGATGGACTTTGGCCGCGAGGCGGAAGCCTACATTAACCGCTTTCCCGCCCTGTCCAAAGTCGTCCTGCGCCAGGGAGCCGTGGATTTCGATCCCTTGATGCCCACCGAAGACATCACCCTGCTCTCGACCGCGGTCGCCTTGGTGGTTCGCCCGGACATGCAGTCGGCGTTGATTTCCCTGCTCACCCATGCCGTGGTGCATAGTCCAAAGTCGCCGTTTGATAAAAACGGCGATCCGGTCCTGTTTTATCGGGCCGGCGAGTTTCCCACCGCCAACGACCCCGAATTCGAGGTGCCCAATGCCGCCCGGGTTCTTTATAAAACCGGCGAGCTTCCGGTGGTGCTCAAGAGCCTCGCGCCAAATGCGACAAGCCTCGGCGTGCCCTTCACCTATACGGCGTTCCTCAATGAGCATTGGACGACGCTGGTCGGCATGCTCGGCATGCTGGCCCTGCTGCTGCCCCTGACCCGGGCGCTACCAGGCATCTATGTCTGGATGGTGCGCCGACGCCTGGTCTACTGGTACCGGCAGCTGAAGGCGCTGGAACGGAAACTGGACAATGGCGATGCAAAATTCGACGCTCAAGCCATGCAGGCAGAGTTCGACCGCATCGACACGCACGTGAGGACCATCAGCGTCCCGCCCTATTATTCAAATCAGCTCTATGACCTGCGCGGACACATCGAGCTGGTGCGGCAGCGCCTCGACATCAAGCCACAACCGATCCGCATGGCGGCCGAATAAGCGGTCGAATAAGGACAGCGCGGGGCGCGCACCGCTGCCGCTATCGCCGGCAGCACGCGCCCTGACGGAGTATCGACCGGCTTGGCGGCAGTTTTGCTGCGGCCTGCAGCCTCGCCGTTCCGCGCGGATCCCATGACTTGCCCGCCCACGCCAGCCTGCGCCCATCGCCGGTGAAGGACGCTTGCGGCTTTCAGGGCGCGCGCGCACGCCCCCACGCCCTGCGCTTGGGCATCCCTCGAAAAGCTAGAATTCGTCTGGCGCAACGAAGTGGCGTTTATTGTAAGATGACGCGTTCCCTATAAAATGCGAAATCTACGGGATAAATAGCGGGGGCGTCGTCGAAGGGATGTGTACGCCTTTATCGGCTGCGTAACTATGCGAGACATTAAGTTCAGGGCCTGGGAATCGGGTAACCGTCAGATGAATTATGACCCGCGCTTCATTGCCTGGGAAAGCGCGGCCGGCATGCCGCTTTATGCCATTAACCGTGCCAACAAGGAACCCGACGTGGTGCTGATGGAATATACCGGGCTCCAAGACAAGAACGGCCGGGACATCTATGAGGGCGACATTCTCAAGGGAAGCAATGGCGGTCTCGTCAAATGCGAGGACGCGCTGCGCGTGCTCTACAGCTCTGCCGATTTGGCGCGACAGCTCGAGGTGGTCGGCAATATCTATGAGAACCCCGAGCTCTTAAAGAAATAATCCGAGGCCCAATCGCCTCGCCGCGCTTTGCCGCCAGCGGCGCATCGCCATCTTTGCCGGGCGAGGCCGCGGAGCCGTGCGGCAAGACTTGGGGGCGCAAGCCGCCGCGCCGCGCTGGTCACTCTTTGCGCGCGCTCGACTTTGGCCGGCGCTTTGCTTTTGCCGCCGCGCTCGGCGTTGTCGCCGACTTTTGCAGCCATTTGCGGCGAGCGTCCGTGCGCAGGGCGTCATTTTCCAGGCGCAGTCCACGGTCGCCCGCCTCGCTCCGCTGCGCCAGCGACGGCGAGGCCGCACCGCCCAACAGTAGGGAGGCCATGGCCGCAGCAACGATAATGATTGGCTTCATGCTCGTCTCCCGAGAACACTAGAAGGCCATGTCCAGTCTCGGTCCTATTTCGAGGTCGCGATAGTGCCGGAGCGGCACATTCGACGTGCGCCATTCATAGCTCGCGGCAGTCGTCAGCGAAATGTTGTTGGCAATGCTGTAGCGCAATCCGAGCGAGGTAGAATAAATGATGTCCCGCCGTCCCTCGTTCAGGCCGTCGGTAAACCAATAGGCCCCCACGAATGGCGTTGAGATCAGGGACCAGCGCGAGGTGATCTTGGCTTCAAACGGCAGCAGCAGATCGAGCCGATAGCGCCGCGCTTCCGGAACGTCGGCAAACCGGTAGGACAGCTGCGCGATCGGCGCCACGGTAAATGGCCCGTAGCTGAAGTC
>DASTMQ010000440.1:0-7041 GCA_035714005.1 Hyphomicrobiaceae bacterium
CCATCACATTGAGACCCGCTCTCTTCGGAGGGCGGGCCTTTTTTGCGGTTGTGACCAGGAACGACCTGATGCAACTGGCTGCGCAGCACACATACAACTAGACGCATTTTTGAGATCTCCGAGGCCGGACGTTCGGCGCCAGGACAGCCTTGCCCGTACCTCCGAATTTTCCAGACGCGTTTGCATTCATGGTGCAACCAACGTGCCATTGAGCCACGATGTGTAATAGGACAGAAGCCGCCCTCAGCTTCATCGTCCGATATCCCTTTTAGCAATTCGTCGCCAATAGTTGCCAGCGTGCCCCGAAACAGTCGACAAGGCTAGCGTGCTCTGTCACGGGGTTTCGACGTGCAGATCCAGGAGCCTATCGGGTGCAGACCGCCAGGGGCGAAGCAAAAACGGCTTCGCCCCTTTTTTCCGTTTGGATCAAAAGAAGCGACGAGTTTCGGCTCGCAGTCGCCGGTAATCGTGACTTGATTGAGAAAATGCCAATGCGGCTTTAATCGATGCATAGGGCGTGCCTCTCCTATTGCAAGTTTCAGTTTTGCCGGATCATCTGTCCTTCCACCGATGCGTCCCGCATCGGGAGAAACCCTGGCTTGCGTCAGCTGCGGTCGGCAACTGCCCGCGCAAGCTAGCAAGCCTCACACATAAGGGCTGCTTCCTTATGGGCGCGTTTCGGTTGGTGCGCAGGTTTTGCCTTCAAATTGCTCGACGCCGGGTCTAGGATTTTGGCAGGCCGCTCAATTATCGCAACGTCGATACGGATCGGCGAGCGGGCCTCATCAGGGAGGACTCCCATGAAGGCAAATGCACCTAACCGCAGGGAATTCCTGTACAGCACCGGTTTCATCGTCGCGGGATTGGCGACGAGTGGCTCCGTCATATTCGCGCCGGACTATTCCTGGGCCTTGTCCCCCACGGCGATCGACGCGCATTCGGCGCAGACGTTGCTCGTGATGGCGCGTCAGTTGTTCCCACACGACCGCCTCGGGGATCAGTACTACGCCGCCGTGGTCGATGCCGTCGACAAGCAGGCGGCAAGCGACGCCGCGTTGCGCAAGCTTCTTGCTGACGGTGTTGCGCGGCTCGATGCTGAACGCGGCATCCGTTGGGTCGAACTGAGCAACGGTGCCCGCAGTGCGGTGCTGAAGACGGTGGAGGCTAGCGAGTTTTTCTCCACCATGCGTACGGCAACGATCAACAATCTCTACGGCAATCCGCTGGTCTGCCGCTTCTTCGGCTTCGAAGGATCGTCTGTCGAGCACGGCGGCTACATCGACCGCGGCTTCGACGACATCGGCTGGCTACCCAACTCGTGACCGGAGGATCGATCAATGGCCAAAGCATTCGATCTCAAGGATGACTCAGTCGTCGTGGTGGTCGGTTCCGGCGCAGGCGGCGGAACGCTGTCCAACGAGCTCGCCCAGCGCGGCATCAATGTTGTGTGTCTGGAGGCGGGACCGCGGCTCGACATCACCAACATCGTCAACGACAACGCCACCATGTTCGGCCGCCTGAGCTGGCTCGACAAGCGCATCGGCACCGGCGATCTCAATGCGTCACTGCCGCTCTGGGTCTGCAAGACCGTTGGCGGGACAACGGTGCATTGGGCTGGCGCGTCACTGCGCTTCCAGGAGCACGAGTTTCGCACGCGCACCGTCTACGGCAATATCGCTGGTGCCAATCTTCTCGACTGGCCGATCACGCTGCAAGAGCTCGAGCCCTTCTATACGCGCGCCGAAGATAAGCTGGGCGTCACCGGCACCCACAACATCCCGCGTCTTCCTGGCAATAACAATTTCAAGGTGATGGCGGCCGGCGCCAAGCGCGTCGGATATACCCAGGTCCACACCGGCAACATGGCGATTAACGCCGAGGCGCGCGATGGTCGGCCTGCCTGCCGGCAGATCGGTTTCTGCATGTCCGGCTGCGCCATCGGCGCTAAATGGTCGACGCTCTACAGCGAGATCCCGAAGGCGGAGAGTACCGGTCATTTCGAGATCCGACCGGACAGCATGGTGGTCAAGATCAAACACGATGCCAGCGGCAAGGTCACCGGCGTCGTTTATGCCGACAAGACCGGGACCCTGCAGGAGCAGAAGGCGCGCGTCGTCTGCGTCGCCGGCAATTCGGTCGAGACGCCGAGGCTTTTGCTCAATTCGGAGACGTCGAAGTTCCCGAAGGGGCTCGCCAACTCCTCGGGCCAGGTGGGACGCAACTACATGCGTCATATGACGGGCACGGTCTATGCCATCATGCCCGGGCGGGTGAACTTCGATCGTGGCACCCAGATGGCGGGAATCATTAAGGATGAATCCCGCCATGATGCGTCCCGCGGCTTCGCCGGTGGCTACGAGATGGAGACCTTGCCCGGCTTCGGCCTTGCCGGCGTGGCGTCCAACACCATTGCGGGCGCGTGGGGCCCCCAGTACGCCAAGGTCATCGAGATGTACGATCATTTCGCCGGCATGTGGCTCGTCGGCGAGGACCTGCCGCAGTCGGGCAACGGGGTCACGCTGCATGCCACGGAAAAGGATAAGAACGGGATGCCGGTGCCGGTGGTGCACTTTAAGGACCACGCCAACGACACGGCCATGCGTAACCACGCCTACAAGGCGGGAACGGCGGTCTACCAATCGCTCGGCGCCACACAGGTATTCGAGCTGCCGCCATTCCCCAGCACCCACAACATGGGTACCTGCCGCCAGAGCGAGAAGGCGCAGGACGGAGTGTGCAACAAGTACGGCCAGGCCCACGACGTCGCCAATCTGTTCATCTCGGACGGCAGCCAGTTTACGACCGGCGGCGCCGAGAACCCGACGTTGACCATCGTGGCGCTCGCGATCCGGCAAGCCGAATACCTCGCCAATCAGTTGAATAGGAAGGAGATGTAGGACAGGCATGACGGACGGCGGCGGTCACGTGCATTGCGCATCTCGACCGCCGTTCGCGTGGCACCGCCGTGAGGCGAGGCGCCCACACGACGGCCTGCCGCAGTGGCTGGATCTCATGCGCGTCAAGCTCGTGGCCCGGTATGTCGTGGAGGCGGGTGGTCGCTTCGAGCGAGGTCATTGTAGACGGAGGCCTGACACAGCTCTGACCCTGCCCAACGCCGTGTCGCATCTAGCATCTAGCTGACCTGTAGAATTGGCGCCGCGCGAAGTCGCTTTCTTTGCGGTCACTGGCATGACGAGAAGCTCTGGTTGCTTGCGCTCGCGTTGGCGGGTGTTCGAGAAACCTGGGGCGGCGTAATTAGCGCCTGAGAAAGTTGTCCCAGAACGCGATGGCCACCATCACCGGCAACATCCACCACTGCCTAAAACGGGTATCCAGTTCAGGAGCCACGAGAAACCAGAAAGTGATGACCCGATGCGGGCGACAGTTAGCGCCCAGCAGACCTTTAGCGCTGCGCAGAGCCTTCCTCTGCAATCGGCTTCAGTCTGCGCTGAGCACCAGCGACCGGACGCCCGCCGCGATATTGAGGCCGGTCTGGGCCTGCACACTCAAGGGCTGCAGAATAAAGCCACGGCGCGAGCCGCCGATCAGGGCGTTGGCGCCAATGCCATAACCCACCGTCGCCTCCGCGCCGATGCCGCCGTATGTGCCAGCAAGTGAGCGCGGCGGCGGGTTAGCGGTGGGGGCCAGCACGGCCCACGCGATCGCCGTTTTGCCGGTGCTGCCAAGATCGAGACCGTAGCGATCAATCCGGCCGCGATATAACTCAAGGTGTCCCGGTCGCTGGAACTGGCAGTAGAGGGATTTGCTGGACGCGAAAATGGTGCCGGTCGTGGAACGGGCCGCGCAGCTGAGGATGCCGACCTCCACGCGGGGCTCGGCCCCAACCGCGCTGGTGGCGGCAAAAACGCTAATAAGCGCGCCGGCCAGGGCTAGCGTGCGATGCATGACCAATCTCCCCCTCTGTAACGCCAGTGCAAGGACCGATCCCCCACAAAAGCATCAGATCGTGTCAAAACGCGGCGCCGCTGGCGGCGAAGCCGCCGATGTGCAATCCACTACGCGGCCTCGCCCGCCCAATCGAATAAGCGTTCTACTACCCCGAGCCCCCGGGCGCTCTTCTTAACTTTGCGCGTTTTCTTTCGCCTCGGCCTCCTCGGCTAACGCGCGTCAGGCAACCTTTTCACCAAAGCAAACCCTGCAGGCACCCTCTGCGGGCGACGCGATCGCGCAGGCCCGGCACTCCGAGTGCCTTCTCGCTGATACTGGCTCGTCGGGTCGCAGCGCCGGCGCGGTTGGCCTTGATGCGAACGATGCCAGCGTCGTATTGGCGCGGCGGCCACTATAGGCCGAAAGTCCAAAATCGTTACTGGAACAACCATCCGATCACAGACTCCACCCAATAGGTTCGCCTGCGAGCAGCGGGACTCGCAGGCCCTGGGGCGAGGAGTGGTTAGCGGTTCGGTGCGCCGCTTCTCGCCCTCATTTGGTGCGAGCCAACTGTCATCGGTGAAGCCGTCGATGCGGGGTGGAGGGAGAGTGCAGACACCCGACGCTGCGGCCGAACAAGAGCGGGGCAGGTGAAGGAGGCACGCGTTACTCCGTAAGAAACGTTACGCTCCCGCGTCACGATCTTCGACCGCAGTTGCGCAAGTGGGAAACCGGATCCAAGTTCGCAAGCTTAAGCTCATAAACTGGGGCGACGTTGCGATCACGGTCCTGCCAGAGTGACTGCGGCTGCCTTTCGCCCGAGGAGAGGCCGTGACCAGCCGCGCATTGCCCGGTAATCGTCTTCTCTCAGGCGCCGAGTTCTTCAGGCGTGCGGCAGGAGCTCTACCGCACGTTGGGAACAGAGGAACCCAGAAGAGGAAGCCAGTGCACGAGAGTCGGGCCGGCAAGCGAGTCTCAGAGGACACTGCTTCTCAGTTCCGAAGAGATCGCGCCATACCCCAAGCGCCTCAGGTACCAACTTAGGACCTGCGCTCGCCCCTAAGAACGTGGAATGGCGTGCCCTTTCGCAGCAGCTGGCCGCGATCGGTTTTTCGGTTTGCTTCTCCAAATCCCGGCTCAATAGGGTGTCCCGTCCTTGCGGGTGAAAATCCATGTCCGCGCCGGCCCGAGCACGGCTTCGAGGTCGTCTTGCGGGTAGCTCACGGCATCGCCGGCGCTGCGATCGCCGATCTCGAGATAGGTGGCGTCCGCCGCGGAGCGATTGACGAGCTGGTGCGCGGTGCCGCCGGCGGCAAAGCCAAAGCACATTCCCGGTGTCAGCTCCTGCTCGCCCTCCTCGGTGAGGAGCACGAGTTGGCCCTCGAGCATGTACACGAATTCATCCTGCCGGCTGTGGCGGTGGAACAGCGCCGAGGCGGCGCCGGGCGCCAGCGTCGTCAGGTTCACGCCGAAATTCTTGAGCGCAAACAGGTCACCCAGCGGGCGCTTGAGGCGCCCGGACACGCGCGCGGCGAATTCGGTCGGATAGTTGCTGGCCTTGGCGCGGGGGGCCGCCGCCTGGGCAAAGACTGCGCGTTGCATGACCTTTCTCCATCACGCTTGTGTGAGCCGGGCGACGCCCCGGCCGCCAAATCCTCAGTCAATGTCGGTCAAGGTGTCGGCACAGGCGGCGAGCAAGCTCGCCCGCCTGCGCGGGGCGTGCGTGAGAAAAAGCAGGCTTTGCCCGAAAATGAAGGCATAAAACAGAATGGCCCTGCCTTGCGCGTCGTCCGCCGATAGCCCGAGCCGGCGGTAGAGCTCCGCGACGGCTTGCAGGCGGGCGGCATCGACGCCGGCGGCGGCCGCGGCGGCGCTTTCGTCGGCGCGGGCCCATTGGCGAATGGCGAGCTCGATCGCCATGCCCTGGGCGCTGACGCGCTCCGTATAGAGCTGAACGAGGGCCTTGAGGCGTTCGCGGGGGCTGAGGCCGGCAAGCGCCGTCTGCTGCTGGATGACGGCAATGCGGCCCGCCCTCCAGGTCTCCAGCATGGCGTCGAGCAAGGCCCGGCGGTCCTTGAAACGGCGGTAGAATCCGCCCTTGGTCACGCCCAGCCGTTCGGCTACGACCTCGACGCGCACGCGCTCAATGCCGCCCTCGGCGAGCGCGGCCAGCGCCGCCTCGACCCATTTGTCCGACCCATCCCGCCCGTTGGGCATGCCCGCTCGCCAGCTTGTGATACGGTACCGTATTGTGCCCGGCCAGATCGCATGATACGGTATCGTATCGGGCCTGAACAGGCGTGGTTTGAATAGACGTCACCAAATACGTTTGAACAGACGTAGCCTGAACGGACCTGGAATGGTGCCAGGCACAGGCTCAAGGGGGAGGGTGCCACGCGCCTTCGCGCACGCAGGCGACGTGGGCCAAGCGCAACGGCGGCGCACAGGGGTCGCACGATGGATCGCCAACAGCAAATCGACCTGTTGAAACGCTTGTTGCATCACCTCGACAACCGCACGACGGCGCTGGCGGAGGCGCCCTGGCGCAACGAGGTTGCGGTTTATAGCGATCCGCAGCACGCCGCCCGCGAGCAAACCCTGCTCTTTCGGCAGTGGCCGCTGCTGATGGGCTTTGCCTCGGAGTGGCCGACGCCGGGCAGCTTTCGCACCGACGACTATGCCGGCGTGCCGCTGCTGATCGTGCGTGACCGTGATGGGAGATTGCGCGCCTTTCTCAACGTTTGTCGCCACCGCGGCGCCAAGGTGGCCCAGGGCTGCGGCAAGGCCCGCCTGTTCGTGTGCCCTTATCACGCCTGGAGTTACGACCTTGCGGGCAAGGTGATTGGCATCCCGGATGAGCGCAACTTTCCCGACGTTCGCCGCGAGCGCTCGACGCTGACGCCGCTGCCGATCGCCGAGAAGTACGGTTTGGTGTGGGTGATGCCGGCGCCCGCCGCCGATGCGGCCACCGAGTTCGACATCGATCCCTGGCTAGGCGGGCTTGGCGCCGACCTTGCAAGCTACGACTTTTCCTCCTGGGCCTTCTACGACAAGCGCATCGTCCCGGAGAGCATGAATTGGAAGATTCTGGTCGACACTTTTCACGAGGCCTATCACATCGGCTTTTTGCACAAGGACTCTCTCAAGGAAATC
>DASTMQ010000441.1:0-13583 GCA_035714005.1 Hyphomicrobiaceae bacterium
GACAATCTGCTCGTATCGCAGCCGGACAACGGCGAGCAGGCCCTGGAAATTACCGAGGCCCTGGTCCGCTCGGGCGCCATCGACGTGCTGGTGGTGGACTCGGTGGCCGCGCTGACGCCCCGCGCCGAGCTCGAGGGCGAAATGGGCGACATGCAACCCGGCATGCAGGCCCGGCTCATGAGCAAGGCCCTGCGAAAGCTCACGGCCTCGATCTCCAAATCGAAGTGCATGGTGATCTTCATCAATCAAATCCGCATGAAGATCGGCATCATGTTCGGCAACCCCGAGACGACCACCGGCGGCAATGCGCTGAAGTTCTACGCGTCCGTGCGCCTCGACATTCGCCGCATTGGCCAGATCAAGGATCGCGAGGAGATCGTCGGCAACGAGACGCGCGTCAAAGTCGTCAAGAACAAGGTGGCCCCGCCGTTCAAGCAGGTGGAATTCGACATTATGTATGGCGAGGGCATCTCCAAGGTCGGCGAGCTGGTGGACCTTGGGGTCAAGGCCGGCATTATCGAAAAGACCGGCGCCTGGTTTTCCTATAACAGCGAGCGGATCGGCCAGGGCCGCGAAAACACCAAGGCCTTCTTGAAGCAGCATCCCAAGATCGCCGATCAGGTCGAGAAGGCCATTCGGCAAAATGCCGGGCTTATCGTCGACAAAATGCTGCAGGCGGAGCCCGAGGGCGAGGAGGGCGCGGACGACGCGGAGGACCCGGAGGGTTTTGCCGGCGAGCCGGAAGCCGGAACGGTCGCCAAGAAGGGCGCCCGCGCCAAGCGCTGAGGGGGGCTAGCGGCCACGGCGCCTTGGGCGCGGCCGGCGGCTCGAGGGCAGGCCGGAGGCGGGCGGCGGCCCGGGACCGGCCGTGCCAGCGGTGGCTGCGCGGGGTGGGGTTTGTGGACAGCGGACAGGCGCGTGGCTAGAAGTGGCTCCGCAGTTTCCGCGGATGAGCTCTCATGACCAGCGTCAATCAGGTTCGCGCGACCTTCCTCGACTTCTTTGCCAAGAACGATCATGCGGTCGTTCCCTCCTCCTCGCTCGTGCCGCGCAACGATCCGACCTTGATGTTCACCTCCGCCGGCATGGTGCAGTTCAAGAACGTCTTCACCGGTCAGGAGACGCGCAGCTATCGCCGCGCCACCACGGCGCAAAAGTGCGTGCGCGCCGGCGGCAAGCACAACGACCTCGACAACGTCGGCTATACCGCCCGCCACCACACGTTTTTCGAGATGCTGGGCAACTTCTCCTTCGGCGACTACTTCAAGGAGCGGGCCATTCCGCTGGCGTGGGACCTCGTCACCAAGGAGTATGGACTTGATCCCAACCGCCTGTTGGTCACCATCTATCACGACGATGAGGAGGCTTATCGGGTCTGGAAGAAGGTGACGGGGTTTGCCGATGCCAAGATCATTCGCATTGCCACGTCCGACAACTTCTGGGCGATGGGCGATACCGGTCCCTGCGGACCCTGCTCGGAAATTTTCTTCGATCACGGTCCCAAGATCGCCGGCGGTCCGCCCGGCTCGCCGGACGCGGATGGCGACCGTTTCATCGAGATCTGGAATCTGGTGTTCATGCAATACGAGCAACGCGGTCCGGGCGACCGCGTGCCGCTGCCAAGACCCTCGATCGACACCGGCATGGGGCTTGAGCGCATTTCGGCGGTGCTGCAGGGCACGTACGACAACTACGAGATCGATCTCTTCAAGGCATTGATCGCCGCCTCGGTGGCGGCGACCGGGGTGCCGGCGGAGGGCACCCAGAAGGCCTCGCATCGCGTCATTGCCGATCATTTGCGCGCCAGCAGCTTCCTGATCGGCGACGGCGTGCTCCCCTCCAACGAGGGACGAGGCTATGTGCTGCGCCGGATCATGCGTCGCGCCATGCGCCATGCGCATCTGCTTGGCGCCAAGGAGCCGCTGATGTTTCGGCTGGTGCCGGAGCTCGTGCGCCAGATGGGCGAGGCCTATCCAGAACTGGTGCGCGCCCAGCCCCTGATCGCGGAGACCCTCAAGCTCGAGGAAACGCGCTTTCGCAAAACGCTGGAAAAGGGCCTCAACTTGCTGTCGGAGGCAAGCGCGGGTCTCGCCGCGGGTGACACCTTTGCCGGCGAAGTCGCCTTCAAGCTCTACGACACCTACGGCTTCCCGCTCGACCTGACCCAGGACGCCCTCAAGCCCAGGGGCATCGGTGTTGACATTGCCGCCTTCAACAGGGCGATGGAGCGCCAGAAGGAGGAGGCGCGGCGGGCCTGGCGGGGCTCCGGCGAAGCGGCCACCGAAACCATCTGGTTTGAGGTGAAGGAAAAGGTCGGCGCCACCGACTTTCTTGGCTACGACACGGAGACGGCGGAAGGCGAGATCCGCGCCCTCATTCGCAATGGCAGCGTCGCGGAGACCCTGGCCGAAGGCGAGGAGGGCGCCATCGTCCTCAATCAAACGCCGTTTTATGGGGAGTCGGGCGGGCAGGTCGGCGATCAGGGCACCATCAAGGGTGGCAAGGGTGCGCTGTTCCGCGTCGCAACCACGCAAAAAAAGCTGGGCGATCTTATCGTGCACCTGGGGCGGGTCGAGAAGGGCCGCTTCAAGACGGGCGACGCCGTCGAACTGCTCGTGGACCATGAGCGCCGCTCGGCGACCCGTGCCAATCACTCCGCCACGCATCTGCTGCACGAAGCCTTGCGCCAGGTGCTCGGACCGCACGTCGCCCAGAAGGGCTCGTTGGTCGAGCCGGCGCGCCTGCGCTTCGACTTTTCGCATCCCAAACCGATGAGCGCGGCGGAGGTGGCCGCCGTGGAGAGCATGGCCAACGCCTTTGTGTTGCAGAATTCTCCGGTCGAGACGCGGCTGCTGGCGCTTGAGGACGCCTTGGAGACGGGCGCCATGGCGCTATTCGGTGAGAAGTATGGCGATGAGGTCCGGGTTGTCTCGATGGGGCTGGGGACCTCCGGCGCCAAGGCCAACAAGGCATGGTCGGTGGAATTGTGCGGCGGCACGCACGTGGCGCGCACCGGCGACATTGGCCTCATCAAGGTGACAGGCGAGAGCGCCAGCAGCGCGGGCGTGCGCCGCATCGAAGCGCTGACCGCGGACGGCGCGCGCGCCTACCTGGCGGACCAGGATGCGCGCGTGCGCGAATTGGCGCAGCTGCTGCGCGCCAAACCCGACGAGCTCGTCGAGCGCGTGCGCGCGCTGATCGAGGAGCGCAAGCAACTCGAGCGCCAGCTGGCGGAGGCCAGGCGACAAATGGCGCTCGGCGGCACCGCGGTCGCCGGCGGCAACGGTCGGGCTGCGGCCTCGGCGATCCGCGCCGTCGGCGACGTGAAGCTGCTCGCGCGCACTGTCATGGGTCTCAACCCCAAGGATTTGCGGGGGCTGATCGACGACGGCAAGAAGCAGATTGGGTCCGGCGTGGTGGCCATCATCGGCGTCAGCGAGGACGGCAAGGCGGGGCTGGCGGTCGGCGTTACCGACGACCTCACCAAGCGCATCAATGCTGTCGACCTGGTCAAGGTCGGGGCCGAGGCGCTGGGCGGCAAGGGCGGCGGCGGCCGTCCGGATTTGGCCCAAGCCGGCGGTCCCGATGGCTCAAAGGCCGAAACGGCGCTGGCCGCCATCGAAGCGCGGCTTGCCGGCTAAGGCCAAGCGAGGCGCCGTGCGCCGATGTGGCTCTTGATTTGCCGGCGCCCGCCGCTAGGTTGCCGCCCCACTTGAGGGATAACGGGATTGAGGCCATGGCCAACGCAACGGCAAAGCCCTGGACCGAGGCGCCGCTCACCGGGCGGCTCATCCTCGCCGACGGCCTTGTCGTTGCCGCCCACGGCCTCGGCGCCGTGGGATCGGCCGTGGGCGAGGTCTGCTTTAATACCGCCATCACCGGCTACCAGGAGATCCTCACCGATCCCTCCTACGCCGGCCAGATCATCACCTTCACCTTCCCCCACATCGGCAACGTCGGCACCAACCCCGAGGACACGGAGACCTCCAACCTCGCCATGCGTTCGGGGGTGCGCGGTTGCGTGCTGCGGGCCGAGGTCAGCGCTGCCTCCAACTATCGCGCCCGCGAGCCGCTCGATACCTGGCTGAAAGCGCGCGGCATCATTGCCCTGACCGGCGTCGACACGCGTGCCCTTACCGCTCACATCCGCGAAAAGGGCATGCCCAACGGCGTCATCGCGCACGAGCCTTCCGGTCGCTTCGATCTCGAGGCGCTCAAGGCGGAAGCGAAGGCCTGGCCGGGATTGCTGGGGCTCGACCTGGTGCCGGAGGTGACGGCGGGCCAAAGCTACACCTGGGAGGAGACGCGCTGGGCCTGGGGCCGCGGCTATGGTCGGCAAGACGCGGCCGAGCTGCACGTGGTCGCCGTCGACTATGGCCTCAAGCGCAACATTTTACGGGCCTTGGCGAGCCTGGGCTGCAAGGTCACCGTGGTGCCGGCGACCGCCACCGCCGCCGAGATTCTCGAACGCAAGCCCGACGGCGTGTTCTTGTCCAACGGCCCTGGCGACCCGGCCGCGACCGGGGCCTATGCGGTGCCGCAAATCAAGGCCCTGGTGGCGTCCGGACTGCCGATCTTCGGCATCTGCCTCGGCCACCAAATGCTGGGTCTGGCGATCGGCGCCAAGACGCGCAAAATGCATCAGGGACACCACGGCGCCAATCATCCGGTGAAGGACTACACCACCGGCAAGGTGGAAATCACCTCCATGAACCACGGCTTTGCCGTTGATCGTGACAGCCTGCCGGCGCTGGCCGAGGAGACGCACGTGTCCCTATTTGACAACTCCAACTGCGGCCTGCGGCTCAAGGATGCCCCCGTGTTTTCGGTGCAGTACCATCCCGAGGCTTCGCCGGGTCCAGAGGACAGCCACTATTTGTTTGTGCGCTTCGGCAACCTGATGCGCGAGCGCAAGGGCCTGCCCCTCCTGCCGGAACGCCCCGGCGGGGTCAAGCCATAGGCCTCGCGCCGGAAAACCCTGCGGCACCATTGGCTGTTGGGCGCCGGGCGGGGCCTATAGCCAAGCCCGCGACGCTGCAATATGAAGCGGGCCCATGCCAAAGCGCACCGACATCAAATCGATCCTGATCATCGGCGCCGGGCCGATCGTCATTGGGCAGGCCTGCGAGTTCGATTATTCGGGTACCCAGGCCTGCCGCGCCCTCAAGGCCGAGGGCTATCGCATCATCCTGGTCAATTCCAATCCGGCCACCATCATGACCGATCCGGAGCTGGCCGATGCGACCTATATCGAGCCGATCACGCCCGAGGTTGTGGCCGCGATCATCGAGCGCGAGCGCCCGGACGCTCTGCTGCCCACCATGGGCGGGCAAACCGCGCTCAATACGGCCTTGAGCCTCGCCAGCCAGGGCGTCCTCAAGCGCTTCGGCGTCGAAATGATCGGCGCCACGGCCGAGGCCATCGACAAGGCCGAAGATCGCCAGCTCTTTCGCGAGGCGATGACCCGTATCGGGCTTTCCACTCCCAAGTCGACGCTGGCCAACGCGAGCGAACTCAAGCGGGTCGACCGTGCTGCCCATGCCGCCGAGCTGGCGCGGATCGAGGCCCTGTCCGAGCCGGCCGCGGTCAAGGAAAAAACGCGCGCCGATTATCTCAAGCGGTGGCAAGCCGGCGCGCACGATCGCCAGAAGCGCTACCAGGAACAGGCGGTGCTGAAGGCCTTGGAAGCCCTTTCCAGCATTGGTCTTCCCGCCATCATTCGACCGTCCTTCACGCTCGGGGGCACCGGCGGCGGCATCGCTTACAACCGCGAGGAGTTTCGCGAGATTGTCGAGCGCGGCCTGCAGGCTTCGCCAACCACTGAGGTGCTGGTGGAGGAGAGCGTGCTCGGCTGGAAAGAGTTCGAGATGGAGGTGGTGCGGGACAAAGCCGACAACTGCATCATCGTCTGCTCGATCGAAAATGTCGATCCGATGGGCGTGCACACCGGCGACAGCATCACGGTGGCGCCGGCGCTGACGCTGACCGACAAGGAATATCAGATCATGCGCAACGCCTCGATCGCGGTCTTGCGCGAGATCGGGGTCGAGACGGGCGGCTCCAACGTTCAGTTCGCCGTCAATCCCGAGAATGGGCGCCTGGTCGTCATCGAGATGAACCCGCGCGTGTCGCGCTCCTCGGCGCTGGCATCGAAGGCGACCGGCTTTCCCATTGCCAAGGTCGCCGCCAAGCTTGCCGTCGGCTACACGCTCGACGAATTGGAAAACGACATCACCGGCGGTGCCACGCCCGCCTCCTTCGAGCCGACCATCGACTACATCGTCACGAAAATACCGCGTTTCGCCTTTGAAAAATTTCCTGGCGCGGAACGCACGCTGACCACCTCGATGAAGTCGGTGGGCGAAGTGATGGCGATCGGCCGCACCTTTGCCGAAAGCCTGCAAAAGGCCCTGCGCGGCCTGGAGACGGGGCTGACCGGCCTGGACGACATCGAACTGTGGGGCCTCGGCCGCGGTGACGACAAGAACGTCGTGCGCGCCGCGCTCGGAACACCGACGCCGGACCGGCTGCTGAAGGTGGCCCAGGCCATGCGGCTCGGCTTCGATCACGAGCAGATCTATGCCTCCTGCCGGATCGATCCCTGGTTCCTGGCCCGCATCCAGGAAATCGTCGACCTCGAGGCGCGCCTCAAGGCGCACGGCCTACCCGAAGGCGCCGAGGGCCTGCGCAGCCTGAAGGCCATGGGCTTTTCCGATGCGCGGCTCGCCAAGCTCGTGGGTTTGAGCGAGGCGGACGTGCGCAAGTGGCGCGCCGAACTCGGGGTGCGTCCGGTGTTCAAGCGCATCGATACCTGCGCCGCCGAATTTGCCTCGCCCACGGCCTACATGTACTCCACCTACGAGCGCGGCTTGTTCAAGGCTCCCATCGACGAAGCGCGCCCTTCGAGCCGCGACAAGGTGATCATCCTCGGCGGCGGACCCAATCGCATCGGCCAGGGGATCGAGTTCGACTATTGCTGCTGCCATGCCTGCTTCGCCCTGTCCAAGGCGGGCGTCGAAACCATCATGGTCAATTGCAATCCCGAGACCGTTTCCACCGACTACGACACCTCCGACCGCCTCTACTTCGAGCCGCTGACGGCGGAGGACGTGCTGGAAATCATCCGCGTCGAGCAGTCGTCGGGACGACTGAAGGGCGTGATCGTGCAGTTTGGCGGGCAAACCCCGCTCAAGCTTGCGCACTCGCTGGAAGAGGCCGGCGTTCCGATCCTGGGAACCTCGCCCGAGGCCATCGATCTGGCGGAGGACCGCGACCGCTTCAAGGCGTTGATCGAGCGGCTGCGGCTGATGCAACCGGAGAGCGGCATCGCCCGCACCCCGACCGAGGCGCGATCGGTTGCCGATCGCCTCGGCTACCCCGTGGTGATCCGCCCCTCCTATGTGCTGGGAGGCCGAGCCATGGAGATCGTCGCCGACAGCAGCGAGCTCGATCGCTACATCGCGCGCCTGTCGGAAACGCTCGATCGGCCCTCCGACCTCGCCGTCTCGGCGGCGCGGCCGTTGCTCGTCGATCGCTATTTGAGCGGGGCCATCGAGGTCGACGTCGACTGCCTCAGCGATGGCGCCAACACCTTCATCGCCGGCATCATGGAGCACATCGAGGAGGCCGGCATCCATTCCGGCGACAGCGCCTGCTCATTGCCGGTTCATTCCCTCGATTCGGCCCTGCTGGTTCGGCTGGAGAAGCAAACGCGCGACCTGGCCCTTGCCCTCAACGTGGTCGGCCTCATGAACGTGCAGTATGCTGTCAAGGACCGGCAGATCTACGTGCTCGAGGTCAATCCCAGAGCCTCCCGCACGGTGCCGTTTGTGGCCAAGGTCATCGGCAAGCCGATCGCCGGCATCGCTGCTCGCGTCATGAACGGGGAGCCGTTGGCCGCCTTCAAGCTCAAGCCCGTCAAGCTTACGCACGTTGGTGTCAAGGAGGCGGTGTTTCCCTTTGCGCGGTTTCCCGGCGTCGACCCGATCCTGGGCCCCGAAATGCGTTCGACCGGCGAGGTGATGGGCATCGATCACGACTATGCCCTGGCCTTTGCCAAGAGCCAGCTTGGGGCCGGCAACGTGCTGCCCCTCAAGGGTAGCGTTTTCGTGTCCTTGCGCGACCAGGACAAGGAGGAGATCCTCGGCGCCATGCGCGAGCTCAGCGAGCTGGGCTTTGGCATCCTGGCGACGCGGGGAACCAAGCGGGCGCTCGAAGCCCACGGCATTGCCTGCGAGCAAGTGAACAAGGTCCTTGAGGGCCGACCGCATATTGTCGACCTGATGAAGAACGGTGAGGTGCAGCTGGTTTTCAACACCACGGAAGGTGCCAAGGCGTTAGCCGATTCTAAGGATATCCGGCGGACCGCCTTGCTCAACCACATCCCATACTATACAACTTTAGCTGGCGCACTTGCCGCGACTGAGGCCATTCGGGCGCTCATGGCGGGCAGTCTTTCAGTGGCGCCGCTGCAATCTTATGTAAGCCAAGCATCCTGAGGATGTAGTGGTCCGGCGCTTCTCTAGGGCTGGCCAAACCCAGTAGACTGAGTGAGACTGGACGGTGGTGCCGGCGGAGGAGCCGGGCACCGGCTATTTGCGATGTGAGCCTAGGCTATGGAAAAAGTGCCGATGACCGTTGAGGGGTTCAAAAAGCTTGAAGCGGAGTTGCACCGCCTCAAGGTTGAAGAACGCCCGCGCATTATTCAACAGATCGCGGATGCGCGCGAGCACGGTGATCTGGCCGAAAACGCCGAGTACCATGCCGCCAAGGAGGCCCAGGGGCTCAACGAAGCAAAAGTGGCCGAACTCGAGGACAAGCTCGGCCGCGCCGAGGTGATCGACACCTCGAAGCTGTCGGGCAGCACCGTGAAGTTCGGGGCGACCGTGACCTTGGAGGACGAGGATTCCGGCGACAAGGTCAAGTACATGATCGTTGGCGAGCACGAGGCCAATGTGCGCGAGGGCAAGATTTCCATCGCTTCGCCGATTGCGCGCGCCCTGATCGGCAAGGTCAAGGGGGACAGCGCCGAAGTCACAACCCCCCGTGGCAGCCGCAGCTACGAAATACTCAAAATCGAGTATAAGTAGGCCGACGGCATCACAGCGGCCATCGCAGGCTTAGGTCCCGGGGGAGCCGGGGCCGGCGCGGTGTGCGAAGAGCAACGCACTCTCGGCAGCCAAGCTATGCCCGCGTGCGATCTTGCTTGATCCGGCGCCACGAAGCGCCCATACTTTTCCTTAATATTGACGTAGACGTTTATGGCGCGCGGGATTTCTGCGCTAAGCTGGGGGTTCGGCTTAGGGGACGTAAGCGCGTTAGCCGAAAGCGAGAGATGGGGAAGCTTTCGTCATTTTTCCGGGGGGGCTGGCGTGCGGGCTGGCTGGCGCTGCTTGTAGGCCTGGCCACCGTGCTTGTGCTCGGCGAGAGGGCCGGTGCCAAACCGCGTCGCGACCGCGACCGCTTTAACGACAATCCCTGGAGCAACGGCTCGCCCAACAACAACGCGCGCGGGTCCGATACCAGTTCGCGCGGCAACTCCGATGCCGGCAGCAGCGCCAAGGGCAACAGCGCCTCGAGCGGGAGCACCAGCCCCGCGCGCGATTCGGGATCCAAGGACAAGGACAACGACAAGAGCGATAAGAACGCCAAGGCCGCCAAAGACGACGACGATGATGATGACGGCCGCGCCAGCCCGCAAAAGGATGCCGGCCCGCAAAAGGATGCCGGCAAGAGCCAAGGCAAGACCGGGGGCGCAAAGGGCAGGGACGACGACCCCGATCCGCCGAAAACCGTGGTCGAAATGCTGCAGCGCATTTTCCCGGCCAATGCGCCCGGCGCCGCGGGCGAGGGCAAGCCAGCCAATCGATCCGACGATGCCGCCGGCAAGTCGGGCGATGCCGACAAGGGCTCCAAGGCGGCGGCTCCGGGCAAGAGCGATCAGGGGACGAGCCCGACGCCGGCGCGCAGCGCGGCGCCGGCGGCCAATACCCCGCAGGCCAAGCGGGCGCAACAACGCGCCAGCGCCCCGGCGCTCGGATGGCAGCGCGACACGCGGGCCACCGACCTGTTCCGGCGCGATGAGATCCTGGTGGTCGATGCCTCGCGCTCGGTGATGGCGCAGCGCGGCTTTGCCCACGTTGAAACCATCTCCACGGGCGCCTCCAGCGTCTCGAGGTTCGTCGTTCCCGAGGGTCTGGATGCCATTGCGGCACGCCAGCTGCTGCGCGAGCAAATGCCGAGCCTGCTCTCGGCCTTCAACTACGTGTATCGCCCCTATGTAGCGGCGACGGAGGCGGGCGGCATCGGTCCAGGGCTCGGCCAAGCCCTGCGGTCGTCTTCGCCTCAGGGTTGCAGCGCCGACCGCTGCTATGGGCCCACGCTCATCCACTGGGCGCCCGATCCCGCGGGCTGCCCCATCGAAATCGGCGTTGGCGTGATTGATACGGGCTTTGACAACCAGCATCCCGCCTTCAAGGACCGCAAGATCAACTGGAGCACGGTGCTGGAGGGCGAGCACGTATCGGTGCAGGCTTGGCACGGGACGGGCGTGCTGGCCCTGTTGTCGGGGAACCCGCAAAGCAGCACGCCGGGGCTCATACCGAATGCCACCTTCACGGCCACCAACACCTTTTATTCCGATGCCAGCGGTCAGCCCGCAACCGACACGACGACCCTCATCAAGGCGCTCAAGCTGATGGAGACCTACAAGGTCAAGGTGGTCAACCTCAGCCTTGCCGGTCCCCAGGACGCCGTGCTGCACAAGCAAATCAAGGAAATGAGCGAGACCGGCGTGCTGTTCGTGGCCGCGGCCGGCAATGGCGGGCCGTTCGCAATGCCGAGTTATCCGGCCGCCTATCCCGAGGTGATCGCGGTCACCGCCGTCGACCGCAATCTCATGGGCTATCGGCACGCGACGCGTGGGCCGCACATCGACTTGGCGGCGCCCGGCGTCGACATCTGGACGGCGCTACCCGACAAGCGAGAGGGACCGCAGACCGGCACCTCCTTCGCGGTGCCCTACGTCACGGCTGCCGCCGCCGTCGTCTACCCCAAGGAGGAACTGGTCTACAAAGGCCGTCCGCTCGACCCGAAAAAAGCCGTGCTGAGCCGTCTCAGCACCCGCGATCTGGGACCCACCGGCCGCGACGCCATTTACGGACAGGGCCTCTTGCAAGCACCCGCCAAGTGTGCCGACAAGTCCGGTACGGGGGCGCCGGTCGAGGTCAGTTCGGCGTGGTCGCCGACGCTGCAGCCGGTCGTGCAGCCGAACGAGACGGGGGCCGCTTCGGGCTTGATGTCGCTGACGCCATCGGCCGAAGTGCGTTGGCCGGGGGTGGTGCAGCAGCTCTCCTTCCAGCCCGATCGGTAGCGTTTTTTTAGCCCCGCGCGGGGCAGAAGCGCGACGAGCTCGGCGCTTGGCTCGCCCGCGGCTCTCTTTTCCCCCTCCCTCTTTGCCTTACCTGTTGCCGTCGTGCGGCGTGGTGCGCCGGCTCGCGCCCGCCTCAGGTCTTCCCCGCTGCGCTTGCCGCGCGCGGCGCGGCCAGCGGCCGCACCGAAACGTGGTTTGGGCGGTGTGTTGAGCTCGACGCGCGCGCCCGCGGATTTCAGCGCGGCGCTTGCCAGCCGTCCGCGATCAGGCGCCTTTCATCGGCGGGCAACAGCACGTCGTGCTGCATCAGCGCGTTGAGCGTGGCCTCAAGCGCGCCCCGGCCGTCCTGCTTGCCCGCCGGCGCATAGCCGCCGTCCTGGGGCCGCGCCGGATCGAGGCGGGCCAAGCCCTTGACGTGCCAGTCGCCGGCGTGATTGCGGCAGGCAACGCCCGCAAGGCGGACCTCGTCGCCTCGCGTTACCTCGTACTGGCGGCACCATTCGTTCTGTCGACTGAAGAAAGTGCCGGTCGGCTTGAGAGCGGCAAGGTTGGTTGCAACATTGCTTTCCGTCCTCTCCAGCGCGCGCTGGAATGGTTCCGGCAACAGACCCCCTCTTGCCCCGAGCTCGGCCAGTTGCGGAGCCGGGGCAATCCCCGTGCTCAGCTGCCAGGCAAGGACGGTCGCACAAATGAGCGCGGCGAGGCCCGCAAGCGACCACACCGGCAGGCGCCACCGGTCGGCCAGTCGCGCCTCGTTCATCGAGCGCATCAGCAAAAACCACCAGCGCTCGGCCGGGCCGGGGTTTTCTCCGGCCAGCAGCCGGCGCAGGCGATCGGGTACCGGCGGCAGGCGGTCGAACGGCGCCGCCAGGCCGCGGTTGGTGATGATATAGCATTCAAGCTTTTCCAGTAGCGCCGGGTCCCGCAGCAGGGCCTGTCGCACCAGGGGGCGCAAGTGCCGCGGCAGCACGCCATCGGCGTAGGCCATGAGATCGGCGTCCGAGATATTGGTCATAGCCGCGTCCCTGCTTTTGTTGCGGTGAGATGGGTCTCAGCCGGCGCGCCCGGTTGCGGTCGGGCCCGGCTAGCGGGGGGCGGCGGCTCGAGCCGCTCGTGCAACTCGCGGCGAGCACGCGCCAATCGGCTCATCACCGTGCCGATCGGCGTACCGGTGATTTCGGCGGCCTCCTTGTAGGAGGCGCCGTCGATGCACACCAACGCCACCAGCACCTGCTGTTCGGGGGAAAGGTCGGTCATCGCGTCGAGGACGGCCCCAAGCGTGAGGCGGCCCTCCACAACATTGCGGCCATCTAGACCGGGTACGGCCTCAACGACTTCGGGATCTGACGACTCGGAGCGGTACTTGCGAGCCCGGGCCCGGTCCAGCCACAGATTTTGCGCGATACGATACATCCAACTATCTAATCTGGTACCTGGCTGCCACTGGTCCACCCGGGACAAGGCACGCAAACACGTCTCTTGAACAAGATCGTCGCCTTGGTCCAAGTCCCCTGTGAGAGCAATGGCAAAGCGCCTAAGTCTCGGTAGGAACTCGACCATTCGGGTGCGGAACTCGTCCGTCACGCGCTGTCTCCCCGCGGGTCAGGGATCTAACGCCTGACGGCGGCATTTATTCTCCAGAGTGGGAAAACAACGGGCGTGGTGTGGCAAAAACCACATGCTGGCGTGCTAAGCCCCGTCCTGGCGCGCCAGCGCCTGGGTTACGGGGACGCCGGGCTCGAATTTGACCCGGCGGATCACCAGGGTGGTCTTGACGCTCGCCACGTTGGGGGCCGCCGTCAGGTCCTCGATGATGAAGTCCTGGAATGCCGTCAGGTCCGGGGCCACGCACTTGAGCTGGAAATCGCTCTCCCCGGACAACATGTAACACTCCCGCACCAGGGACCAGGCGAGCACCCGGTTCTCGAAAGCCCGCAGATCGGCCTCGGATTGGCTATGCAGACCAACCATGGCAAAGCCTATCACGTCAAAGCCGACGCTCTTTTCGTCGATCAGGGCGAAATAACCGGCAATCATGCCAGCCTCCTCCAGCGCCCGCACGCGCCGCAGGCAGGGTGGGGGCGAGATGCCGACCTTGCGCGCCAGCTCGACGTTGCTGACCCGGCCGTTGGCTTGCAGTTCCTTGAGAATGCGCCAATCGGTGGCGTCGAGACGGGCACGCATGGAAAGGGGGCTCCGAGCAATCCTTGCA
>DASTMQ010000442.1:0-9550 GCA_035714005.1 Hyphomicrobiaceae bacterium
CTCCAGTTCCCCGGCCGCGCCCAGGGGTGCGGGCCGGGCGGGGAGAGAAAAAATTGACCCGGCATGTGATCAGGCTTGGACTTGCCCAAGGAACGGGCAGGGAAGGATGCTCTTGGGCTGCAGGCCGCAACTTTGCAGGCCGCAATTTTGATGAGCGCCGAGCCAACATGTCGCCGGGCGCGTGCCGCCATCGCTTGCCAGTGAGGCGACGCCTCGAGACCGGAGCCGGCCCGACCTCCATCTTTCGCCGGCCGGGGGCGGTGGTCGGGGACAGGGCTGTCGCCGGAAAGCCTAGCGGAGGACCGGAATGAGGCGCCTTGCCGCGATCGGGGAATGCATGATCGAACTCAGCGAGCACCCGGATGGCCACATCACCCGTGCGTTCGGCGGCGATACCCTGAACACGGCGGTCTATCTTGCGCGGCTTGGCATGCCGGTCGATTACATTACCGCCCTCGGGGACGACCTCTGGAGCGATGAGATGCTATCGGCGTGGCAAGCCGAAGGCGTGGGAACGGGCTCGGTGATCCGCAGCAAAGGACGATTGCCCGGTCTCTACATCATCCAGACCGATGAACGTGGGGAACGTCGTTTTTCCTATTGGCGAGATCGCGCCCCGGCACGCGATCTCTTCTGCTTGCCGGAAACGCCCTCCCTGTGCCTTGCACTCGCCCGCTTCGGGCACATTTACCTCTCCGGGATTTCGCTTTCGCTTTATGGTTTTGACGGCCGCGCCGTGCTGTTTGAGGCTCTGGCCAATGCGCAAAAGTCCGGTAGCAAGATCGTCTTCGACACCAACTTCCGTCCGCGCGGCTGGCCCGATCGCGAGGCGGCAAAGGTTGCCTATACCAGGCTGTTGCAGCTGGCCGACGTTGTCTTTGCTTCTCTCGAAGATCTGCGGTTGCTATTCGGGGCGGGTGGGGAACGCGTCCTGGAGCCGCATTGGCAACGCGCGGAAATTGTCCTCAAGCTGGACTACCCTGCCTGCCGTATTAGGTGCGCGGGCGAAATGCTCGAGATCGCGGCGCAAGCGGTCCCCACGGTGGTCGACACGACGGCGGCGGGCGATAGTTTTGCGGCCGCCTATCTGGCGGCGCGTTTGACGGGATATGCTCCGGCAACGGCCGCCCGAGCCGGACATATCCTGGCGCGCGCGGTCGTCCAACATCGCGGGGCCATCCTATCCCGCCACGCCTGGCCCAGCGCGGAGTTGGTGGCGGTCGGACTGAAGACAGGGATGACGGCTGATGTCGCCACGTGAACGCCTCGCCGTAATCCTCCGCAAGAACTGGTTGATACCGGTGATTGCCATCGAGGACGCGGGTGCGGCCGTGCCCTTGGCACAAGCGCTCGTTGCCGGCGGCGTGACGACCCTTGAGGTGACGCTGCGCACCGCCGCGGCGGCCGACGCCATTGGCCGGATCGTGCGGGAGGTGCCGCAAGCGACCGTCGGCGTCGGCACGATCCGCTCGGCTGACGACGTTGAGCGCGCGGTGGACCTCGGGGCCCAGTTCGGCGTGTCACCGGGCACCACGCCCAAGATCTATGCGGCTTGCGCCGCTGCCAACCTACCGCTGCTGCCGGGCGCGGCTACGGCCTCGGAGATCCTGCTGGCGCTCGAGCATGGCTGTGAGATCGTCAAATTTTTCCCCGCCGTGCCGGCCGGTGGCATTGCCGCGATCAAGGCCCTGCGCGGACCGTTCCCGTCGCTGCAATTCTGTCCAACCGGCGGCATCAACGAAGCCAACCTGTCCGACTGGTTGGCCGTCCCCGGGGTGATCGCCATCGGCGGATCCTGGCTTGCACCGGACGACAAAGTCAGGGCGCGTGATTGGGACGCCATTACGGACATTGCCCGCCGCAGCCGCGCCCGTCGCGCCACGATTGCAGCCTAGTCCGCCTGCATCAGGGCGGCCACGGCCGGGCGATCGCTGCGGTTATCGGCAAAGCATCGCCGCGACCCGCCTCACGGCTCGCCGCCTCAGCTACCGCTCAGGCCGGCCACGATCGGCATGCGCGCGGCTCGCACAGCGGGCAGCAACCCGCCGGCGAGCCCCACCGCCAGCGCCAGCAGCACGGCCTGACCGATCAAAGCCGGACTGAGGGTGAAGCTAAACACGACCTGGGTGAAGCTTGCGCCGAGAGTAGAGGCACTGAAGCCGTCGAAGGCGAGGCTGGTTGCGATGGTTCCGATCATGCCACCGAGCGCGGCAAGCACAAGCGATTCGACCAGCGTGCCGATAAAGGCGGGAGTGCCGCCGAAGCCAATGGCGCGCAAGGTGGCGATCTCCACCGCGCGCGCGGCCACCGAGCTGTACATGGTGTTGAGTGCGCCTGCGAGCGCGCCAAGCGCCATGGTGATCGACAAGGGCCAGCCCAGCTTGTGAATGAGGTCGGAGGTCTGCGAGGCTTGCTCGGCAAAGTAGGCGACCTCGGATTTGACGTCGAGCTTCAGGCGCGGATCAGCTTCGACGAAGCGTTGCAACGCCTCGAGCGCGGCGGGCGACTGCAAGCGCACGCGCACGGTTTGGAAGATGTTGTTGCGGTTGAACAAGCTCTGCACCACCGGGAGATCGGCCCAGATCTCCGACTCGAAAACGCTGCCGTTGGCTTCGAACACACCAACCACCGTCCACCGACTGGTGGCGAAGGCGACCGTTTGACCGATCTCGAGGCCCTGGAACTCGCGCAAGAGGGCCCGACCGACAACGATCTCGTTGGCCCCTGGGTTGAACATGCGACCCTCGACGATCGTAATGCCGTTGCGCACCGTGGCGCCGTCCTTACCGATACCGCGCAAGGGCAGGTTCGCCTTGGTCTGGCTCGACCGCTTGAGGCCGTCCACCACCAGAAAGAGTTCGGCCGATGCCAGTGGTTTGCCGTCCGGGCCGCGGGCAATGCCCGGCCCTTCCTCGATCAGGCGCACCTGTTCGCGCGACACGGTGCTATTGATCTCTGCCTGCGAACCGCCGCGCAAAATGATGGCCACATCATCGGCCCCCGAGCTGGTGAGCGTGTGTTGGAAACCGTTGGCCATGGCCAAGAAAGACAGCAGCACGACGACCACCAGGGCGACCGCGACGACGGTCGAAAGCGACAACCAAAAACGCCGTGGAATGCTCTTGAGATTGATGAGCGTGACGGCAGCGACCTGCAGGAAGAAGGGGCGCATGTGTTAGCTCCGACCCAGCGCGGTGGCGATGTTGAGGCGCATAGCAGTGATTGCCGGTATCAGGCCGGTGGCGAGGCCGAAGCCGAGCATCAATAGCATTGCCTTGAGGGCAATACCGGGCGTGACCGCAAAGCCCGGAATGAAATTGCCGACGCTGGTTTCCATCGCCGCCGCGAAGAGCGCTGCAAGGGCGATGCCGGGCAAACCGCCAAGCAGCGCCAGCAGCACGGCTTCGCCGAGGATCAGGCGCAAGATGCGCCCGCCAGAAAAGCCCAGTGTCTTCAGCACGCCAATTTCGCGCGTGCGCTCACGCACGGCCATGACCATGGTATTGCCGACAATCATCAAGATGGTAGCGAAGGCGGCTCCCACTACCAGCGCCACGATCAAGGCGATGTTGCCGAGTTGGGCGGCGAACGCCTTATTGAAGGCCTTCTCGGTGTCGGTGGAGGTCTCGTAGAGGGAGTTGGCAAACATCTGGTCGATGGCTTTGGCCACGCGATCGTTTTGCGATGGCGCGGAGGTGTTGAGCGCCATCCAACCGATCAGATCGCGTCCCAAATTTTGCGTCTCGTTGAAATATTCATACTGCAGGACCATGAAATTGGTATCGACGCTGGGCTTGCGCGCCGCGAAGGTGCCCACGATCGTGAAATCCCAGGTGCGCGAGCCGTTCCTTTGCGTGAAGATGTTGCTCATGATCGGCACCCGATCGCCGACCTTCCAACCCCACTTTTTCAGCATACTCTCGCCCACCAGGACGCCGGTACGCTCGCGAATGAAGGCTTGGCGCGCATCGGCTGGGATCCCGATCTGGTCCTGGTAGACTTGCATGTAGCTTTCCGGCTCTACCGCCATCACGATCAGGAAGTTTTTGGGCTCCTGGTAGTAGCCGCCGAACCAATTGAAATGCGTGACCTGGCGCACGCCGTCGATCGCACGCACGCGATTGACGTAGGCGATCGGCAGAGGTTGCGTGAAATTGATCTTGTTGACGACCATCAGGCGGTCGGCCGCGGCAACGTCTTCGCCGGCGTTGAAAGCGCGCTCGAATCCCGCCAGCACGCCGAAGATCAAGAAGGCGATCAAGATTGAAAAAAGCATAAGGATGGCGCGCAGCTTCTTGCGAAACAGATTTTTCCTGATCAACAGGAGATCGTTCATGCGGCGAGCTCCTTCTCGCTGAAGCGGCCCTTGTCGAGGTGCAGCGTGCGGCGTGCGTACCTGGCCGCCGCAGGGTCGTGCGTTACCATCACGATGGTCTTACCAAGGTCGCGATTGAGCGATTGCAGAGTTGCCAGGATTTCGTCCGCGGTCGTGCGATCGAGGTCGCCGGTGGGTTCGTCGCACAACAGCAGGCGGGGATCGGAAACGATGGCCCGCGCAATGGCGACGCGCTGTTGCTGACCTCCCGACATTTCGCGCGGATAGTGCTTCGCCCGGTCGGCAAGCTTGACGATTTCGAGCGCCGTCTCCACGTGCTGACGGCGCTTGAGCTTGCCCAGGTTGGTAAGCAACAGCGGCAGCTCGACGTTTTGCGCCGCCGTTAGCATGGGCATCAGATTGTAGAATTGGAAAATGAAACCGATATTGGCCGCCCGCCAGCGCGCGAGATCGCTTTCGCTGCGACCATCGATGCGCTCACCGGCAACGTAAATCTCGCCAGCATTCGGCCGGTCGATACCGCCAAGCAGGTTGAGCAATGTCGTTTTGCCGGACCCTGACGGCCCCATGACGGCAACGAAGTCGCCCTGCGGGATGGTGAGGTCGAGGTGATCGAAAATGGCGATCGTCTCCTTACCCTTGATGAAGGCCTTACCGACACCGGTCAGGCGAACGAGCGGGGAATTGGACATCGGCTTTTTCTCCCGTTGGCAAATGGCTTGCCTTACTTTGCGGCGGAAACGGCCTCTGCGGTCGGCGCCGCGGCGGCGTTTTCCTCTTCATGGAATCTCACCTTGACCGCCATATCGGGCAGCACGCGCGGGTCTTTGTGTTTCAGCGCAATGCGCACCTTGACCGTCGCCTTCTCGCGGTTGGCGGTGGGCACCACGGCGACCACTGCCGCCGGGATGGTCCAATCGGGATAGGCATCGAGCACCGCCGAGATCGCCCCGCCGGTACGCACCCGGCCAATGAAAGCTTCGTTGACGTCGACTTCGATCTCGATTGAGTCCATGTCGACGATCGTGCAAATGCCGGTGCGCGTGAAGCCGCCGCCCGCCGATATCGGAGAGATCATTTCACCGGGCTGGGCGCTGCGTTCTACGACAATGCCGGCGAAGGGCGCGCGGATTTTATGCTTGTCGAGCACGGTGGCATTGCGCTCAACATCGAGCCTGGCAGTTTGCATCTGTGCCTGGGCCTGGCTCAGTTGCGCGCGAAGGATGCCGACCCTGGCCTCGGCCTTGGTGAGGTCGGCTTCGCTGGCGATGCTTTTTTGCGAGAGGCTCCTGGTACGATTGAGAATGCGTTCGGCATCGGCAAGATCGGCGGCAACGGCGGCAACGGCGGCTTCGGCGGCGGCGGCACGCGATTGGGCGAGCGTCAGGTCGGTTTCGGCCAAAAGGCTATCCAAGCGCGCGACGACCTGGCCGGCCGCAACGACCATGCCCTCCTCCACGAGCAGCTCGACCACCTTGCCGGTGACCTCCGCCGCCACGGTGGCCTTGCGCCGGGCCACGACGTAACCAGAGGCCGTGAGGCCAGCCTTTGCCGACAGCTCGCTGGCGCTGGGGGAAGCTGGCTT
Organism: Hyphomicrobiaceae bacterium; assembly: GCA_035714005.1. GTDB lineage: Bacteria > Pseudomonadota > Alphaproteobacteria > Rhizobiales > Hyphomicrobiaceae > AWTP1-13. The sequence continues at coordinate 5,922 of DASTMQ010000442.1, forward strand.
TTGAGCGCTGCGCACGCCCTCGGCAGGGGTCGAGGCGGGCTCGACCGCGCGCCCACCGACCCGCAGCTGTGGCAGCAATGTCCAGGCCGCGGCGAGGAGCGCAATGAGGCCGGCGAGGCCCAAAAGCGATCGCCTCGGCCAGGCACGCGGCGCCGGCATCGGCCGGCGGTCCTCACCCCGGTCGATCGCCAGCGCACGCAACAGTTTTGCCCTGTCTTGACCCATGCGGCTCTGCCGTGAATTTTGGCGCTGCGGCCCTACCGGGTTCATGTGGCGTAACTGCAGCAAGATCGTGACGAATCTGCCCCCTGGAGCGAGCTCAGGCCGCCGCGGGCCCCGCGTGGACACGCGCGCCCCGTGTCGAGGACGAAGCAGGGTGACGGGTGCCGACAGGGGGCGTTCGTTTTTTTTCACCGCCGGCCCAGCGCCCCACCCAAGACGGAGGCCAGCCGGCCCTGAGCGCTGCACGCGAAATCACCCTGCAGCGCCCTGCCACGGGGCGGCGCAGGGCTGTCACCGAGGCCGACCACCACGCGCGACCGGGCGCCCAGTCACCGGACGCCATTCGCTCGGGGCAACGGCGGCGCCATTCGCTAGGGGCCTTGCGGGTCCCGGTCGCTGCCGCCTTAACTTTTGGGCTTGTCTTGGCGGGCACTCAGCGCGACTTGCTTGGCGTTTGCAAGCCGCGGCTCGGCTTGCGGGGCAAATGCTCTTTCCGCCTCAGCTCGGACCCGGCTGCGTCACGAGCGTGCGCTCGACAAGCCTGGCAAACAGTGCCGCACCGAACGGGATTGCCGCATCATTGAAGTCATAGCAATCGTTGTGCACGGGCGCGCTCATTTCGCCGTTGCCGAGATTGATGTACGCGCCGGGAACCTTCTCGAGCATAAAGGCAAAGTCCTCTGAAGCGGACGCCGGCGCTTTGTTGCGCTCGACGTTGGCCTCGCCTACGAGCTCGGCGGCCGCATCGATGATGGCGCGCGTCGGCTCGGGCGCATTCACGAGGGGCGCAAAAATCAGCCGGCAGTCGATCTCGACCTTGGCCCCCAGTCCGGTGGCGACGCCGTTTGCCACCCGCTTTAGTCCGACCTCGATGGCAGCCAGCGTCTCGCGCTTCATGGCGCGCACCGTGCCCCCCATGCGTGCGCGCTCGGGGATGACGTTGTAGGCGTCGCCGCCGTGGATCTTGGTCACACTGAGCACGCCCATATCGGCGGGTGGCAGGTTGCGTGCGACGACGGTCTGCAGCGCGGTGCCGATGTGACAGCAGGCAATCAGGGGATCGATCGAGGCTTCAGGCCGGGCTCCATGCGCACCGCGACCCTCGACGGTGATGTCGAAGAAGGCGCCGCCGGCCATGGCTCTCCCCGGCGTGATCGAGAAATGACCGACCGGGACGCCCGGTCGGTTGTGGAGGCCATAGAGCTCGTCTGACGGAAACCGCTGCAAGAGGCCGTCGGCCAACATGGCAAGCGCCCCACCCATACCCTCCTCTCCCGGCTGGAAGATGAAATTGACGGTGCCGTTGAACCGACGCGTCTCGGCGAGATAGCGGGCGGCGCCAAGCAACATCGTCGTGTGCCCGTCGTGACCGCAGGCGTGCATCACGCCGGCCGTGCCGCTCTGGTAAGCGGCGCCCGACCGCTCGTGGATCGGCAAGGCATCCATGTCGGCGCGCAGCCCAATCGAGCGCGGAGCATTGCCGCAGCGGAGCACACCAACCACGCCGGCGCCGTTGACAAGGCGATGAACCTCAATGCCCCAGGACTTGAGCAGGCCCGCCACGATCTCCGCCGTGCGGTGGGTCTCAAGACCGAGCTCGGGATGGGCATGAATATCGCGACGGATGCCGGTCAACTCCGCCTGGTAGCCACGCACGCGCTCGTGCGTGGCGCCGGCGCCTGAGATCTCGGACATGACGGCTCCTCTTTCAACGAAGGCTCGACGCGGCCCGGAGCAACAATTGCTGGTTGAGACGGCAAGAGCAAGAGCCGACGCGGGAACCCGGTCGCCAGGGCTCTAGCCCACAAGTCCTGCGGCGCTAGCCGGTAATCGCCGCGCGCGCCAGGCACCGGCTTGGTGGCAATCGGCGCAATTGGGGGGGCACGCACATCGGCATGAGGCCTCCGCACACCCGAGACCCACGTTTGGGCGCACCTCGCCCACTTGCATTAAGCGGTTGGCAAGCACGCCACCATTTGCAGCTCAGTAAGGTCCGGCGTATGCGCGACGGGGCGCTCTCGACCGCTCGCCCGAAAACCGCATCGGCGATAGAGCCCGAGAGCGGGCGCATTGACGGACACCACCCAGAGATGAAGGCAAGCGTGCTGGCGCGAGGTTGCCCACGCCTTGACGCTTTCAACCAGCGCCTCGCCGATGCCAAGCCGGCGCATGTCGTCGGCAACGAACATGCCGACCAGGATCGGACCCAGGGCCTTATCGTCTGCGTCGGTGACGAGCCCACTTGCCATTCCGACCAACCGATCCCGATGCTCCGCCACCACCGTCATGCTCATCTGGCCGCCCGCGCCGTCGGCGGCGCGCTGGTGCCAAACCTCCGGGGCAAACGCCGTTTCGCGCGCAAGCGTCGACCCAAAAGCCTTTGGCGCACGCGCTAGCGCTTGCAAACGCAAGTCCCGCAAGCGGAGCCCCTCCTCGAGGCGCACACGCCGAACGATCCAGTCAGGCGACACGTCGCGTCTCCTCGCCCTGAAAAATCTTGCCCACGCCGCCGGGGACAAGGCGCCGGCGGACGGACCCGGCGCCGCAAACGGGTTGCGGCCGCGAGCCATCGGCGCGTGCGCAAGCTCCGCTGCCCTCGGGCCTCAGCACACACGCGAGGCGCGCCGCCGGCCGAGCGGCCAGGCGCGCCACCCGAGATGACATGGCACGCGGCCGATCGGCAAGCGACCCTTGCAAACGGCCAGAGCCTTCACCGCAGGCCCGGGGCTCTGGCGCACCCCGCCGATGAACGTGGGGGCCGCGCTCCCATCTTAGGCTTGTCAACGCCGTTGTTACACCCGCGCATGCTGCGCGCATCGGGGGCGCCAATTTTACGATCGCAGGGTCGCTGCCGTAGCGCTCGTCGGATGCAGCACCCGGAGCCGGTCGCGTGGCGCCGTCGCAGATATTCTTGTCCGAAGTCTTAACGCCGAGCCGGGCGGGCAACGAGGCCCGCTCGACCGTGTCGGCGGTCCGGAACCCAAAGATCGAGGCGTGCCAGGGCGGCAAGGCTCGTCGAGCCGTTCGATTTGTTGATTGGTCGGCCGTTGGTCGCAACCATTGAGACGAAGGTCCGCAGCGCCTGCGGCAAGCAGCGTGTATGACTATGTCGGAACTTGAAAAACAGGTTCCTTGGAACTGCAAGTCTGAACGCGAAGGCGGCGGTGCTGTCGCCGACGCGAGGCGGCTGATCTCAGGGTCGGGCCAATCCGTTGCCGCCGGGCTTCAAGGGTGTGGGGCACCCGCCGGCAGCCCCATCCCGCGCTAGTGGCACGCCTGGGATCGAGGTTGGGACGCGCATTGGGCTCGAGGGTTTGACCATGTATTTGCCGAAGGACGCATCGCGCAGTCGCATCAGGGAAGCGCAAAAGGCGCGCGAGAACCGCGCCGAAATCGTGCGCGCGCTT
>DASTMQ010000443.1:0-6716 GCA_035714005.1 Hyphomicrobiaceae bacterium
GCTCCTTGCGAGCGATGGCATCTGCCAGCCGCGCCGCGGCTTTGTCCATGTCGCGCAGGGTGCTGGGATCCGGCATCAAAGCCTTGATGCTCGGATCGAGCACGGTGGGGACCTCCTCGAGACCTATGGCGCGGGCGGCCAGCACGCGGCCAAGCAGCTCCGGCAAAGCGTAGCGTTGGCTGATGGCGATGGCTGTGTTGACCGCGGCGCCCTCCAGCCGTTCGCGCCATTGCAAGCCGCGGACGGAACGCGCAACGCCAAGGAAAGCGCCTTGGGCGACCTCCTCGCCTACTCTTTTGCTGCGAAGCGCCCGCATGTTCCCCATCTGGCCGTGCCGCCGCGACTGTAGGCAGAACGGGCAAGCGCAACAGTGATTCGCTCAATCACTCCACAGTTTCGTTGCCCCTGTCAGCTCGCCGCTGCCGCCGCCGATGGGCTGGCCGCCGGTTGCGCACGCCCGGCCCGAGCGCGAGCCGCAAGCCCTGGCGCGGCCGCGCACGCCCCGGTCGAAATGTTCAGGGGCGATGGGCTCCTCTATGCTTCGCCTCACAACAGGCGTCGGCATGGCGCATCGAGGTCCCGGCGCGATTGCAGGCTCGGGGGCGATCGAGCAATATTTGCCTCGTTCCTAGCCTGCAAATCGTTTGGGAGTTTCAATGCCGCGCAAGGTTGTTCTCGTCGCGGGCGCCTCAGGCCTGGTCGGCTACGCCGCCATGAAGCATTTTGCCAGCGAGCCAGGCTGCGAGGTGATCGCCGTGTCGCGACGCCGGCCCGATACCGGCTACGGGGCGCGCTTTCTCGCCGTCGACCTTACCGACACGCAGGACTGTGCCCGCGCTTTTAGCGCTTTGGGCCAAGTCACGCACGTGGTCTATGCCGCGCTTTATGAACGACCGGGTCTCATCGCAGGTTGGCGCGATGCCGAACAGATCGCCATCAACGACCGCATGCTGCGCAACCTGATGGAGCCGCTCGAGCAGGCGGCGCCCCATCTTGCGCATGTCTCGCTGCTGCAGGGAACCAAAGCCTACGGCGTGCATGTCGAGCCGATGCAAATTCCGGCGCGAGAAGGCCGCTCGGACCGGCGCGACGTGCCGAACTTCTATTGGAACCAGGAGGCTTATCTGCGTGAAAAGCAGCGTGGCGAGCGCTGGTATTTCTCAATTTTTCGGCCGGTGCTCATCGTTGGCTACTCGCAAGGCAGTGCCATGAACGTCATTCCCGCCCTTGGCACCTACGCGGCGATCCTCAAGGCGGCGGGTCAGCCGCTCCACTACCCCGGTGGCCCGCCCCGCGTTGGCCAAGCGGTCGATGCCGACCTGCTGGCACGCGCAATGGCCTGGGCCGGCGAGGCGCCGGCGGCGCGCAATGAGACGTTCAACGTCGCCAATGGCGATGTCTATTGTTGGCAGAATATTTGGCCGGCCATCGCCGACGCCGTGGGGATGGTGCCGGGCGATTGCCTACCCTTGAGCCTGGAGGCCGACCTTCTGCCGCGCGAAGCCGACTGGAAGCGGATCAGGGACGCCCACGGCCTCGTCTCTCCCGATTTGAAGACCTTCGTCGGCCTGTCGTTCCAATATGCCGACTACCAGATGGGGTTTGGGCGCACCCAGCCCTCGCCCCCCTCGTTCTCCTCAACCATCAAGCTGACGCAGGCCGGTTTTCACGAGGTGATGGACACCGAGGCGATGTTTGCCAAATGGCTGAGGCTATTCCAGGACAAGCGGCTGCTGCCGCGACCCTGATGGCCTGCGCGGGCGCGCTCGAGCAACCCAGGCGCGGAGGTGCCCCGCCAACTCCCACGGCTCGGGCAGGGGCCCTAGTTTCGCCCAATTGTCACGGAAGGGTCGGGGCCATGGTGGGGTGGCAAGGCCCGATGGGCCCTCATCTGGTCTGGCGGCTGCTGTTGGAGCTTTGGCAGAACGCGTTTGCCGATAGCTCCCCCAAGGGAGCGGCGGACCTGACCTGAGGGCCTTGCCCCTACCTGCCGTGGGGCGGCAACAAATCCTGGAGGAGGGCTAGGCCGTGCGTCCCCCTCCCCAGCCAAAACCGTCAAGACCTCATTGGAAGCGGTAGCGCACAGGCCGACTGCTGATGCCCTCGGCCGCCGCAAGGATGGCGTTCACGTCAAGCCCGTAGTGGCCGTAAATCTCAGCGATCGATCCCGACTGGCCGAAGTGTTCGACGCCGAGCGCCCGCACGCGGTGGCCACAGACCCCACCCAGCCAGGAAAGCGTCTCGGGGTAACCATCCGTCACGGTGATGAGGGCGGCATCACGCGAGACGACGCAAAGCAGCTCCTCGACGCGTGATCGCACGCCGCGATCCCCCTGCTCGCGCGCCCGCTGCGCCGCGTGCCAACCCGCCGACAGGCGATCGGCCGAAGTCACGGCCAGCACGCCGACGCCGCGCCGATCCTCGCACAGGAGGCCGGCTGCCTCGATGGCTTCGGGCGCGACGGCGCCGCAGTAGACGATGGCGAGCTCAGCGGCGGCTTCGGGCTGCCGCAACCAATAACCGCCATCGATGATCGCTTGCCGCAGATCCGGAGTGATCGTTCGCAGCGGCTGGTCGAGAGGTCGCGTCGACAAGCGCAGATAGACGGAGCCGCCCTTCTCGTCGCGATGCCAACGTCGCTCGGCATCCTCGCCTGCTTCGCGCTGGATATAGTCGAAAGCCCACTCCATAATCACGGCCAGCTCGTCGGCATAGGCCGGCTCGAAAGCGGCTAGGCCGTCCTGCGCCATACCGATCAGGGGCGTGCTGATCGATTGATGCGCGCCTCCCTCCGGCGCCAGCGTCAGGCCGGAGGGCGTGCCGGCGACGATGAAGCGCGAGTCCTGATAGCAGGCATAATTCAAGGCATCGAGCCCACGGCAGATGAAGGGATCATAAAGCGTGCCGACCGGCAGCAGGCGCTCGCCAAACAGCGAATGCGACAGGCCCAGCGCCGACAGCAGCAAGAACAAATTCATTTCGGCAATGCCAAGCTCGACGTGCTGGCCTTTCGGACTCAAGGCCCAGCGCTGCGGCGACATCAGCCCACGCTCGCGGAACAGATCTTCCTGGCTCGCCAGCGAAAACAAGCCGCGACGGTTGACCCATGGCCCGAGATTGGTGGAGACCGTGACGTCGGGAGAGGTGGTGACGATGCGCTCGGCCAGTGGCCCATTGACCCGGGCGATCTCGTCGAGCACGCGGCCAAAGCCCGTTTGCGTTGCGAGCTGGCCTTTCCACTCGAGCTTGGGAAAAGGCTCCAGCGCGATGCGCGCGCCCTGCAACCGCCGGCGGCCTTGTTGCCGGAACGGCACGCGCGTCAAAAAGTCCTCGATCTGCGCCACCGGCAGGCGCAAGCCCGACAGCCTGTCCCACTCCTCGCCTTGGTTGATGCCTTCGCGCAGGCGCAGCGCCTCGATCTGCGCTTTGGTCATCAGACCGGCATGATTGTCTTTGTGGCCCTGGAACGGCAAGCCGAAGCCTTTGATGGTGTAGGCGATAAAGCAGACCGGCTGATCGCCGGGCGCGCCCTCGAAGGCCTCGATGATGGCCTCCAGGTCATGCCCGCCGAGATTGGTCATCAAGTTGGCGAGTGCGGTGTCGTCATGGCGACGCACGATCGCCAGGGTGTCGGGGTGGATGGCGAGGTCCTGCTCGAGTTGCCGACGCCACGCGGCCCCGCCCTGAAACACGAGGGCGGAGTAGAGCATGTTCGGACAATCATCGATCCACTCCTTGAGGCGTTGGCCACCGGGCTCGGCGAACACCCTTTGCAGGAGCTTGCCGTACTTGATGAGGACGACCCTCCAACCAAGGTTTTCAAATAACGCCGCCAGCTTCATGAACAGGCGGTCCGACACCACCGAGTCGAGGCTTTGTCGGTTGTAGTCGATCACCCACCAGCAGTTCTTGAGACCGTGCTTCCAATATTCGAGCAGCGCCTCGTGAATGTTGCCCTCGTCGAGTTCCGCGTCGCCCATCAGCGCTATCATGCGGCCCTTCGGCCAGTCTTTGCTCCAGCCCTTGGCATGCACGTAGTCCTGCACCAGGCTGGCAAAGCCGGTCACCGCCACCCCCAACCCGACCGAACCGGTGGAAAAGTCGACATCGTCCTTATCTTTGGTGCGCGAGGGATAGGACTGGGTGCCGCCGAAGCCGCGGAAGTTTTGCAGCTGGTCGAGGCTCTGATGCCCGAGCAGGTATTGGATGGCGTGGAACACCGGGCTGGCGTGCGGCTTTACCGCCACCCGGTCCTGCGGTCGCAGAATACGAAAGTAAAGGGCCGTCATCAGCGTCACGAGGGAGGCCGACGAGGCCTGATGTCCACCCACCTTCAGGCCATCGCCACGGTCAACCTCGTGGTTGGCGTGATGGATCATGTAACTGGAAATCCACAGCACCTTGCGCTCCAGCTCGCGCAGCATGGCGAGACTTGCCGCCTCGTCCACCGGCATCATGCGGGCGCCTTCCATTACCGCGCTCCTCCTGGATTGGTGCGAACTTCGACCTCGAAGGCCGCCGCCTTCAACTTCGCCACCGTCTCTTCCAAATGCGATCGATCGCGCGTTTCGATCACCACCTCCAACAGCGCGCCTTTCGCCGGCAGATCGGAAAAGACGCGCTGGTGGTAAACTTCAACGATGTTGGCTCCCGCCTCGCCCAAGATGTTGGCCACCTTGGCGAGCTGGCCCGGGCGATCGGCAAGATCGATGGCAAGCTGGGTCAGTCGCCCGTCGCGGGCAAGCTCGCGCGCGAGCACGCTGGCCAGCAGGCGGGTGTCGATGTTGCCTCCGCACAGGACGAGACCGACGGTTTTGCCGCGGAAACGCTCGCGGTTCGCCAGCACCGCCGCCAGTCCGGCGGCGCCCGCACCTTCAACCACCGTCTTTTCGATGCTGATGAGAAGACTGACGGCGTGCTCCAGTTCCGCCTCCGACACCAGCACAATCTCTTCAACCAGATCGCGCACCAGCGCCTGCGTGATGCGCCCCGGCGCCTTCACCGCGATGCCCTCGGCCAGCGTATCTCCCCGCATGGGCAGCGCCGTGCCCTTGATGGCGTTGTACATGGAAGGATAAAGCTCCGCCTGCACGCCGATCACCTCAAGGTCGGGGCGCAGGGCCTTGGCGGCCGTGGCCATACCCGCAATCAGGCCGCCGCCGCCGATCGGCACCACGAGGGTGTCGATTTCCGGGGCCGAACCCAACATCTCCAGCGCCAAGGTGCCCTGTCCGGCAATGATCAGGGGATCGTCATAGGGATGAATGAAGGTGAGGCCCTTGGCTTGGCCATGCCGGTGCGCGAAGGCCGCCGCCTCCTCGACGGTCTCGCCAGTCAAGATCACCTCGGCACCGTGGCGACGCGTGTTCACAACCTTGACCGTCGGGGTGCTCACCGGCATGACGATGGTGGCGGGTATCCCCAGTCGGTGCGCATGGTAGGCGACGCCCTGGGCGTGATTGCCGGCGGACATGGCGATGACACCCGCCGCGCGCTCGGCAGCCGACAGGGTCGAGAGCCGGTTCAGCGCGCCACGCTCCTTGAAGGAGGCGGTGAACTGCTGGTTTTCGAACTTGAGCCAGATCTTGCAGCCGAGGATGGCCGAGAGCGTCCGGCTCCAGTCGCAATCGGTCTCGATGATGGCCCCGGCCAGTCGCCGGCGCGCGGCCTCGATATCCTCGAGCGTGACCGGTGCGGCTTTCGGAGCATTCGAGGCTGCCGTGGCGCGGCGTTGAGGCATGGCTCCATCTCAAGCAGGCTTGCTGGGCACTCGCTCACAACTTAGGCGACGATGGCATTCCTGTCGTCGAAGAATTGAGTTGACAGTTCCTGCGAGCCTGTTGCTCAAAGCCCGGCAGCGGGCGAAAAGTCCACCTCGCGTCGACCGGTCAGCCGGACCAGCCCAGCCTCCTCACCCCGGGCGCAACCGCGGCACAGCGTTTGCATGCCTGGTGCCGCAAGAGACGGTAGCGATGAGCATCAGGACAGCCCTTCTCGCCCTTTCCGGCGCCGCCGCCCTGCTCGCGGCTGCCTCGCTCGGGGTGCCCTCCAGCTTCGACGCCATGGACGAAGTCGTGGCCTATGCCCTTCGCGCCGGCAATTGACGGCCGGCGCCCCACCTGTGGCCGCCTTTCGTGCGCTGACAACGGCTCATCGTTCCGATAATAGTCGCCCCACGTTAGGCATGAGGAGGCGTGGCAATGGCGAAAGTGGCTTGGATCGGTCTCGGCGTGATGGGCTACCCGATGGCGGGGCATATTCGCCGCAAAGGCGGCCACGATCTCACGGTCTACAATCGCAATAGCGCCAAGGCCGAAGCTTGGAGCAAGGAATTTGGCGGCGCAACCGCGCCCACGCCGCAGGACGCCGCCAAGGATGCCGATTTTGTCTTCTGCTGCGTCGGCAACGACAACGACCTGCGCGAGGTGACCCTCGGCGCCAACGGCGCCTTCAACGGCGTGCGCAAGGGCGCCGTCTTCATCGACAACACCACCGCGTCCGCCAACATCGCCCGTGAGTTGTATGCCGCCGCCAAAGGCAAGGGCTTCGAGTTTCTCGACGCGCCGGTCTCAGGCGGTCAGGCCGGCGCCCAGAATGGCGTGCTGACGGTGATGATCGGCGGTGATCAGGCGCCGTTCGACAAGGCAAAGCCGGTGATCGACACCTATGCCCGCATGGCCACCCTGATCGGTCCGGCTGGTGCCGGCCAGCTCACC
>DASTMQ010000444.1:0-3571 GCA_035714005.1 Hyphomicrobiaceae bacterium
AAGGGGTTGGCGGACCTCGGCTACATTGAGGCCAAGAACATCCGGATCGAATATCGAGACGCCGTGCTCGATGCGGACTACAGCGCAGTTGTCGCTGAGCTGGTCGAGCGCAAGGTCGAGGTCATCCTGGCCGCGAATGTCGCGGCAACCCGCGCCGCCGTTCGCGCTACCAAGACGATCCCCATCGTTATGATGGCGGTATTCGACCCGGTCGGAATTGGAGTGGTCAAAAGTCTGGAACGGCCCGGCACGAATGTCACCGGCACAACGACGTACGCTCCTCAGTTGATCGGGGACCGGATGCGCATTCTAAAACGGCTCGTGCCGCAGCTCGAGAAAGTCGCAATGGCGCTCAATGGCCAAAACCCCAACAATGCCGGCCAGCTCGCGCTCCTTCGTGCAGAAGCCCAGAAGCTCGGCGTGGTGGTCGAGCCACTCGACATTCGCACGCCGGAAGATGTCGATCCGGCATTCGACAAGGCTCTGGCATTTGGGGCGCAGGGGCTTGTGAACGCCGTCGATACCTTCATCAATTCGAGAAGGTTTGCGCTGGCGGCAGGGGCAGCGAAAAACAAATTGCCCTTCGTCTTCAGCGATGTCGAATATGTGATGGCTGGCGGACTAATGGCGCTCGGTCCGGGTCATTACGAGGGCTATTACGGTGCCGCCAATTACGTCGCTAAGATCCTGCACGGCGCAAATCCGGCTGATCTGCCCATCGCGGGCCCGACCGAGTTCACCATCAGCGCAAACCGGACGGTGCTCAAGCATCTCGGTTTGTCATTGCCACCGGACCTGGCTGAGCGGGTGAACGAATGGATTGATTGATCGCCGCAGGGTGGCATTCAACCCTCAGCGAGGAAACCACCACTACTGCGCCGATGCGATGCTGGAGAAACTAACAATGGCCTCGGCCACCTCCGGTGCTTGCTCGTGATCGCAGTGCCTCGGCTCCTCTCGGGATGTTATTCTCAGCGCTCTATCTTGTCGGGCGAGGAGGTGAAGCTCTGAAACGCCCGACCCGGCGCACGCGACGCGGCGCCGCGATCCAGATCGCAATGGCAGAGACAAGGCAGCAGCCGATAATCAGGGCAAATGCCGGCCGATAGCTGCCGAAGGCATCCTGGATGGCACCTGCCAGCCACGGGCCGGCTGCACCGCCGCCGATCAGCGCAATGGTGATGGTGCCGAAGATCGACCCATAGTGCGGGCCTTCGTAGATCTCGGCGACGATCGGCCCCATCACGGAGGTCAGGCCATAACCGAAAAAGCCCTGCGCAAACACCATCGCATAGAGCAGCACGTTTGACGGAACATGCTCAAGCGCCAGTAGCGCTGCATAGGAAACGGCAAACCCAAGACAACCCACGGTCCAGACCCACTCGCGGCCGATGCGGTCCGACAGCGCGCCCAGCAGGATCTGACCGGGTATGGCAATGACGCTCACGCCCCCCAACGCCCATGCCGCGACCACCGGCGTAAATCCTACCTCGACGAGATATTTCGTTTGGTGCACCTGAACCGCATACCACGCGATGAGGGCCAGGAAATAACCGAGCACGATCCACCAGAATGGGCCGGTCCGAGCAGCGCGGGCGAGCGTCCAGTCGATCGCCGCCCAAGCCGGATCGACGACCGTGATGGCTCTGCCGGTCGCCGCCGCCGCCAAGCCGCTATCGCCATCGGGGTTCTGGCCGACCTCGGCGGGGCTCTTGCGCACCAGCAAGGTCAGGGGCGCAATCACCAGCAGAACGAGCAACCCCATGGCCACGCACGATGCACGCCAGCCCTCGGAAAGAATGATGCTCTGCAACCAGGGCAATAGCACAATGGCGCCGATACCGGCACCCGCAAAGGCGATGCTGATGGCAAAGCCACGCCGGCGCACGAACCAGTTCGGTAGGAACTGCGAGTGGGTGGTGTAGGTCATCATGTTGGCGCCGCCGCCAACGGCGACGCCGAGGGTGGCGTAGAGCTGCCAGGGGCTCCCCACCCATGGCGCCAGCAGCAAGCCGGCCGACATCAGGGCCACCCCCGTCATGATCACCAGGCGCGGTCCGCGCGCATCCATGACGCGACCGACGATCGGGCTCAACAGCGCCGAGACGAGGAAGCCGAAAGAGAAGGCACCCGCCACGAGGCCACGGTCCCAGCCAAACTCGTCGATCAGCGGCGGCATCAGCAAGGAGAAGGCCGTCCGACCGGTGACGCCGATGGCCATGGTCACAAAGGCGACGCCGACGATCAGCCAACCGTAGTAGAACGGCAGCCGCGATGACCAATGCTGTGGGGATAGCGCCATTTCCCGCCTCAACCCCAGGCGATGGCGTTCAGCGGTGGCTCGCCACGGACCGTCCGCGCAATATTCTCCGCGATTAGGGCGGCGCGCGCCTCAAGCATGCCTTCGCTCCAACCGGAGACATGCGGCGTCATAATCACAGTCTCGAGCTCGTTGAAGGGCGCCGAAGCCGGCAAGGCAGGTCCCGAGCTCGTGGGATAGCGATACCAGACGTCGAGTGCAGCCCCGGCCAGCCGGCCATGCGCGAGTGCCTCATACAAGGCGCGCTCGTCGATGATTTCGGCCCGCGCCACATTGACGAGATAGGCTGACGCTTTCATGAGACCGAGCCGGCGCGCATCGAGAAGGCCACGCGTTTCGGGCGACAGTTGCAGCGTGATGGCGAGATAGTCCGCTAGGCCGAGCACGTGGTCGAGACGCTCGGGTCCGCCGATGAAGGCGACGCCCTCCGGCGCGTCGGACTGGGCCCGACGACGGATGCCGCAGACTCGCATGCCGAAGGCGCGCGCGCGCTCGGCAAGCGCCTCGCCGATATGGCCAAAGCCTAGAATGCCGAGCGTCTTGCCGGTAAGCTCCGGCCAGAGGGCGGGCGCCGGCGCGCCGACAGCCCATTGGCTTTCCCATTCTCCAACCCGCAGTTTTTGATCGAGGCGCCGAAACGAGCGCGTGAGCGCAATCATGGCGCCGATAATGTACTCGGCGATTCCAGCCTCGTGGCCAAAGGCGTTTGCGAGCGCGAGCCCAGGCCGGAACTGAGCGCGATCGACGCGATCCAAACCTGCACCCGGTACCTGCACCAGGCGCAAACGCGGCGCCGCCGCGGCCATCTCTCTGCTGAAGCCCATGGAGATGAGAACCTCGGCATCGCCGAGCTCATGTAAAATAGCTGTCTCATCGCCCGTGACGATCTCGCAGGGGACGCCGAGGCGATGACGCACCGGCTCGGCCAGCCGCACGGCAAACGATCCCGCAAACGCAGCTTTCATGACCTTTCGTTCCTTCGGCGTTCAGGGCGCTTGTAGAATAGTGCCTCGCGCGCGAATATCGCGGCGCCAAGCTCAGCCATCAACTACATGCCAGGTAGTCATGGCCACGAATTCCCCTTTTCCGCTACGACTGACCACGCTTCGAAAGCAGCATGGCTTGTCCCAGCTGCAATTGGCGACAACGGCAGACTGTTCGCAGCGGCATATCAGCTTTCTCGAGCTCGGCCGCACGCGCCCGAGCCGGGACATGGTGCAACGACTGTCGCTCGCCCTTGGCCTCTCCCTG
>DASTMQ010000445.1:0-17214 GCA_035714005.1 Hyphomicrobiaceae bacterium
GACGACCGGCGTGTCGCGTCGCTCTTGCTTGAAGGCGCGCCCCTCACCTATCATCGGCGAGAGCCTAGGGCAGGATCGCCGTGCGCGTTGACGTGTGCTTCACCACCGTTTTGACGGCGAATGCTCTACCTGTAACGTTCGAAGCAAACCTGCCGAGCACCGGAAGCCACAGGGCTTCGCGCCACGCCGGTCCTGCTTCGGGTAGCGCCGAGTGACGCGTACGCATGACCGAGCAGCAGAAGCATTTCCCCGAGTTCTACGTCACGGCGCCGCAGCCTTGCCCCTATCTCGCCGGCCGCCTCGAGCGCAAGCTCTTCACCCATCTTACGCACGATAAGCCGCCGGCGCTGGTCGACAACCTGTTGAAGGGCGGTTTTCGCCGTTCCCAGAACATCGCCTACATGCCCTACTGCGAGGGCTGCCAAGCCTGCATCTCCGTGCGCGTGCTGGTCGACGAGTTCACACCCAGCCGCTCCATGCGGCGTGTGATCGACATGAACCGCGATCTGGCAGCGAGGCGGTTGCAGGCCACCCCGACCTCGGAGCAATACGCGCTCTTTCGCTCCTACATCGATGCCCGACATGCCGAGGGCGGCATGGCCGACATGACGGTGCTCGACTATGCCATGATGGTCGAGGACAGCATCATCGATACCTTCCTCACCGAATATCGCCTGCCCGCGCTCGCCAACGGACGGCGCGAGAAGGCGTCGCTGGTTGCCGCCGCCCTCTGCGACCGCCTCTCGGACGGCATTTCCATGGTCTACAGTTTCTATGATCCCGAGGTCGGTCGGCGCGGCTTGGGGACACATATGATCCTCGACCATATCGCCTACGCCAAGGCGTTGGGCGCGCCCTATTTGTATTTGGGCTATTGGATCAACGGCTCCCCGAAAATGAGCTACAAGCGGCGCTTTCAACCGCAGGAGCAGTTGACCGGCAACGGCTGGATCCGCAGCTAAGGCCGCCGTCTGGCTGCAAGCCCACGCCCGCAGCCTCCGCATACGCGCACAATCCAAAGCCGCCGCCAGCGATCGTCCCGATCACTTTTCGCGCGGCGTTGACGTCGCCTGCCCCGACAGGCGCGCCACCTCCTGCTCGAGCTCGCGGATGCGGGCCTGCATGGCCCGGATGGTCTCGGCCACGTCTTCGGCGGCAAACAGGCGAGGAATATGCTGGGGACAATTGCTGTCCCAGGCCGCGAGTTCGAACAGGATCGCTTGCTCGGGACGTGCCGCGTACCCTTGCGGCCAGAGCCGGCCCAACAAGTCGGCGTCCTCGGTGACGAGCCGCGCCTTGCCCCACAGCTTCAGGCGCCGCCGCGCCGCGTAGTCCATGACGAATATCATGGCGCGCGCATTCTCGCCGAGATTGCCGGTCGTGATGTACTGGCGGTTGCCGGCATAATCGGCAAAGCCGAGCGTCCTCTCATCGAGCACGCGCAGGAAGCCTTCGGGTCCTCCTCGGTGTTGGATATAAGGTTGTCCCGCCGCGCTCGCCGTGGCGAGATAAAACGAACGCGTTGTGGCGAGAAAGTCGGCGAGCTCGGGGGTAATGACGGTGCGCCAGCCGCCCTTCTCCTCCATGCGCGCATAGCCCGCGCGCGAGCCGCGCTGCTCCTGGACGGCTTTGACCGCGGGGCTAAAGGCCACATCGCTCGCCGGCTGTTTCATGGTTTGCGATTCCTGCTGCCTGGGCGCAAACTAGCGCCTGGCCGGCCGCCGTGTATCCTGAGATTTTGTTGAACGCGGCGTGAGTTCGGCTCATGCATTGGCCGGCAAACGGCCGCGAGAAGACGGCAAGGCGGTATGGCCAATTCCATCGGCATGGCGGCACAGCTGGCGGGCCAATCGCTGCGCTTTGGCTGGTATTTCGCCCTCAATCGCCTGCTCGACTGGCGCACCGACCAACTGGGCCGTGGGCCGCGTTATAGGCCGGCCGGGCCGGTGCCAACGCTGCGCGAGCTGCTCGCGAGCCAGGCCGAGCTGCTCATGAGCGATGCTCTTGCCGTGCGCGACGGGCTCTATCCTGCCATGGGCGATGACGCGACGCCGCCGCTGCGGCATTTGGCGCGGGTCAATCGCATGTTCGCCGATTTGCCCGGGGCGTTGAGCCGCCGCGCACAAAATGATGCCAGCAGCGTGCATACCGAGCCGGCGGCGGCCGACCTGCCCGCCTACTACGCGCAAGACTTCCATTTCCAGACCGGTGGCTACCTCAGCGAGGGCTCGGCCAAGTTGTACGACGTGCAGGTGGAGACTTTGTTCATGGGTGCCGCCGGCCCGATGCGGCGGGCGGCCTTGCGCCCCGTCGCCGAGTTCCTCAAGGGACGCGATCAGCGTCGCGTGACGCTCCTCGACGTGGCCTGCGGCACCGGCCGCTTCTTGCGGCAGGTGCGGCTCGCCTATCCGGCCATGACCCTCAAAGGCCTCGATCTGTCTCGCGCCTATCTCGAGGAGGCGCGTCAGCATTTGGGCGAGCTGCGCGCCATCGAGTGGGTTGCGGCGGCGGCCGAACGCATGCCGCTGCCCGACGCCAGTGTGGACGTGGCGACCTCGATCTTTCTGTTTCACGAATTGCCGCCCGAGGTCCGCCAAGAGGTGACGCGGGAGATCGCGCGCGTGCTAAGGCCGGGCGGGATGTTGGTTTTTCTCGACAGCCTGCAGCTCGGCGATCAGCCGGACTGGGACGGGTTGCTCGAGAGTTTCCCCCATCGCTTCCACGAACCCTACTACCAAGGCTATCTGAGCGACGACCTGGAGGGCATGTTCGAGGCGGCGGGCCTTGCGGCCGATCTCACCAGCACGCCATTTTTGTCTAAGCTGATGGTGCGCCGCAAGGCGCAAGCCTCCAGGCCAGCAACGCCATGCGCGTGAGCCTTCACCAAACCTGTTGCACCAGCCCGGTCCTCAGGTAGCCCCACAGCGTTGGGTGGAACCACCGCCGCGACGGCAAGTTGATGCGCCGCGGTCGCAGCCGGCCGCCGAGGGCATCCTCCACCGCCCTGAGCAACAAGGGCAGCGCCGCCGCCATTTGCCGGTGCTGGTAAGTGGCGATGTTGTCATCGGCCGCGAATTCGACCTTGGCCTGGTAGAGAACGCCGCCCGTATCAATGCCTTCATCGACGAGATGCACCGTCACTCCGGCATGGGCGTCGTCGTGCTTGCTGCGTGCCCAGTAGGCGCCGTTCTGGCCGCGGTACTTGGGATTGATGCCGGCATGGTAGTTGATGAAGGGCGCCGCCACCGCGCCGAGCGTGCGCCACTTGATGATGCGCGTGCCATAGACGACCACCACATCGGGCGCGAGCCGGCGCAAGGCCGCTTGGGCGGCGGGCGCGTTGACCGAGCCGATCTCGTGCCAGCCGATCCTCGGCGGCGCGGGATTAAGACCGTGCTGGCGCCAGATTGCCGCCAACCGACCGGTGCTGCGGCGAGCAACGCATTTCTGCAACAGGCCGAACGCCGCCTGCCCGAGGGCTTGGCACCAGCCGACCAGCCGGGCGCGGCGGCGCACGATTTTAAACTTGGATTCGGGGTCCTCTTTCAGGACACTGATCGATCCGAAATGCTGCGTGAGGCGGTTAACGAGCATGTGCGCGAGCGGGCCGCCGGCGATCAGCACGACGATGCGCGGCTCAGCCCGCACGTCCCGGTCGCCCATCTCCTCATCCCCCTTGCCCCGCGCCGAGGCGCGGCTCTGCCCGGCCGTTGCGGGCGAGACGCAAAGTCCGGGCCAAGTCCCTGGGAAGCCTTTCCGCGCCAGGCCTTGCCGGCGAAACGTCGAGGGCAAAATTCCAAACTCGAATCCTGGCACAAATTTCCGGGCCCAAAATTCCAGGCCTAAAGATGTCCAAAGTCGAGCCTCCGACATCGACGGGGCAGCCGCCGGCGGCTAACCTCACCGGCGGCATGACCGCTTCAAGTCGCCTCGCAAGCTCGACGCCCGCCGACCCGCCCTGGCCGCGGTGCGGGGCCAGTGCCGCCATTTTCCGGGCCGGCCATGTATTGTTGGTCGAGCGAGGCCGCGGCGCCCTCAAGGGGCAGTGGAGCTTGCCGGGCGGACATATCGAGCCGGGGGAGCGCGCGGCGGCGGCGGCCCTGCGCGAGCTGCGCGAGGAAGCCTCAATCGAGGCCGAGATCGCGGGCCTCCTTGACATCCACGAAGTGGTGCTGGAGGCCGCCGCCGGCGGACTTTTGGCGCATTATCTGATCGCCGTCTTCTTCGGGCGCTGGACCGCTGGGGAGCCCGTTGCGGGCGGCGATGCCGCCGCGGCACGCTTTGTTGCTGTCGGCGATCTTGGCGCCTATCGCCTGACGCAGGGGGCGGCGCCCTTGATCGGGCGCGCCTTGCAACGTCTGACCGGTGCAGCGCCCTGACCGCGCACGGCACAGCCTGTGCTTGTCGGAGACGGCGGGGGGCCTAAAATGCCCTTTCCTTGTGCCGAGGCCGCAGCGACTGTAGATCCCATGCGAATCATTCCCCGCGCCTGTTTGGGCCTCGCCGGCGCGGCGGGGCTTGCCTGTGCCGCCTTGGCCCAGCCGCAGGTTGCCTCACCGGAAAACCGTCCCTACGACGACAAGCTGCTGCGGCTCTCGGAAATCCTGGGCGCGGTCCATTATCTGCGTGAGCTGTGCGGCAATAACGACGGCCAACTCTGGCGCGATCGCATGAAGGAGCTGATGAACGCGGAAGGATCCTCGGCGCTGCGCCGTGCCAAACTGACGCGCAGCTTCAACGATGGCTACAGGAGCTACTCGCGCACCTATTACAGCTGTACGGCCTCGGCGCAGACCGCCATCGCGCGCTTCCTGACCGAGGGTGCCGAGATTGCCGACACCTTGGTCAAGACTGTGCCTTAAGCGCCAGCAGACAAGGCCGGCTTTAATTAATCGTTAACTGTTGTAGCAGACACCCAAAGGCCGGCGGCGTGATAGCACGACGGGCCGTGCACGTGTGCGGCCGACGGCTGTTGGGGATGCAGGCGATGCGCAGTCGCACGCATCGCAGCCGAGGCGAGGGAAATGGGGAGAACATGGAATGGACCTTGGGCCGGTGAAGACCGACGACGCGAGTGTCAAGGCGCTCAACTACATCTTGGAAGCATGGGAGGAAGGCACCGAAAGCGGCATTGCCCCCGAGCTGATGGCCTATGCGGCCCTTTATACCGCGCTGACCGATTTGGTGGCCTCCTTCGGCGAGGAATCGGTTGTCAGCCTCGTCGCCAGCCTCGGGCCGCGCGTGCAAAAGGGCGAGTTCACGATCTATCGCGCGCGCCATTGAGGCGCGTGCACGGCGGCCTCACCAAAACTTGAGGCGCTTGATCACCATCTCGCCGATCAACACGCAGCCAAAGCCCATCATCACCAGGCCGGCGATGCGATTGATCTGGCCGAGCCGCACAACGTCGAGACGGTGCCGGATCGTGCTGATGAACTGCGAAACGACGAACCAGTAGCTGAAGCTGCCGCCCATGATGGAGGCAACCATCGTCAGGGCGTCGACGTGCGATTCCACTTCGACGAACGAGCTGACGCCGCCGAAGATCGCGACGAGTCCGATCACGGCGCCGGGATTGGTGATCGTCAAAAAGAAGGTCTGCGGAATGTCCCAGACATAGTCCCAAAGCGAAGCTTTGTCCGTGTGCGTCTCCATGGCAATGGCCGGCCGGGTTAAAAACAGGGTGAGCCCCATGGCCAGCAGCGCAAGGCCACCGACGATTTGAATCGCCGTGCGGTAGTCCCGGATCGCCCCGGAGATGGCATTGACGCCGAGCGCGGCGCCGAGCGCGATCAAGCCGTCGCCGGCCATGATACCGAGCCCCGCCGCCATGCCCCCGAAGAAGCCACGCTCGACGGCGCGTTGAATGCCAAGCAAATTGACGGGCCCGAACGGCATCGCCAGCAAAATTCCCATGGCAATGCCGACGGGTATGATAAAGGGATTGGGGATATAGCTCACGGCGGCCTATACCGTCGCCTCGGTCCCAACGCTGCCTTGAGTGTTCGCACGCCCGCAAGCGAACAACATGGCCAAACAAGGACCTCCCATGAGGCAGAAGCCGCGGATCGGACCGCATACCGGTGCGCCGTCGCTATTCCTACTGATGGGCTTGGCCCTTGTCTATTGCGTTGGTTTGCTGGGCGAAGGCGCGGCCCAACAAGGCCGCAGCACCGCCGCGCCGCGGGTCTACTACGGCACGGCCGAGCTGCCGGGTCCGGTGCAAGAGATGCGCGAGGTTATTCTGAGCGCGGTGAGCTCCGGGCGCATCGAGGACTTGCGCCACGCCTACGACCTCAATGAACTCAAGCCCGATCTCGCCGCCGAGCCCGTAGCCGACCCCGTGGCTTTTTGGAAGCATATTTCCGCCGACGGGCGCGGTCTGGAAGTGCTGGCGGCGCTCGGACAAATCCTCGAGGCGGGCTATGTCATCTCACCGACAGGGCGCGATCTGGAAAACAACCGCATCTACGTGTGGCCCTATTTTGCCGAGGTGCCGCTGACGAGCCTGACGCCCGCCCAGGAGGTCGAGCTCATACGCGCGCTTGGCGCAGCCACGGCCGGCGAGCTCAGGTCCAAAGGACGCTATGCGTCGTGGCGCATTGCCATTGGCGCCGATGGCGTGTGGCACTCTTTTCGTAAAATTCCGTAAGGGCTTGGCGCGGGGAACTAAGGCGCTGGTGCACCGTTCAAAGCAAAGATAACGTTGCACGGTGGGAGCCCGCGCACCGGCGCGGGCGCAAACGACGTTTCTCTCAAAAACCTGCCATCGGCCAACCGAGGATCAAAAATCATGTGGCGCTTGGGACTGTTGGGTTTGGGGATGCTGGCGCTGGTGCCCGAGGCGCACGCGCAAAGCTGGGGTTGGCCCTACGATCGCGGCTATTCCTACGATCGGCCGCAACCCCGGTACGGCTTCTTTAACTGGTGGGACAATGACGATGATGAGTATTACCGGCCGCGGGCGCGTGGGCCGGCGCAGCAGTCGGGCGGCGCGCGCCCGGCAATTGCCCCGCAAACGCCGCCCGGCATCCAATTTCCCAGCCGCTATCCTGTGGGCAGCATTGTGATCGATACCAGGGGGCGCCGCCTGTTCCTGGTGCAGTCGGAGACTACGGCTCTCTTCTACCAAATCTCCGTGGGCCGAGAGGGGTTCATCTGGACCGGTACGGAGACCATCAGCCGCAAAGCGGAATGGCCCGACTGGTACCCACCGGAAGAGATGCGCGAACGCGACGGGCGGCTGCCGGAAAAGATGACCGGGGGCCTGAAGAACCCGCTGGGGGCGATGGCGCTCTATCTAGGCAATTCGCTCTACCGCATCCATGGCACCAATGATGCCAAATCGATCGGGCAGGCCGCCTCCTCGGGATGCTTCCGCATGCTCAACGCTCACATCGTCGACCTTGCGAGCCGCGTGGAGGTGGGAACGCCGGTAACCGTCGTGCACCGGTTGCCGCCGGAGCTGGACAGGATTGTGGCGCAACAGGTCGCTGATCCCTACCGGCAGCGCGCCAGCCGGTCGAGCGAGCGCTTCTGAGGCATCCGGCGACCGCTGGAGCCTCTTTGGGGCCGGCGCGAGCTGTGGGGGAGCCTGCCAGGGGCTCTGCTTCGGGGCTATGAGAGGCTAAACCTCGCGATCGCCGGCGCCTGGCGGGGCACCGCTTTCGGCTGCGCCGGCTCGCCCGCTGCGGGACAAGTCCGGGGCGAGGCTTGCCTGTTGCCCCCCGCGCGCTTACCTGTGTGGCTCAAGATCAGGCAGCAACAGCCCAACGGCTGCAACAGACAAAATTTTTTTCATGCAACCTGCAAATCTCGCGCTGCTTGCCGACCGCGGCATTGTGCGCGTCGCCGGTGCCGACGCCAAAAAGCTGCTGCAAGGCCTTATCACCAACGATATGGACCTCCTCGGCACCAAGCCCGCGATCCACGCCGCGCTCTTGAGCCCGCAGGGCAAAATTCTGTTTGAGTTTTTTGTCGTCGGTGCGGGCGAGGCGTATTTGCTCGAAACGGCCGCAGCGCAGGCGGCGAATTTGTCGAAGCGCCTGACCCTTTACAAGCTGCGCGCCAAGGTGGAGATCAGCGATCAGTCCGCGAACTATGCGGTGTTTGCTCTTTGGGGTGCGCCGCCCGCCGCCGTGCCCGGCAGTATCGCCTTTAGCGATCCCAGGTTGGCTCAATTGGGCACGCGCATCATCGCCCCAAATGCGGCTCGCGCCGCCGTCGCGGCCGCGCCGGGTACCCGGCCGGCGAGCGCGGAGGACTGGCACCGGCATCGCATTCAGCTGGGCGTGCCGGAAGCAGAGCGGGACTACCGGTTGGGCGACACCTTCCTGCACGAGGCCAACTACGATCAGCTGAGCGGCGTGTCCTTCAGCAAAGGCTGCTTTATCGGGCAGGAGGTAGCAAGCCGCATGCAGCACCGCGGCGGTGGGCGCAAGCGCATCGTGGTCGTCGCGGGCACCGCCCCGCTCCCCGCCAATGCGGCGATCAAGGCCGCAACGGTGCCGTTGGGGTCGCTCGGCTCGGTCGACGGCAGCCGCGGCTTGGCGCTCGTGCGCCTCGATCGCGCCGCCGAGGCGCTGGCGGCCGGCACCACCATCACCGCCGATGCTGTCCCCATCAGCCTCAGCAAGCCGGCGTGGGCTCAGTTTGCGATGACGCCGGCACCCCGCACGGAGGCGGTATGACGGCCCGCCAGCCACAGCGCTGTCCCTGGGTCGGAATCGCCGATCCGCAATACGCGCGCTATCACGATGAAGAATGGGGTGTACCCAAGAGCGATGACCGTGCCCTGTTTGAAAAACTCGTGCTCGAGGGTTTCCAATCCGGCCTGTCGTGGCTGACGATCCTGCGCAAGCGGGAGAACTTTCGCGCCGCCTTCCATGCCTTCGACCCCGCGCGCATAGCCCGCTACGGCGCCAAGGATACGGCACGTCTCATGGCCGACGCCGGCATTGTGCGCAACCGGCTCAAGATCGAAGCCACCATCGACAACGCTCGCGCGCTCTTGAAGCTGAACGAGCACACGAGCCTGGCGGCCTTCCTGTGGGACCAGGTCGACGGCCGACCGCAGATCAACGCACACCGCTCGTTCAAGGGCGTACCGGCGCAGACCGCGAGGTCGACAGCCATTTCGAAGGCGCTCAAGGCACGAGGGTTTCGCTTCGTCGGCCCCACCACGGTCTATGCCTTCATGCAGGCGACCGGCATGGTCAACGACCACCTGGTCAGCTGCCACCGGCATGCGGCCTGCGCCAAGCTGCAGCGCCAGTTCACCCCGCCGCGCGCGGGGCCGCCGGCATGAGCGACCGAGACACAGCCGCCGGCGAGGGCGCCGCGCGCGTCGCGCGGGCCTGGCAGCGTATGCTCTCGGGTCGTCGGCTCGACCTGCTCAATCCCGCCGCCACCGACATCGAGATCGAGGACATCGCGCACGGCCTCGCCCGTGTCGCGCGCTGGAATGGGCAGACGGTGGGCGAGCATGCCTTTTCGGTGGCCCAGCACGCGCTGCTGGTCGAGGAGATCGCCACCTGCATGCATCCCGATCTGACGCGCCGCTGGCGGCTGGCCGCACTCCTGCACGATGCCCCCGAATACGTCATCGGGGACCTCATCAGTCCCTTCAAGGCCGCGCTCGGCCTCGACTACAAGGCCTTCGAGCACAAGCTCTTGGAAGCCATCCATCGCCGCTTCGGGCTGCCGCCGTTGCTGCCCGATCGGATCGCCAACGCCATCAAGGCGGCCGACCGCATCGCCGCCTATTATGAGGCGACCGGGCTCGCCGGCTTTACACTGGCCGAAGCCAACCGCTATTTCGGCGTGCCGCGCGGCGTGCCCGAGGTCCTGCGCGGTCGCCTGGAGACGATTGCGGCCAAACCCATCGCCTTCGCCCAAAAGGAGTTTTTGCTGCGCTTTCAGGACCTATCCCGGGACTAACTTGTAGCATGCCCGCCAGGGCGCAGGGAGGCAGGGGCAGTGATGCGCGAGACCGAGGGGGAGCCCATGGCCAAGACCGGCATTCTACACGTGTGCCCGCTCAGCGCGGTGCCGGGCCTCGTTGCGCGCGCCAAGGCCTCCCACCTCATCACCTTGCTGCAGGACGAAATCGTGGTGGAGCGGCCGCTCGGCATTTCCCCCGAACGGCATTTGCGCCTCAGCCTGCACGACATTTCAGAACCGCTCCTGGGTTGCGTGCATCCGGAGCCGACGCACATCGATGAAATCGTCGCCTTTGCCCGCGCCTGGGGCGGACAAGGCCCCATGGTGGTGCACTGCTGGGCCGGGATTAGCCGCTCCACTGCGGCAGCCTTCACCGCCTTGTGCTCGATCAACCCGGAGGTGCCGGAGGATCTGATCGCCGAGCGCCTGCGCCGCGCTTCGCCCACCGCCTATCCCAACCGCTTGATGATCCGCCTTGCCGATCTGGCGCTCGGCCGCAACGGCCGTATGGTGCGCGCCATCGAGGCAATCGGGCGCGGCGTTGTCGCCGGCGAGGCGGTCCCCTTTGCCATTGCCGCAGACCTCTCGCTCCGGGGCTGATTTTTGTTACTGCCTTAAGCTAGTGCGGAAAATTGCCACGATTGCCATCGCAATCTAGGGCCACCGGCGAAACTTGCCGCGAGGCAGTCAATGACTTGGCCCCAGCGCCATTCCGAAGGCGCGCGCAGACCGATGAGTTATGCCAGCGTCGCCCCTGCCACGGGGTCGATCGCGGTTGGATTGACCGCCGTTGTGCTGGCCGTGCGCGACGACGAGCCGGTGGTCGCCGTGTTGGCCGATGCCGGCGAGGGCCGGCCGCGGCAAACTTTGCCCGGCGGGCTTTTTCGCGCCGGCGAGCACGACAGCTTGGATGCCGGCCTGCTCGCCGCCGTGGCGCGCCAGACCGGCCTTGAGTTGCGCCAGACGCGGCAGATTGCGGGCACCAGCACGCGCGCGGCGGGTGAGGGGCCGATTGCCTCCGTTGTCCTTTGCATCAGCTACCTGGCCCTGATCGGCCCGGAGCAGACGAGCCAACGCGGCGGCGTCGTCTGGAGGAGCTGGTATCACTATTTCCCCTGGGAGGACTGGCGCCATGGCCGGCCGGCCTGCCTCAAGCAGGAGATCGAGCCGGCGCTCAACGCCTGGGCCGGCGCTGAGCCGGTCTGCGTCAACGGACGTCCCGGCCGGGCGCAGCGCGTGCGCTTGTGCTTTGGCTGCGACGGTGCGGCCTGGGACGAGGAAAAGGTGGTCGAGCGCTACGACCTGTTGTGCGAGGCCGGCCTGATCAGGGACGGTGAGGCCGCCGGCGCGGACGTGCGCCTGCCCAACGGCGCGCTCGCGCAATTGCGCTATGCCGAGCTCGGCGACCATGGTCGGGCGCTGGCCAGCGCCATTGCCGACCTGCGCCGCATGATCAAGTATCGCCCGGTGGTGTTTGAGTTGATGCCCGAGGTCTTTACGCTGTTTGAGCTGCAAAAGACCGTGGAGGCCATCTTGGGTCCGCATCTGCACAAGCAGAATTTCCGCCGCCTGGTCGAGGGCGGCGGTCTGGTCGAGCCGACCGAGCAATACCGCTTCCGCACCGGCGGACGCCCGGCGCGGCTCTACCGCTTCCGGCCCGACGTGCTGCTCGAGCGCTTGGCGCCCGGCGTGCGCATCAAGCAGGGCCGCGTCTAGCCGGCTCCGAGCGCTGGGGAATGACGCCTCCGACCGCTTCCCGGCGCCCCGGTCGGCTGGGTGGCGGCGGCGCGCGGGATACCCTATAACGAGTTGCCAACCGCCAACTAGACTGTCCTGCATGGCATCGCAACCCACCTGGGCGAGACCACGGCAGGTCGCCCTCATTATCCTGGCCTATCTTCTGGTCCACCTGGGCGTGCGCCTGTGGATCGGCCCCACCCTTGGCCTCGATGACGCCGAGCAGGCGCTGTTCGGCCAGCAATGGCTGCTCAACTACCGCTTTCGGGCCCCGCCGCTGTTTACCTGGGCCCTGCTCGCCACCGGCCAGCTGATGGACGTCAGCGCGCTGGCGCTCAGCCTGTTGCGCTACGGTCTGCTCGCCATGATCGCGGGCTTCACCTATCTGACGGCGCGCGCCCTCATTCGCGACCCGCGCCTGGCCGCCCTTGCCACCTTCAGTTTCGCGGCGATCTACGTGTTCGGCTACTACAGCCACCATGACCTCACCCACACCACCGTGCTGGCGGCGTTCCTGGCCGCGAGCTGGTATGCCTTCGTGCGCCTGTGCGAAAAGCCCTCGCTTGCCCGCTACCTTGCGCTCGGCGCGGCCTTTGGCCTGGGGCTGCTGGGCAAGTGGAATTTCATGATGTTCGCCATCGCCCTGCCGCTCGCCTGCCTGACGCAGCCGCGCGAGCGCGGCCTGGTCTTGAACTGGCGCGTCCTGCCCGCCGGCCTCCTCACTGCGGCCATCGCGCTGCCCTCGGCGCTGTGGGCCATCCACGTCGGCCCCGCGGTGGGCGACGGTCTTGGCACGCTCTTGGGCGAGCCGGCGCACAGCCGGCTGGGTGGCCTGGTTCTGGGCTCGGCCGACCTGCTGTTGGCCGCCGTCGTCTACCCGATGCCCTTTTTGGCGATCTTTCTCGCCGTGCTCGGGCCGGCGGCCTGGCGCGGGTTCAAGGCGCCATTGCCGCAGCCCGAGCCGATCATTAGCGTGCATCTGGTTGGCATGGTGATGGCCATTGCCCTCATTTTGCACTGGCTGCTGGTGCCGCTGGCGGGTGCCACCAACTTTTCCGAGCGCCTGCTGCAGCCCGCCTTGCAGATCTTGCCCGTCTATTTGTTCATGCTGGTGGAACGCGGTCAGCCGGCCGAGCGCGCGCTCAAGCTTTACGCGCAAGCCATCGTCGCCGTGGCGATCGTCGCCGTGGCCGCGCGCATCCTCGTGCAGGCGGCCTGCCCGGGGGCCTGTCGCGCGCTGGTTCCCTTCCAGGATGTCGCCCAGCACTTGCGCGCCGCCGGCTTCGCCGGCACCGGCACCATCGTGGTGTCCGACTTTCACGTCGGCGGCAACATGCGCGTGCAGTTTCCGCACGCCAGGGTGGTCGAGATCAGCTATCCGCCGCGCGTCTGGCCCCCACCCTCCGGGCAGGGACAATGCCTGGTGCTGTGGCCCGGCAAGGGCAACGTGGAAGGCACCTTGGACGCCTACCTCGACCGCGACCTGGGCGTACCGGCCGACGCGCGCCGACGTGAGGGCGAGATGGTCATTCCCTTGCCGATCCTCATGCCCGGCTCCAAGACGCGTGCCTATCGCCTGTTCTATCGACTGTATGAGGAAAGCCAGGGCGACTGCCGATGAGCGACACGCTGAGGGGATTGGCAAGGAACGAGGCCGTAGCGCGCGAGGCGCACGCCTTGAGCATCGTCGTCCCCGCCAAGGACGAGGAGGAATCGCTGCCCCTGGTGGTGGCGCGCATCACCGCTGCCTGCCGCGCCGGCGGCCACGCGCTGCGCGACATCGTGCTGGTCGATGATGGCAGCAGCGACAACACCTGGGAGGTGATGTCGAAGCTCGCCGGCGAAAACGACGCGATCCAGGCGATCCGGTTGCGGCGCAATTTCGGCAAGGCCACGGCCTTGATGGTCGGCATCGGCGCCTGCCGCGGCGATGTCATCATCACCATGGACGCCGATCTGCAGGATGATCCCGAGGAGATTTCCCGCTTTGTCGAGACGCTCGATCGCGGCTACGACCTGGTGTCGGGTTGGAAGAAGGAACGGCACGATCCGCTCAACAAGACCGTGCCCTCGCGCCTCTTCAACAAGGTGACCGCGACCATCAGCGGGGTGAAGCTCAACGATTTCAACTGCGGCTTCAAGGCCTACCGCCGCGAGATCTTCGACGCCATCCAGCTCTATGGCGAGCTGCACCGCTACGTGCCCGTGCTGGCCAACGCGCTCGGCTATCGCATCGCCGAGATCCCGGTGCGCCATCACGCGCGCCGCTTCGGCGCCTCCAAGTACGGTGTCGCCCGCTACCTGCGCGGCTTTCTCGACCTGCTGACGGTCGTTTTGATTACCCGCTTCGCCTATCGACCGGGACACCTGTTCGGCGGCATCGGCAGCTTGGTGGCGGCAGGCGGCGGTCTCGCCCTTGCCTATCTGATCGGGCTCAAGGTGCTGACCGGGGCCAGCATCGGCAACCGTCCCCTGTTGTTGCTGGGCGTCTTGGCCGTCATCGTCGGCGTGCAACTGATCTTGTTTGGCATGTTGGCCGAGCTGATCATCCATCGCACCCAGCGGCCGATCGAAATGCGCCACTTGGTGGCCGCGCAGCGAGGGCAGCAGCGCGCATGAAGCGAGTTCTGATGGTGCTGCTTGCGGCGGCAATCAGCGCGCTTTGCCTGTGGCTCTTGCTGACGCCGCAGGTTGTGGGCGCCCTGGGGCGACTGCGGGCCGACGCCAAGCCGGCGCCGCTGCTTGCCGCCTTCGTGCTTGCGGGACTGGTGCAATGGCTGCGTGCCTGGCGATTTGCGGTGATGACCACCGGCCGGCCGACGCTGCCCGATGCGCCTATGGTGGCAATCGCCCTCAAGCTGAATTTCCTGAATTTCGTCTTGCCGTTCCGGCTGGGCGAGCTCGGCTATCCTGCCCTCATGCACCAGCAGTATGGCCACAGCCTGCTGCGCTCGGCGGGCGTGCTTTTGCTGGCGCGACTGTTTGATCTGACGACGGTGGTGGCGATTCTGCTGGGCGCGGCAGCGCTGATTTTGCGCGCGCCCGCGGCGCAGACCGCCATGCTGCTCGCCGCCGTGGCCTTTGCGCTCGCCCCCTTCGCCCTGCTCGGCCTCGGCGCCGCCCTGGCGCCGCGACTTGGGAGCCGGCTCGCCGGGTCGAGCCTGGCATCAAGCTTGGGATCGAGGTTGGGACCGCGACTGGGCGCCGGGCTTGCCGGCCTCGTCCGCGGCCTTAAGGCCGATGCCGACGCGGTCGGGGGGCTGCGCGCCCTTGGGAAGGGTTGCGTGCGCCTGGTGGTGGGGTTGGGCTTTGCCATTTGGCTGACGTTCGGGTTTGCCGCGGTCTTGGTCGCCGCCGCCGTGGTGGATACGGTGGGGCCGCGCGCGGCCCTGGTGGGGGCGGCCGCCGGCAATCTCGCCTTCGCGCTGCCCGTCAACGGCATTGCCGGCCTTGGCCCCGCGCAGGCCGCCTGGGTGTTGGCCACGACCTGGGCCGGCGTGCCCCGCGATGACGCCATCATCAGCGCCCTGGCGCTGCACGCGCTGGTGCTCGCCAATGCGCTCCTGTTCGGGGGCCTGGCGCTGGGCTGGGGCCTTGGTCGCGGCCGGACGCTGCCTGGCGGGCAGCCGTCGCCATAGGCGCAAAAGAGCGCCTGCATTGTGCCATTGACCTTAAGTTCGGGCTTGGCACGCAAGGGCTTCGAGCAACGGGGTGCCGCTGGCCTGGCGACGCGTTGCGCCGCACCCGGAGAAAAGTTTCTTTTGGCAAAGCAAGCACTTCCGCCGGTCCTGAGTTTCGGCTAACTCTAGCCGGAGGTACGGTGCCGCGCAAAAGCGGTCTCACGCACTCGGGGGAATCCAGGACGCAACGCAGTGTTTGTCGGTTCGGCGCTCTTTTGTGTGTCGGCCGCCCTACACGCCTGCGGACCATAAGGGGGACCATGTCCGTTCTTTTGCGTTTGAGCCGGGCCATCGACTGGGTGAACGGGCAATTTGCGGTGCTGGCGAACTGGCTGGTGCTGCTCGCCTGTCTGATTAGCGCCGGCAATGCGGCGAGCCGATATCTGTTCAGCGAAAGCTCGAACGGCTGGCTGGAGATCCAATGGTACATGTTCGCCGGCATGGTGCTGCTGGGCGCCCCCTACACCTTGAAGATGAATGAGCACGTGCGCGTCGACCTGCTCTACGGCATGGTCTCGGAGAAGACGCGCATTTGGATCGACATCATCGGCGGGGTGCTGTTCCTGCTGCCGATCTGCCTGATCTTAATCTACTACACCTGGCCTTGGTTCGTCGCCTCCTGGCTGGGCCATGAGGGCTCCTCCAACGCCGGCGGTCTGTTGCGCTGGCCGGTCAAACTGCTGCTGCCCGTCGGCTTTGCCTTGATGGCGTTGCAGGGCGTCTCCGAAATCATCAAGCGCGTGGCGGCGATCGAGCAGGTGATCGACGCCGAATTCAAGTACGAGAAGCCGCTGCAATGAGTTTTGTCGCGCACAACATGGCGCCGCTGATGTTCGGCGGCATGGTGCTGTTCATGTTGATCGGCTACCCGGCCGCCTTCTCGCTGGCCGCCACGGGTTTGTTCTTCGGCTTTCTCGGCATCGAATTGGGTCTGATCCGGCCGGACTTTCTCGGCAATCTGACCTATCAGCTGTTCGGCATCGTCTCCAACGACCTGTTGCTGGCGATACCTTTCTTCACCTTCATGGGCGCAATCCTGGAGCGCTGCGGTCTGGCCGAAGACCTGCTCGATTCCATCGGCCAACTGTTTGGGCCGATGCGCGGCGGCATGTCCTATGCGGTGATTTTCGTCGGCGCTATTCTCGGTGCCATCACCGGCACGGTCGCGGCCTCGGTGATCGCCATGGGCGTCATCTCCATGGTGCCAATGCTCAAGTACGGCTATTCCACCCGCCATACCATGGGCGTGATCGCCGCCTCGGGCACCATCACCCAACTCATTCCGCCCTCCCTGGTGCTGGTGGTGCTGGCCGACGTGCTCGGCCGCTCGGTCGGCGATATGTACGCCGGTGCCATTGGGCCGAGCTTCATCCAGGTCGGGCTGTTTTGCATCTGGGTCGCAATTCTGAGCGTGCTGCGCCCAAACGACGTACCGGCGCTGCCGCCCGAGGCGCGAACGCTGCGCGGCCGGGCGCTGTTGCTCAAATGCCTGCGCGGCATGATCCCCTCCCTCGGGCTCATCTTCCTGGTGCTCGGCACCATCTTCATGGGATTGGCGACGCCGACGGAGGCAGGCGCCATGGGCGTGGTGGGAGCGATCGCGCTGGCGGCCTCTTACGGCACGCTGTCCTGGAAGTTTCTCTACGAGGGCATGGCCAGCACCATGCGCATCACCGCCATGGTGGTCTATATCCTGATCGGTGCGCGGGTGTTTAGCCTGGTGTTCCAGGGCGTCGGCGGCAAGGAATGGATCGAGGAACTGTTGACCTCGTTGCCGGGCGGTCAGCTGGGCTTCCTGGTGTTCGTCAACGCCTTCATCTTCGTGGTTGCCTTCTTCCTGGATTTCTTCGAGATC
>DASTMQ010000446.1:0-10434 GCA_035714005.1 Hyphomicrobiaceae bacterium
CGAACAGCGGCACGCCCGGTCGGCGTAGGAACACGACCAGGACGGCGCCCGCGACCATGCCGCCGATGTGGGCCCACCAGGCGACCTGATCGACCGGGCTAATCAGGACCATGATGACCTGGGTCGCCACCCAAATGCCCAGCACCCAGACGGCCCGGATGTGCAAAGGAATAATGCGGAACGCCAGCACCCAGACGAGCACGCGCGGGTGCAATAAGAGGTAGGCGCCGATCACGCCGGCAACGGCTCCGCTGGCGCCGATCAGCGGCAGCGGGGAGGCCGGCAGCATGATGGCGTGGGTGAGCCCCCCGATCACCCCACACAGAAGGTAAAAGATCAGATACTTCACGTGCCCCAGCGCGTCCTCGATGTTATCGCCGAACACCCACAGGAACAGCATATTGGAGAGCAGGTGGAAAATGTCCCCGTGCATGAACTGATAGGTCAACAGCGTCAGGCCTTCCGGAATCGGCACCGGCTGCTGTGGAGAGGCGACGGGCCCACCCACGAGGTGGGCCTGGAACAACTCGGAGGGGATCAGCGCAAAGGAGAGGATGCTCGCCTGCGCGCCCTCGGTGTTTTGCAGAAGGAACGCCACCACATTGGCAACGATCAGCCCCACGTTGACCCACTGGAAGCTGATCGAGCGCAGGGGATTGTCATCAGACAGGGGGATGAAAACCACGGGAGCGTTATCCTTTGCTGGAAGGCGGCACGCCGCCTAAAAGATCAACGGTTCTGGCCCGGCACCCAAAGGGTATCGGCGCTACCCTTGTCGTTGGCGTAGCGGCTGGCCACGAACAGGAGATCCGACAGCCGATTGATGTATTTCAGCGCCGGCGCGCTGACGTGTTCGCCCGCTTCGTTGGCCAGCGCCACCATGCCCCGCTCCGCCCGGCGACAGACGGTGCGCGCAACGTGCAGGGCCGCGGCGGCGGCCGTCCCGCCGGGGAGTACGAAGGACGTGAGCGGCGCCAACTCGGCGTTGAGCTCGTCGATTTCCGCTTCCAAGCGCGCAACCTGTTGCTCGCTGATGCGCAACCGTTCGCGGCGTGGCTTGCCCTCCCGCTCTGGCGTCGTGAGGTCGGCGCCAAGATCGAACAGGTCGTTTTGCACCCGCCCCAACATGGCATCGAGCTTCGGGCTGACGGCCAGGTGCAGGCGCGCCATGCCGATAAAGGCGTTGGTCTCATCGATGCTGCCGTAGGAGGCGATGCGCAAGGAGTGCTTGGGCACGCGCTCGCCGATGCCGAGGGCAGTCAGCCCCGCATCACCGGTCCGTGTGTAAATCTTGTTGAGAACGACCATCGCCGCCGCCGACCCCTGTACGAGAAGCTTCGCCTTCGCGACACCTCGGTTGAGGGTAGCAGGCACCCCGGACGCATCAAGCATACCTCGGCATCAGCGCAGCAGATAGACCAGCAGCATGGCAACGACAATGGCAAGAAACTGCAAGCCGACGCGCCAGCGCATCAGGGTTTGACTGAGGTTGGGGTTCTTGCCGCGCAGCATGTTCCAAAGACCGGCCAAAAGGACGCCAACCACGGCGAGGAGGGCAAGTACGCTTAAGGATCGAAGAACCTGTTCCATGCCAAGATCCCTTCCAGCCGGGGCCAAGCCAGGCGACAGTAGCCGACCCTGGCGGAGCCTTCGTCCTTAAAGTGCCACACTGCGCCGAGCGGGGCGCAACCCAGCGGTGCCACAATCGCGCAGCATCTTGGCTCAGATTGTGTTGTATCTGAGCGCTGAGCGCTCCGCCCCGAGTCGGGGCTGGGTGGCGGGGCCGGTGCCGCGACCTCCGGCCGATCCGGCCGCTTGGCATCGGGTCACTGGGCGTCCGGTCACTCGGCGTCCGGTCACCTGCGAGGGCCGGATGCGCTTCGTGCACTTGGGGAGGAGTTGGGGTGCGATCAGCGCCTCGGCTTTGTTTGGGGCAGGCAGGACAGGCAGGTTGACTAGTCGGAACCTCAAATCGGCTCAACGCGCGGGCGCACTCGCGCTCGCCGCCATGCTGGCGCCGGCACTGGCCGCCGCGCAGGCCCCCGCCAACCCCGACGAGGCCCGCAAACAGCTCGAGTCCGACCGTGGACGGCTGGAAGCCACCCAGCGGCGCTCCAAGGAGATCCAGGCGGACGTGGACAAGCTCGCCGCCGAGCGCGAGCGTATCAACAGCCGCCTGGTCGAGACGGGCAAGCTCATCCAGCAGAGCGAGGCCCAACTGGGGCTCATCGAATCCCGGCTCGGCGATCTGGAAACACAGGAAAAGCAGGTCCGGGGTTCGCTCGAGGAGCGCCACGGCTCGATTTCGGCCCTGCTGGCGGCCATGCAGCGCATGGGGCGCAATCCTCCACCCGTAATGGTGACGCAGCGTGAGGATGCCCTCTCGATGGTGCGCAGCGCCATGCTGCTGGCGGCGGCTTTTCCCGAGCTGCGCGGCGAAGCCGTGGCCCTATCCGAGCGCCTGAATGCCCTGATCGGCATCATGACCAGCATTCGCTCCGAGGGCGAAAAGCTCCGCGCAGAAACGACGCGGCTCAATGATGCCCGGGTGCGGCTGGCCGGGCTGCAGGAAAGCAAGCGCCAGTCGCTGGCCGAGCGCCAGACCGAGTTGGCGCACGTCCGCCAGGCCGCCGCCGACATTTCCAAAAGCGTGTCGGATCTGGGCGATCTGATCCAGAAACTCGACAAAGAGGTGGCCGAGCGCACCGGGCTTGGCACCTACGAACAGGAGATGGCCGCCCGCGAACAGGAAAAGCAGCGCGCCGCCGCGGCCAAGCAGATTACAGAAAAGAAATCTTCCGCCGAGCTCGCTCCCAGCTCCGACCGCGTGGCTATGCTTACGCCCGGCCGCATCAAGCCGGCGATGCCTTTTACCGAGGCAAAGGGCCAACTGCCCCTGCCCGCCCACGGCCGGCGGGTGCTGACATTTGGCGAGAAAACGCAATACGGCAGCCAATCCCGCGGGCTTGTGATCGAGACCCGCTATGGGGGACAGGTTGTCTCGCCCTGTGACGGCTGGATTGTTTACGCTGGCGAGTTTCGCAGCTACGGGCAGCTCTTGATCATCAATGCTGGCGGAGGGTATCATATTTTGTTAGCAGGTTTATCCCAGATTGATGTGCAACTTGGCCAATTCGTGCTTACTGGGGAGCCGGTAGGCGTGATGAGCGCAGCTGCAAAGTCGTCGCTGTCGAAGGCGCAGGAGAGCGGTCCTGTGCTCTATATCGAATTCCGCAAGGACCAGCGGCCAATAGACCCCGACCCTTGGTGGGCGGATGCCTCTCGAAAGGTGCAAGAATGACCAGGAAATCCGACTACGCCTTTTGGACGTTCGTGTTGTTGGCGTGTCTCGCCGGAGCCACCACCGTGCTCAACGTCACGCGCACGTACTCGGCTACGTCGGGAAACTCGGAAATCTACAAACAGCTTGATCTGTTCGGCGACGTGCTGGAGCGGGTGCGCAGCGATTACGTCGAGAAGCCGGACGATGCCATGCTGATCGATTCGGCCATCAACGGCATGCTGAGCGCGCTCGATCCGCACTCCGCCTACCTCAATCCCAAGAGCTTCCGCGACATGCAGGTGCAGACGCGCGGCGAGTTCGGCGGCCTTGGCATCGAGGTGACGATGGAAAACGGCGTCGTCAAGGTGGTCTCCCCGATCGACGACACGCCCGCCTCCAAGGCCGGGCTGTTGACCAACGACCTCATCACGCATCTCGACGGCGAGCAGATTGTCGGGCTCACGCTCGAGCAGGCTGTGGAAAAGATGCGGGGTCCCGTCAACACACCCATCACGCTGACCATCGTGCGCAAGGGCCGCGATGATGCCTTCGACGTCAAGATCGTGCGCGACGTCATTCGCATCAACGCCGTTAAGGCACGCGCCGAAGGCGACGTGATCTATGTCAAGGTGTCGACCTTCAATGAGCAGACCCACGCCAATCTGGTGAAGGCCATCGAAGGCCTGAAGAAGTCGGCCGGCAAGAGCCTCAAGGGCTATGTCATCGACCTCAGGGGCAACCCCGGCGGCTTGCTCGATCAGGCCATCGCCGTCTCCGACGACATGCTGGAGAAGGGTGCCATCGTGCTCACCAAGGGCCGCGGCCTGGAAGAGACGCAGCGGGCCAACGCCCGGCCGGGCGACATCACCGAGGGCAAGCCGATCGTGGTATTGATCAACGGCGGTTCGGCCTCGGCATCGGAAATCGTCGCCGGTGCGCTCCAGGATCACAAGCGCGCGACCGTGATCGGCACGCGCTCGTTTGGCAAGGGCTCGGTACAAACCATCATTCCCTTGGGCGCCAACGGTGCCATCCGCCTTACCACGGCGCGCTACTACACGCCCTCGGGACGCTCGATCCAAGCCAAGGGGATCGAACCCGACGTGATGGTCGAACAGGAGCTGCCGCCGGAACTGCAAAGCAAGTTGCCAAACCGCTCACCCAGCGAGGCGGGCCTGCGCGGCCATCTCAAGGGTGAGACGAAGGACGGCAAGGAAGGGGGCGGCTCTTCCAGCTACGTGCCGAAGGAGGCCGAGAAGGACACGCAGCTGCAGTATGCCCTGAAGATGCTGCGCGGTGAGCCCTTGCCGCAGATCAAGAAAAAAGCCGAAGCGCCCGACGCCGACGGCGAGCAAAAGACCGAGACGAAGTAGCGGCCGCTCGCGGCGCGCAAACCCCGTTGGGCGCCGTAAGGCGCCCAACGCTTTTTGGGGACGGGTGCATGCAGTCAACGCTCGCCTATCGACCCTGCGTCGGCATCATGGTGCTCAACGCTCAAGGCCGCATCTGGATCGGCCGCCGGTTCGATGCCCCCCAGGAGCCGGAAGGGCCCGGCACCTGGTGGCAGATGCCCCAGGGCGGCATTGACGCCGACGAGGAGCCGCAGCAGGCAGCGCTCAGGGAGCTGTTCGAGGAGACGGGCATGCGCTCGGTCGCCCTCATCGCCGAAAGCCCCAATTGGTACGCCTATGACCTGCCCGAAAAGCTGCGGCCCAGGGCGTGGGGCGGACGCTATCGCGGCCAGCGCCAGAAGTGGTTTGCCGTGCGCTTTCTTGGCGAGGAAAGCGAAATCGCCATTGCGCGGCCGCCGGGACAGAGCATCGAATTCGACGCCTGGCGTTGGGCCGAGGCCGCCGAACTGGTGGCCCTCGTCGTCCCCTTCAAGCGCGAGGTCTACGCCCAGGTGCTCGGAGACTTTGCTTCCGTGCTGGGTCCCGCCGCCTGAGGCCTTGCCACCGTTAGCCTTGATTTGCGCGTGACAAAGACAAGCAAATCACGCAACACTCAAATTAAGCTTTTGCTGGCATGGACTTGGCTCAACCGACGTGGCCAACAGACTGAACATCGATCTGCCCTATCGCCCTTGCGTCGGCATCATGCTGATCAACCGCGACGGCCTGGTGTGGGTTGGCCGGCGCCTGCCCAAATGGGTGGGCGACCGCTCCAGGCCCATCTGGCAAATGCCGCAGGGCGGGATCGGCGCGGGCGAGCCGGAACGCGCCGCGGCACTCCGCGAGCTTGAAGAGGAAACCGCCGTCCGCTCCGTTGCCATCATTGCCGAGGCGCCGGGTTGGTTCAGCTATGACTTGCCCAATGAACTCTTGGGCGTGGCGCTCAAGGGCAGATACCGCGGCCAGCGCCAGAAGTGGTTTGCCATGCGCTTTCTTGGCGAGGAAAGCGAAATTGACGTTTCGCCGCGCAACGGCCGCAAGGCCGAGTTCGAGGCCTGGCGCTGGGCGAAGATGACCGAGCTTCCCGATCTGATCATCCCCTTCAAACGCCAGATCTATCGCGACGTCGTGTCGATTTTTGCACCCTACGCCGCTTGAGGCGATCGGCTTGCGGGCGGCGCCGCGCCTCCGTCACGCTTTGTCCATCTCGGCCAACACCTTGCGGGCGATGCGGAAGCATTCGACCCCCAGCGGTACGCCGGCATAGATGGCGATTTGGTGGATGATGGCTTGCACCTCCCCCTTGCTGACGCCGTTCCTGAGCGCGCCGCGCAAATGCAGTTCCCATTCGTGCATGCGGTTGAGGCAGGCCAGCATCACCAGGTTGAGCATCGACCGGGTCTTTTTCGGCAAGCGCTCGTCACTCCACACCAGACCCCAGCAGTACTCGTTCAGGATTTCCTGAAACGGACCATTAAAGTCGTCGGCCGCGGCGGCGGCACGGTTGACGTACTCCTCGCCCAGCACCGCCTTGCGGATGGCTAGACCCTTGTCTCGTAGCGCCTTGTCCACCATTCTCTCCATCGCTGCTGCAAACGCCAGATCTGAAACGCATAACGTTGTGGCAGCCTTTGCCCGGGGGCTCAAGCCCGTCACCCCCGAGCCGTGCTGGTCCTTGCCGGGCAGCTGGCGCCCGGCCCAGGGATCCTCGAGGTGGCGTGGCATGAGTGGAGCGATGCCAGCCGCCGACCGAAGCCGAGCAACGCCTGACAACCAGCCCCAGGGCGCAGGCGAGATGAGGACAGGATTGACAAGATGCGCTTAATTACGCTCAAGACCGGAGACAAGGTTCCCGCGCTCGGCCTCGGCACCTGGCGCATGGGCGAGCGCAAGAGCGAGCGCGCCGCCGAGCTCAAAGCGCTGAAGCTCGGGCTCGAGCTCGGCGTGCGCCTGATCGACACCGCCGAAATGTACGGCGAGGGTGGCGCCGAGGAGATAGTCGGCGAGGCGATCGCCGGCAAGCGCGACAGCATCTATCTCGTCAGCAAGGTCTATCCTCACAATGCCTCGCGCCGAGGCACCATTGCCGCCTGCGAGCGCTCCTTGCAGCGACTGAAGACCGATCGGCTCGACCTTTATCTTTTGCATTGGCGCGGCTCTTATCCGCTGGCCGAGACGGTGGAGGCCTTCGCGAGGCTCCTGCAGGACGGCAAGATTCGCCGCTGGGGTGTCAGCAATTTCGACAGCGAGGACATGCGCGAGCTCAAGGAGCAACCGGGTGGCGAGGCCTGCGCCGCCAATCAGGTCCTCTACCACCTGGGCAACCGGGGCATCGAATGGGAGCTGATCCCCTATTGCCGGCGCGCCGAGGTCATGGTGATGGCCTACTCGCCGCTGGGTCAGGGACCGCTGTTGCGCAAGCCCGCGCTCGCCCCGCTTGCCGCCAAGCACGGCGTCACGCCGGCGGCGATT
Source organism: Hyphomicrobiaceae bacterium (assembly GCA_035714005.1). Taxonomy (GTDB): domain Bacteria; phylum Pseudomonadota; class Alphaproteobacteria; order Rhizobiales; family Hyphomicrobiaceae; genus AWTP1-13. Next base: position 7,147 of record DASTMQ010000446.1, read on the forward strand.
GCGCTCAGCTTCGTCTTGCGCCAGCCCGGGATGGTGACGATCCCCAAGGCCGTCACGCCTGAGCATGTGCGGGCCAATCTCAAGGCCCTCGATGTCTGCCTCGACGCCGAGGACCTCAAGGCGCTCGATGCCGCCTTCCCGCCGCCCAAGCGCGCAACCCCGCTGCAAATGACTTGAAGAAGCGGCGCGCGCCCGGCGCGCGCGCGCCAAGCCCTGGTGTGCGCCGCTTAGGCAATCGGCAGCCCGCTGGTCTTGGCCTTGTGCTCGGGTTCCACGTGGATGAGCACCTCGGCGCCCGGAATGGCGTCGGCGAGCGCGTCTTCGATGCGATCGCAGATCTGATGCGAGGAGGCGACCGTCATGCGGCCGGGGACGACCAGGTGAAACTCGATGAAGGTCACGCGTCCGGCCGTCCGCGTCTTGACATCGTGCGCCTGGATCGCGCCCTCGGCATTGTTGGAGATCACCTCGCGGATGCGGCGGGCGACCTCGGCGGTTACGGCCTCATCCATCAGGCCACTGATGGAATCGCGCATCAGGCGCCAACCCGCCCATAGGATGTTGACGGCGACCACGGCGGCCAACAGCGGATCGAGCACCTGCCAGCCCGTCAGCGTCGCCAGCGACAAGCCAGCGAGCACGCCCAAAGAGGTGGCCACGTCGGTCAACAGGTGCCAGCCATCGGCGACCAGCGCGGGCGAGCGCTGTCGGCGCCCCCAGGTCAGCAAAAAGTAGGACCAGGCCGCATTGATGAGCGTCGCCGCCCCGTTGATGAGCAAGCCTTGCACCGGCTGATTGAGGCGGCGCGGCATCACCAGGGCATCGTAGGCTTCACGCACGATCAAGAGGGCCGCAAGCACGATCAGCACACCCTCGAGGACGGCCGAGAAGTACTCCGCCTTGTGATGACCGAACTGGTGGCGCCGATCGGCCGGCTGGGCGGAAATATGCAAGGCATAAAGCGCCACCAGGGCGGTGATCAAATTGACGATGCTTTCCAGCGCGTCGGAGTAGAGGGCGACGCTGCCGGTGATCCAATAGGCAAGGAATTTGAGGCCCAACACCGCGGCCGCCACCACGATCGAGACGACGGCGGCAACCTTCAGCTTGTCGGCGACTTGCAGAGGTCCAGCCAGCATGGTGTTCGAGCCAAGGCGCTTCGATCCCGATGTGGCACGAACGGGCGGCGATTGCCAGCGCTATTCGCGCCGCGCGACGCCGGCAAGACCTTCACCAACATGGTGAAAACACCCGCCGCCAGCGGCGAAATGCACAACTGCTTTGCCGGCTCGGTAGCTCGTCAGCGGCGAATCTGATGCAAAGGCTGCCTGAGCGGCGGCCAAGCGGCCGCCTCACCGGTTGGCGTGCGTCTGGCTCCTCGGAAGGAGGCATGCCGAAATGGCCAATTTTCCCACCCATATCGCCGTCGGCACCGTCGTCAGCGGGGCACTGGCAACCGTGACATTGGCGGCCGACGTGGTGGCGCCCGAAAACCTGGTGGCCGTCACGCTGGCCGGCGTGCTGGGCTCGGTGTTGCCGGACATCGACCTCAAGGACTCGCGCCCTAGTCGGGCGATGTTTGCCGGGCTCGGCGTCTTCTTCGCCTTTGCGGTGCTGTTCAGCCTGCAGCAAAAGTATTCAGTGGCGGAAATGATCATCCTGTGGCTCGGCACCCTGGTGCTGGTGCGCTTCGTCGCGCATGCCTTCTTTCATCGGCTGAGCGCGCATCGCGGCATCTGGCACTCGATCTTGGCCGCCGTTTTCTGCGCCTGCGCCACCGCGGCGATCTACACCAGCGTGCTCGGCCGCAACGAGGGCGTGGCGTGGCTGGCGGGAGGCTTTTTGGCCATCGGCTACTTGACCCACCTTATTCTCGACGAGATCTACTCCGTCGACGTGATGGATACCCGCCTCAAGGCCTCCTTCGGTACGGCCCTAAAACTGATCGATCCGCGTCACCCCGGTGCGACCGCCGCCATGGCGGTGGCAACCGTGCTCGCCTTTCTGCTGGCGCCACCCACCAAATCCTTCATCGACGGCGTGACATCGCGCTCGCTGTGGAGCGCCTTGCAGCATCGCCTGCTGCCGCAAGACAATTGGTTTGGCCTCGACTGGCGGCAACTGGCGCGGTGGCAAGACCGGCCCTCGCGCGCTGCCTCGCCGTCGCCGGCGGCCGCTGCCAATGCCATCGAGACGGGTTCGATCACACCGACCGGCGCGCCGGCACCCAACCTGCCGGCCAAATGAAAGCCTAGCGAAAGCGCAACAGCACCGCACCCGCCAGCACCAGCCCCGCGGCCGCGAGGCGGGCCGGCAGGATTGGCTCGCGCAAGATCAGTGCGGCAAACAGGGCGGCAAACAGCACGCTGGTCTCCCGCAGCGCCGCCACCAGTGCGATCGGCGCCACGGTCATGGCCCAGATGGCGATCGCGTAGGCCACCGTCGAAAGTGCGGCGCCGGCCGTAGCCGTGCGCCAGTGGGCGCGAAACTCGGGCACAAGGGCGGAGCCGAGGCGCAGCCAGCCATAGATGGCCATGGTGACGCCGTCGCTGATGAAGAGCCACACCGTATAGGCCAAGGCGCTGCCGGCAAGGCGGGCGCCGATGCCGTCGACCAGGGTATAGGCGGTGATGGTGAGCGAGGTGGCAAGGGCGGCAGCAACGGCGCGGCCATCAAAGCGCGCTCGCCCGCGGCCTCCCCTTGCCGCCAACAACACGATGCCGCCTGCCAACACGCTGACGCCGGCCCAGCCGGCGCCGCCCAACGCCTCCTTGAGCCAGAACGCGGCAAGCGCCGCCGTCAACAGCGGTGCCGCCCCGCGCGCGATCGGATAGACCTGGCCGAGATCGCCCCAACGATAAGCCTCCGCCAGCGTCAAAAAATAGGCGACATGAATGATGGCCGACGCCACGATGTAGGGCCAGGCCCGAGCGGCGGGCAGCGGTATGAACGGTAACAGCGGCAACACCATCAAGCCGGCGGTGACCGCCACCAAAACCGTGGCCACAACCGGGGCCACTTTCAGTTTAAGGAGCGTATTCCAGCCCGCATGGCAGGCGGCCGCGACAAGCACGGCTGTAAAGACAAAGGGGTCCACTTGGGCGCGCCCGGCTCCGTGCAGATGACCGACTTTCGTCGGGTATGCCAATCAAGGGAGGGAAAACCACCGCCGACGCTACCCCCGCAAATTTATGGCAACAAGGGCCACCGCTAACCTCCTGGCGCGCCATGGGTCGCCCATGCCGCCGCCCAACCTCGCCCAACGGGTGGGCGATTTGCGAGCGCAGC
>DASTMQ010000447.1:0-16339 GCA_035714005.1 Hyphomicrobiaceae bacterium
CGCTGACCGCGCGGGTCGGCGTCGCCGCCGTCGAGGTCATCAGGCCATTGCCCTATCTGGGGGCCAAACCGCTACGCGTGCGCGATCTATTGGGAGAGGTGTTAAAGCCGCTGTTTGCCCGCAAACCCTAAGCCCCATCTAAGGGAAGCGGGATCCGGCTAAAAGGCCCGGGCTAAGGGATCTAAGGGGAAGCGAAATTTGGTCGCGCAGGCCCTGCGCGACCGGCGGCTTAGCGCGCGCCATGCGAGGTCTCCCACGCGAGTCGGGGCGGCCTTGTTTTTCGGTTTGATCGTGGCTGCAAAACCCTTGGGGCCTCCCCTGAGCCTCCCTCATGAGCCTCCCCCCATGAGCTCCCCCCATGAGCCTCCCCATGACCCCCACATGGGGCACGTCGGCCCGCGCGCCGCCGCCCTGCCGCGGACCCGCTCGTGCCAAGTCTCAGCGCGCCCTTAAACGTTGCGGCCCCGTGCGCCAGAGCCTCACTGGCCCAAAGCAGCGCTTGGGCGCGGCAGCACGGGAAACGATTGCATTGGCCGACGGCTCGGCTAGCTTGGCGGCGGGCCGGCCCCGCGTGAAAGACCACCGATCCACCGCAGGCGTGGGCCGGTTTGGCTCAAAGGCGGGCCGTCAACCGTTAGCGGGGCCGTCGCGGACATGTTCGCCACTTTTTTCCACGAGCTCAAGGCCGCCAAGGTCCCGGTCACGCTCAAGGAATACTTGACCCTGATAGAGGCGCTCGAGGGCGACCTCGCCCAGCGCAAGGTTGAGCACTTTTATTTTCTGGCGCGCACCGCGCTCATCAAGGACGAGCGCCACCTCGACACCTTCGACCAGGTGTTCGGCCACGTCTTTAAGGGCCTCGACCTCATGGCGGAGGCGGTCGAGGCGCAAATTCCCGAAGCCTGGCTGCGCTCGCTGGCCCAGCTTTATTTGACCGAGGAGGAGAAGGCGAAAATCGAGGCCCTGGGGGGCTGGGAGAAGATCATGGAGGAGCTGAAAAAGCGCCTCGAAGAACAGAAGGGCCGCCACCAAGGCGGCAAGAAATGGATCGGCACTGGGGGCACATCGCCCTACGGCGCCGATGGCTACAACCCCGCCGGCGTGCGCATTGGTCAGAAATCCAACCGCAACAACCGCGCCATCAAGGTCTGGGACAAGCGCGAGTACAAAGACCTCGACGACAAGCTGGAATTGGGCACCCGCAACATCAAGGTGGCGCTGCGGCGCCTGCGCAAGTTTGCCCGCCAGGGGGCGCCCGACGAACTCGATCTCGACACCACCATCAAGGGCACCGCGCACAAGGGCTACCTCGACATTCACATGCGCCCCGAGCGCCGCAACACCGTCAAGGTGTTGATGTTCTTCGACATTGGCGGCTCGATGGACTGGCACATCAAGCAGGCCGAGGAATTGTTCTCGGCGGCGCGCAGCGAATTCAAGCACCTGGAATACTTCTATTTCCACAACTGTCTTTACGAGTTTGTGTGGAAGGACAATGCGCGCCGCTGGACCGAGCGCACGCCGACCTGGCAGGTGCTGCACAAGTATCCCGCCGACTACAAGGTGATCTTCGTTGGCGATGCGTCCATGAGCCCCTACGAGATAACCGTGCCGGGCGGCTCGGTGGAGCACATGAACGAGGAGGCCGGCGCCCAGTGGCTGCGGCGGGTCACCGGCATCTATCAGCACTGCGTCTGGCTAAACCCGGTGCCGGAAGACCATTGGGGCTGGACCCCCTCCATCAAGCTCGTCCGCGACCTGGTGGAGCAGCGCATGTATCCCCTCACCATCGATGGGCTCGACCGGGCAATGCGAGAATTGATGCGCTAGGCGTCGGCACCGCCCCGTTTGAGCCCTCATATCGCCCGAAATAAGGTGCCGATTGACGTCGCTCGCTTTCTTGGCACAGTAGGCGCGGGAACGGGGAGTTAAAATGTTGCGATTCGCGCGCCTTCTGACCGCCGGCTTGTTGCTCGCCGGGGCCGCCCTCACGGCAGGCTGCGGCGGCAATGCCGCCGGGCTCACCACCAGCAGCACGGGAGGCGATTCGAAGGTCCCCTCCAACGACGACCCCTTGGCCCGGCCCACTTTTGTCGCCTGGACGTCGGCGCGCGCCAAGCGCTGCGGCTTCTTCTTCGATGCGGCCAAGCTCAAAGCCTCCTATCTCGCCTATGAGAGCAAGCAAGGCAAAAGCGCCGGCGATCTCGCCAATTTCGAAAGGGTCTACGACCAAACCTTCAAGTCCACGTCGGATTCGGCATGGGCCAGCGACGACTACTGCACGGAAAAGAAGGGCGCCGAGATCAAGCAAGAACTCGCGCGCCACCTGGGCGGCGACTATGCGCCGAATTTCCCCAAACCCAAGGTGGTCGCCGACTGCGGCATCTTCGGCTGCTCACCGGGCGCCTCCGAGGAGCCCTTCGACAGCAAGAAGTTCTGGCAGAAGAACGACGCCGATAGGGTCAGCGGGCGCGGCCGTTGATCGCTGCACCCCGCCCGCGACACCGCGTCAAGGGCCCTGTGTGCGCCTTCGGGACAGCCCGCGCTCATGGTCGATGAGCTCCTCTGGCTCGAAATGCTGCTGAAGGGGATTGCCGGGGGGATGTTGCTCGCCGCTCCGACCTTGACGGCGGCGGTCCTGGGTTGGCCACGACCGGGAGCAGCCTTCTGGCCGCGTCTGCTCGGCGCTCTTCTCATCGGCATCGCCATCGCCTCCGCCCTCAACGCCAAGGCGGCAACGCCGCGCGGCTTGGCGCTGGGCGGCAGCGTTGCCATTAACCTTGCCGCCGCCGCCTTCCTCCTCGCCACCGCGATCTTGCAACCGCCGGCAACGCGCCGGGGCCGCCTCCTCACCTGGCTGGTGGCAGCGGGGCTCTTCCTGTTGAGCTTGATCGAGATCGCGCTGGCCGCCGCCTAGCGGCGCTGGTGAGGCGCGCATTGGCACGCTCCTTGCGGGCGCCTCCGCAAGCTGGCGGCGACCGCAAGCTTGCTAATGGCGCCGTCCGGCGACACGCCGCGGCCGCGCGCGCCTTTTTTGTGTGAGGAGCCTTGACGCTGATCGCCCCGCCCACCATCCCTGCGGCCGAGCCCGCCGCCGCGGGCCGCCGCGCTCAAGCCGCACAGCCGGCCGGCGGCAATCGCCTTTGCCGTTGTGCGCGATCGCGCCGGCTTTAGTGCCCTCGAGCCGGAATGGAACGCGCTGGTGGCCGACGCGGGCCGCGACACGCCTATGGCTACAAGGAAGATTGGGCCGATGCGGCCGCGGCGGTGGGCGACTACGCGGGCGGCTTTACCTGGGCGGGTCGGGCCTACGTGCGCCTGTACCTGGCTCTCATGCGCCGGCGCCTGAAGGCGGTGCTTGAGAGTTTGCCTCGGCTCGTTGCCCGCGCGCGCCCTGTGGCCGCGGCGGGCGGCCACAACAGCCACGGCGGGCTAGCTGACGCCCAGCTTGCGCTGCAGCGAGGACGAAGACGTCGTGTACTGAAACAGCAGCTTCTTGCCGGGATAGACGATTTTATAGGCTGCCTGCGCCATCAGCGCCGCCTCGTGGAAGCCCGACAGGATCAGCTTGAGTTTGCCCGGATACCAGTTGATGTCGCCGACGGCGAAGATGCCGGGCTCGCTGGTCTCGAACTTCTCCGTGTCGACGGGAATGAGGTTCTCGTTGAGATTGAGCCCCCAATTGGCCACGGGCCCGAGCTTCATGGTCAGCCCGAAGAAGGGCATCAGGCGGTTGGCGGGCACGCGAATGTCGCCATCCTTGGTCTTGACGCTGACCGCCGCCAGCCGTCCCGCCTCCTCGTGCAGCGCCAGCATCTGGCCGATCAGCAGCTTGACCTTGTTGGCGGCAACCAGCGCACGCATCCGCTCGACCGAATGCGGCGCGGCGCGAAACTCGTCGCGGCGGTGCAGCAGGGTCAGGCTACGCGCAAAGGGTTCGAGATTGAGCGTCCAATCCAGCGCCGAATCCCCGCCGCCGACGATCAACACGTCCTTGTCGCGAAAATCCTCCATCCGCCGCACCGAATAAAAGACCGAGGTGCCTTCGTGCGCTTCGATGCCGGCCAGCGGCGGGCGCTTGGGCGTAAAGGAACCGCCACCTGCCGCCACCACCACCACCTTGGCCAGGAATTGCTCGCCCGCATCGGTGGTGAGCCGGAAACGGCCGTCCTCGTCGCGCGTCAAGGTATCGATGCGCCGATTGAGGTGGAACTGGGCGCCGAAGGGTTTGATCTGGGCCAGCAGGGCATCGGTCAGGCCCTGCCCGGTCACGATCGGCAGCCCGGGAATGTCGTAGATCGGCTTTTCCGGGTAGAGCTCGGCGCATTGCCCGCCGATCTTATCGAGAATGTCGACCACGTTCGCCTTGATGTCGACCAGGCCCAACTCGAACACGGCAAACAGGCCGACAGGCCCGGCGCCGATGATCAGGGCATCGGTCTCGATCGGCAGGCCGCCGCTAGAGCCTTCAGCTGGCATTAAGTTCATATCCCCAAAGCAGAGCGCCACCAGGCAAACGGTTCAATTGGCCGCGGCAGGCCTTTTAGTCCTTTTTGCCGGTTGCCGCCGAGAGATAATGACGCAGCGAGCAATTGGAGTATCCGGCATCGGCAAAGGTCTTCTGCACGCTTTTGAGCGCCTCCTGCCTAGCCCCGGCGACGCCCACCGCGCAACCCCGGCGCGGCTTTGTGCAGCACATGACGGCAAATATGTCTTCCATTTCGTTGGTCGAGGCCGGCCCATTGGCACAGCTCTGGGAGCCGCGTCGGCAAGCATCGACCGCTTCCTGGCGCGCCTTCGCCTCCGTGTTCGACCAGGCCACGGGCGAAGTTGTTTCGTTGTTGGGGTCAATGGCGGCCCAGCGTTTCTCCTGGGCGGCGGCAGCGTGAAAAATTGCACCGGCGCCCAGCAGCACCTGGACCAGCAGCGCGGCGACCTTAAGCCAGGATATGCGCATTGGCCGTGGCTCCAAGGATGCGTGGCTCAAAAAGTCGGCTCAAGGCAAAAGCCCGACCTCGCCTTTGAGGCCGAATTTCCCGCCGGGCAAGGCTTTGCCCGCCGGGCGCGGGTCCGGCGCTTCAAAACTGCCTTAGAACTGCTTTTCGGGCACGCGTACAACCAAGCCGTCGAGTTCGGGTTTCACCTTGATTTGGCAGCTGAGGCGGCTCGATGGCTTCACCTCGAAGGCAAAGTCCAGCATATCCTCCTCCATGGCGGAGGCCGGACCCACCTGCTCTCGCCAGGCCTCCTCGACATACACGTGGCAGGTGGCGCAGGCGCAGGCACCGCCGCATTCGGCCTCAATCCCGTCGATCAGGGCCTTTTTGGCCGTCTCCATCACCGTCATGCCCGGTTCGGCCTCGACGGTCTGTTCGCTGCCATCCGGCTGAATGAAGGTGATTTTTACCATCGGCGCAAAAACGCCTCGTCGCAAGGCCGGATGTCGCACGCCGCGCCAGCGGCCGTGCACACGGGGTGGGGAGCCAAGATCGGATCGCCGTGTTAGCGGCCCCAGCAGGCAAATTCAAGGGTGACCGCGCCGACCCCCTGCCGGCTCAGGCGGCATACATTTGTCCGATCTGACGGCAAGCCGCCTCCGTCGCCTCCACGATCAAGCTGAGGGCCAGCGCCCGCTGCGCCTCCCGCTCGGCGGCCGGCACATTCGCATCGACCCGCTCTGCCAGTTCCGCCCAGCACTGCAGCTGGCGGGCGCCGACGGCGGCCGCCGAGCCTTTGAGCGTGTGGGCGGCCGCTTGCCAGTCGGCGTCCGACTGGGCTTGGCGCAAGCGATCGAGCATCAGAGGCACCTGGGCGGCAAACAACTCGAGTACCTCCTGGGTGAGAGCCTCGTTGCCCATGGTGAAGCGGGCAAGATAGCCGCGGTCGATGGCGGCTGCCGCACCGGCCCGGCCGCGCGGGGCCTCAAACGTTCTCGTCTTCATTTCCGGTCCCGTGCGCCCCGCGGCGGGCGCCCAATCGCCTTGTCGCCCCTGGCCAGGATGGCGTGTACTGGCTAACAGCACCTTTCACGGCCGCGGGAAACCCCAACCATTGGTAAATGCCCCGCCAGGCCCCGCGTGGGCGTGGACCGCCGCCGGCAACATCTTGGTTTTGCCCTATTGCGCCAATAGCTAGGCCAGCGGCGGGGGGACACGTCGGAGGGGTCGGCCAGCAACCTAGACGGGTTGGCTGATCACCAGTTTTTCCTAACGAGCCGCCTGGGCCCCTTGCGGGAAATGCGCTATGTCTCTTGGGTGATGGGGGGATCGGCCGGGCGGCCGAAATGGACAGGGGAATGGTCCAGGAGGGAAAGCCGCAACGCGACGCCGCACAGCGCGCCTCGACGAGCGTTGCCATCGACCGTATCGTGAGCCCGGCGCCCGCGTCGGCCGGGCCTCCGCCGCCGTTGCCTCTTGCCGGGAGCCATGCCGGGAGCCATGGCGCGGCCAGCGATGCCGAGGCCGGGCCGGAGGAGGCGCCTCGGCGCGCCGCCAAGCGCCGGCCGGCGGGTCCGCCGCGCGCCCGGATCGCCGCCAACGATGATGCGCCATCGATCGGCGGCCTGATCTTTGCCCTGCAGCAACGTCCCTCGCGGCGGCCCTTTGAGCTCGCCGCCATCGCCACGGGCGCCTGGATCGCCATCGGTGCGGTGCTGGCCTGGGCGGCGCTTTCCCAGGAAGGCGCGAGCCTCGCCAGTCCAACCACGGTGGTGGTGATCACCACCATCTTCCTGCCGATCGCCTTGTTCTGGTTTCTGGCGCTCTTGGTGTGGCGCGCGCAGGAACTGAAGCTGATGTCCTCGGCGATGACCGAAGTCGCCGTGCGGCTGGCCGAGCCCGACCGGGCCGCCGAGCAGGCCGCCGCCTCGCTCGGCCAAGCCGTGCGCCGGCAGGTCTCCTTCATGAACGATGCGATCTCGCGCGCGCTGGGGCGAGCGGGCGAGCTCGAAGCCCTGGTGCACAACGAGGTCGCCGCGCTCGAGAAATCCTATGGTGAGAACGAGCACAAGATCAAAGGCCTGATCCAGGAGCTGGTTGGCGAGCGGCACGCCCTGGTCAGCACCACCGACAAGGTGGCCGAAACCCTAAAGTCGATGGGCAGCGACGTGCCGGCCCTGATCGACAAGCTGTCGCAACAGCAGATCAAGCTGGCGAAGATCATCGACGGTGCAGGCCAGAACCTGATCGCGCTCGAAAACCAGCTGGCGACGGCCAGCGGCAGCCTCGAAAGCGCGCTGTCAAACCGCACCCAACAGCTGCAAGCGGTCCTCGACGACTACACGGTTGCCCTCGATGCCACGCTGGCCAGCCGCGCGGAAGCCCTCGACATCGCCTTGGTGGAGCGCACGCGGGCACTCGATGCGGCGTTTGCCGAACGCTTGGCCCTGTTCGACGATAGCATGGTGCGCTCGACCGTGGCGATCGACTCGGCCGTGAATGACAAGGCGCGCGCGCTGACGGTCGCCATGGAGAACCACGTGCGGGCGCTCTCCGACACGCTCGGGCGGCAGGCCAACTCGATCGATGAGTCGATGCTGCACGGCATCGATGCCGTGCGCCGCACCAGCGACAGCATTACGCGGCAATCGCTGCACGCCATCGAGGGGCTATCCGGGCAGGCCGACCTGTTGAAAGACGTGTCCGAGAACCTGTTGCAGCAGATCGCCACCGCAGCCTCGCGCTTCGACCAGCAGGGCCAGTCGATGGTGACGGCGGCGAGCGCCCTGGAAAAGGCCAACCTGCGCATGGATGCCACCCTGCAGAAGCGGCAGGGCGAGCTCAGCGATACCCTGCAGCGCCTGTCCGGCAAGACCAGCGAAATCGACGAGGTCATGCGCGGCTATTCGGCCACGCTCGAATCTTCGATCGCGCAGGCAGAAACCCGCGCCCGCACCTTGATCCAGCAGCTTGCCGAAGGCACCAGCAGCCACGCGCAGGCGGCCGTGCGCGAGCTCGAACGCCTGCGCACGCAAACCGATAGCCATTCAAAGGCTGTGCTGTCGGAGTTCGAACGCCTGCGCAGCAACACGGAAACTCATGCCACCCGCGCCATTGCCGACATGCGCGATAAGGTGACCGGCGCCTCCCAGGAGCTGAACGCCCAGCTCGGGACCATCGCCAACCGGTTCAACGAGACCTCCGACGATCTCAAAGCCCGGGCGGCTCGCGTCGCCGCCGAGCTGCAGGCCGAGCAGACCCGCCTGCGTTCGGAGGCCGATCATCTGCCGCTGGCGGCGCGCGACAATGCCGATGCCATGCGGGCCGCGCTCAACGACCAGCTGCGGGCGCTCGAGCAGCTTTCCAATCTTTCTGCCCGCGAGCGGCGCGATATCATTCCGCCGACCATGACCGTGTCGCTGACGGCCGCCTACGCCGCCCAGCAGCATGTGCCCCCGCCGCTGGCACCCCCGGGCGTGCCGCAGGAGACCGGCGATCGTTGGTCCTTGACCGATCTCTTGGCGCGCGCCTCGCGCGACGAGGACGGCACCACGCGGGCTGCCATCATCAACATCGACTCGATCGCGCGCGCGCTCGATCCCAGCACCGCCGCCGCGATCTGGTCGCGGTTTCGCGCCGGCCAGCGCGGGATTATGGTGCGCAGCATCTATACGACCGAAGGTCGCAACGCCTTCGACGAGGTCACCGAACGCTACAAGAACGAGGTCGATTTCCATCGCACGGTCGACCGCTACTTGACGGACTTCGAATGGCTGCTGCGCAACGTCGAACAGAAAGACCCGTCGGGCCGCACGCTGCAGAACCATCTCGTCTCCGACAGCGGGCGCGTGTATTTGTTCCTGGCGCACGCCAGTGGTCGGCTGCGCTAGGTCAATTCGGCGCCGCGGCAACATGACGTCGCTCAAGATCGAGGCCTGGGCCGAGAGCTGGCCAATTGCCGGCAGCTTCGTCATCGCGCGCGGAACAAAGCGTGAGGCCAATGTCGTGCTGGCCCGCGTCGGCGACGGCAGCCACTACGGTCGCGGCGAGTGCGTGCCCTACGCACGCTACGGCGAGACGGTCGAGGAGGTGCTGGCGGCCATTGCCGCAACGCCTGCCGACGGGCTCGATCGCGTAACGCTGGCCCAGCGCCTGCCGGCGGGCGCGGCGCGCAATGCGCTCGATTGTGCGCTTTGGGACTATCAGGCCAAGCGCGCGGGCCAAAGCGCGGCGAGCCTGGCCGGCCTCGCCCCTCTCAAGGCGCTCACCACGGCCTATACCATCAGCCTCGACGACGCCGGCGCCATGGCCGCCAAGGCCGCCGCCATGCGCCACCTGCCGCTCCTCAAACTGAAGCTCGGGGGTGCGGGGGACGACCAGCGCCTGCGCCAGGTGCGCGCCGCCTGCCCGGCGACGCGGCTGATCGCCGACGCCAACGAAAGCTGGAGCGAGGAGCTGCTGGCGCCGCTGCTGGCGGTTGCGGCAGAGACCGGCGTCGAGTTGATCGAGCAACCGCTGCCCGCCGACGCCGACGCCGCGCTTGCGGCAATCCCCCGCCGGGTGCCCGTGTGTGCCGATGAGTCGCTGCACACGCGCGCCGAGCTCGATCGCCTGGTCGGCCGCTACGACGCCCTCAACATCAAGCTCGACAAGGCCGGTGGACTGACCGAGGCCTTGGCGCTTGCCGCCGCGGCCCGGACACGCGGCTTCAAGCTGATGGTCGGCTCGATGCTGGCAACGTCCCTGTCGATGGCGCCCGCCACCCTCCTCGCCCAGGGCGCCGACTGGGTCGACCTCGATGGGCCTTTGTTGCTTGCCGGCGACCGCGAGCCCCGCCTCGGTTACGAGGGCGCGCTGCTGCAGCCGCCGACGGCCGATTTGTGGGGCTGAGCGGGCTCGTTTTGGGGTTTCGTTTGCCACCCAGTTTGCTGCACGGGCCGGGGCGTGCTAGGCGACACGCGTGCAAAAGCCCGCGCGAGCCCGCCCATGATTCCCCGCTACACGCGCCCGCAGATGGCCGAGATTTGGAGCGCACAAACGCGCTTTCGCATCTGGTTTGAGATCGAAGCGCATGCCGCCGCGGCCATGGCCGAGCTGGGCATGATCCCGAAAGCTGCCGCCAAGGTCATCTGGGACAAGGGCAGCAAGGCAACCTTCGACGTCGCGCGCATCGACGAGATCGAGCGCGAGGTCAAGCACGACGTGATTGCCTTTCTCACGCATTTGGCCGAGCACGTTGGGCCGGAGGCGCGCTACGTGCACGCCGGTCTCACCTCCTCGGACATTCTCGACACCTGTTTTAACCTGCAATTGGTGCGCGCCGCCGACCTGCTGCTGGCCGATCTCGATGCGCTCTTGGCGGCGCTGCGCCGGCGCGCCTTCGAACACCAGTACACCGTCACGGTCGGGCGCAGCCACGGCATCCATGCCGAGCCGACCACCTTCGGCGTCAAGCTCGCCTACGCCTGGGCGGAGTTTGCGCGCGCCCGGGAACGGCTGCTGCGGGCGCGCAGCGAGGTTGCCACCTGCGCCATTTCGGGCGCCGTCGGCACCTTTGCCAACGTCGATCCGCGCGTGGAGGCCTATGTGGCCGACAAGCTGGGGCTGCGGCCGGAACCCGTGTCGACGCAAATCATACCGCGCGACCGGCACGCCATGTACTTCGCGACGCTGGCCGTGATCGCCTCCTCGCTGGAGCGGCTCGCCGTCGAGATCCGCCACCTGCAGCGCACCGAAGTGCTGGAGGCGGAGGAATACTTCGCCCCGACCCAAAAGGGGTCCTCAGCCATGCCTCACAAGCGCAACCCGGTGTTCAGCGAGAACATCACCGGCCTGGCGCGCATGGTGCGCAGCTACGCCCTGCCTGCGATGGAAGACGTGGCGCTCTGGCACGAGCGCGACATCTCCCACTCCTCGGTGGAACGCATGATCGGACCGGATGCCACGGTAACCCTCGACTTCGCGTTGCAGCGCATGACCGGGGTGATCGACCGGTTGGTGGTTTACCCAGAAAACATGCGCTTAAACTTGCAGCGGCTGGGCGGACTGGTGCAGTCCCAGCGTGTGCTGCTGGCGCTGACGCAGAAAGGCGTGGCGCGCGACGACGCCTATCGCCTGGTGCAACGCAGCGCCATGCGGGTATGGCAAGGCGATGGCGACTTTCTCAGCCTGCTCAAGGCCGATCCGGAGGTGTCGAAATCGCTGAGCGCCGTCGAGCTCGAGGCCCTGTTCGACCTCGACTTTCACACCAAGCACGTCGACGTCATTTTCGCCCGCGTGTTCGGCGCGCCGGACGCCGCTACCAGCCCAACACCAGGCGCGCCAGGAAGATGACGACGATCGAGCCGATCAGGGCCGTGACAATGGCGTCGATCCAGGCATTGCCCAGATTGAGATTCCAGCCGGCCGCATTGAAGATAAAGGAGCCGACAAAGGCGCCGATGATGCCGGTGATCAGGTAGCCCAGCAGGCTACCGGGACCGCCGACGAGCACGCTGGCCAGCCAACCGGCGATGATGCCGATCACGGCCATGATGATCAGCTGCTGGGCGTTCATGTTCATGTGCAAGGTCTCCCCTGGTGCCATGGCTCGATCTGCCCCGTTTTGTCCCCGCGGCAAGGCAGGCCGATGCTCTGGCCACGGACTGTGACCGACTCGCAGCCAGGCGTCGACCCTTCGCTTCGCAGCCGCGAGAAAAGCGCCAGGGCCCGCAGGCGTGGGCACCGGTGGTGGGCACCCCCAGCCACAGCACTCCGCGCCCTCCCGGTATCGTCAGGGGCTGCGGGCAATCCCGTGGCGCCGGCGAGCCCCGACAGCGAACGCGGCCTCAGACATGAATGACGCGCCCGAAGGCATCGAGCACGCTTTCGTGCATTGTTTCCGATAGCGTCGGGTGCGGGAAGACCGTGTGCATGAGGTCTTCCTCGGTGGTTTCGAGTTGCATGGCAATGACAAAGCCTTGGATCAATTCGGTTACCTCCGCGCCCACCATATGCGCGCCGAGGAGCTGGCCGCTGTTGGCATCGAAGATGGTCTTCACCAAGCCCTGGTCTTCCCCGAGCGCGATCGCCTTGCCGTTGCCCACAAACGGAAAGCGGCCGATTTTGACGGCGCGGCCCTGTTCCTTGGCGGCGTTTTCGGTCAGCCCCACGCTGGCGATCTGCGGCTGGCAATAGGTGCAGCCGGGAATCTTCGTCTTGTCGAGGGGATGCGGCTTCAAGCCCTTGATGGCCTCCACGCACACCACCCCCTCGTGCTCGGCCTTGTGGGCGAGCATCGGCGGTCCGGCCACGTCGCCGATGGCGTAGACACCCGCAACGCTGGTGCGACCGTAGCCGTCGGTGACGATGGTAGCGCGCTGCGTTGTTACACCGAGCTTCTCGAGGCCGAGGTTGTCGATATTGCCGACCACGCCGACGGCGCTGATCACGCGCTCGACGCCGAGGCGCTGCGTGGCGCCCTTGCCGTCCTCGATGCTGGCGATGACGCCGTCGGCTTGCTTTTCAAGCTTGCCCACCTTGGCTTGGGTGAAGATCTTCATGCCCTGCCGCTCGAAGGCCTTGCGCGCGAAGAGGGCGATCTCGGCATCCTCCGCGGGGAGGATTTGCGGCAGGATCTCAACGACGGTGACCTCGACCCCAAAGGATCGATAGAAGGAGGCGAACTCCATGCCGATCGCGCCCGAGCCCACCACCAGCAGCGACTTCGGCATGGCGGACGGCAGCATGGCCTCGAAATAGGTCCAGATCAGCCGCTGGTCGGGCTCGAGGCCCTCGAGCACGCGGGGTCGGGCACCCGTGGCAATGATGATGTGGGCGGCCTGGTAGCTGCCAGGGCCAAGCGCGCCCTTGGGGGCGGCGACCTTGGAGGGCTTGACGCCGATGCGCCCCGCCTGCTCGAGGGCGGCCTCGCCCCAGATCACCGCAATCTTATTTTTTTTCATCAGGAAGGCGACGCCGTCGTTGAGCCGCTTGGCCACTTTGCGCGAGCGCTCGACCACCGCCTTGGCATCATAGCCGACCTCGGCAGCGCGCAGGCCATAGCTCGGGGCATGCTGCAGATAGTGGTAGATCTCCGCCGACCGCAGCAGGGCCTTGGTCGGAATGCAGCCCCAATTGAGACAGATGCCGCCCAGGTATTCGCGCTCGACGATGGCGGTCTTGAAGCCGAGTTGAGCGGCGCGAATGGCGGTGACGTAGCCGCCGGGGCCGGAACCGATCACGATAATGTCGAAGCTATTAGCTGCCATGGCGGGGAACTTCTCACGGGGGGGCGCGCGGGCAAAAAAGATAGCAGGCCCCGGCCTAGTGGCTGGAGCCTGCTGTTTCAAGGCAAATCGCAAAAGGGCGTGGGAAGCCTTGCCCGGCCTCAGACGTGGCAGCGCGCGCCCAGATATTGGTTGAGCAGGTCGTTATAGCGATCGACGTCGGCCTGGGCGGCGGGCGGCAGCTTTTTGCCCTGGGTGGCGGCCTCCACCTTGGCCTGCGTGCCTCGGCTATCGAGCCTGTTGAGTTCCTGGCGGATGGTGCCGCAGGTCTGGCCGGCGGCCAGCGGCCGCGCGCCCGGATCGCCGCCATAGCTGCCGCCGCCATCTTCCGCACAGCCGGTAAGGATCGCCAGCGTCCCCGCCACCATCAGCGCCCAGACCGTTCCGCCTATGCCTCGGGCCACGCCAGCCTCCTTCGGTCCCACCGCGTCGCTCCGCTCGCCGTTACGAACCATAGGGGCGCAACAAATTCAACCGGCTCACGACTGCCTGTGGTAACTTTGCAGCACGGCAAGCCGATGGCATTTGCTGATTTTTTCCTCCAACCCCGCTTACCCTCGACCCAAGCGGTCACGCCTCGACCGCTCGAGGCGAGCCGTTCGGGCCGCTTTGGGCAAGGGCTAGAGGTCGCCGCCTCAGTTGTGCGTCGATTTGGCCGGCGCCGGGGTTGCCTGGGCGTTCGTCGGCTTGGGCGGGACCGTCGAGCAGCGCTGCTGGAAGTCGGCGTTGGCCTTGGTCAACTGATCCGCCTTCTTCAGGTCGGCGGCGGTCATCTTGTATTTCTTGGCGGCCGCCTTTTCGATCTTCTCGGCAATGCCCTCCTTGCGCAGGCCGTCGATACTGCTGGCCAATGTCACGCAGACGGGATCGGTCTTGGCGCTGGCTGCCGCCGTCGCCGAGCCGCTGAGGGAGCCCGTGGTGAACAGGCCATCGGCACTGTCGCCGGCGCAACCGGCCAGCATGACCCCAACGAGCAGCACTGCCTTGGATGAAGCGCGAATCTGGAACGTCATATGCAAAACCCCCAAACGATTGGCTTTGCCGCCAATACGCGCGGCGCGCACTTATTCGTGATTCTCGCGAGTCTTAGGCGTCTTTGCCAACAGCGGCAAGGGATCGGCGGCGCCAGGACTGTTGCCAATTCAGGGATTGCGACCCAATCCTGTGGATAGGGCGGCGTCGTGACCGGCTCGCCACAGAACCGCCCAGCTGCCGCGCTCCGCGGCTAGACCAGCATCCGCACCGGATCCTCGATCAGGGTCTTAAAGGCGTTGAGAAGCTCGGCCCCGACGGCGCCGTCGACGGCGCGATGATCCCCCGACAGCGTGCAGGAAACAAGCGAGCCGATCTCGACCTTGTCCGCCACCACGATCGGGCTCCTTGCGGCCGCGCCAACGGCCAGGATGGTGGCGTGCGGCGGATTGATGACGGCCTCGAAGCTCTTGATGCCGTACATGCCAAGGTTGGAAATCGACGTCGTGCCGCCCTGATATTCGTGCGGTGCCAGCCGCCGCTTGCGCGCGCGCTCGGCCAAATCGCGCATTTCGTTGGAGATCTCGGAAAGCGATTTCAGTTCGGCATGGCGGATGATGGGCGTAAAGAGGCCGCCGGCGATGGCAACGGCGACGCCGACGTCGGAATACTTGTGGCGCATCATGCCGCCCTCCGTCCAAGTCACGTTGGCGGCAGGCACCTGGGCCAGCGCCAGCGCCAGCGCCTTGATGGCGAAATCGTTGACCGACAGCTTGTAGGCGCGCGGCCCCTCCTTCGGCGCCGCCCGGTTCATGCTCTCACGGGCGCGCAAGAGCTCATCGATGCGGCATTCAACGGTCAGGTAGAAATGTGGAATGGTCTGCTTGGAGAGGCTGAGGCGCTGGGCAATGACCCGGCGCATGCCATCGTGCGGCACGATGTCATAAGAGCCTTGCTCGTAAAGGGCGAGGATCTTGTCGTCGCCCATCGGCTGCAGCGCCGGCGGGCTTGCCGCCGGCATCTGGGCCACCGCCGTGCCCGCCCGCGGCTGCGTGCCTTTCTGCTGCAGGGCCGCCTCGACATCGCGGCGAACGACGCGGCCGCGCGGACCCGAACCGTTGAGGCTGGCAACGTCGAGCCCGAGCTCCTTGGCAAGCCGACGCGCCAGCGGCGAGGCAAAGATCCGCCGGCTGCGCTCGCCGGCGGCCGCTGCGGCGCTCAGCGCGCCCGGCGCCGCCAGGGCTGGGGCAGCGGGAGGTGCCGCCGTTTGCTTCTTGGCCGGCTCGCCCGCGGGCTTGGCCGCCGGCGCCGGCGGGGCGGCCGGCTTGGCCGGTGTCGGTCGCGGCGGAGCCGGCGCCGCGGCGGGCTCCTTGCCGGCCGCGGCCGTTTCCCCTTCCTCAAGCAAGGTCGCAATCGGGGTGTTGACCTTCACACCCTCGGTACCCTCCGCCACCAGGAGCTTGGCGATTTTGCCTTCATCGACCGCCTCCACCTCCATGGTGGCCTTATCGGTCTCGATCTCGGCAATGATGTCGCCAGGCTTCACCTCTTGGCCCTCGGCCACGAGCCACTTGGCGAGCTTGCCCTCCTCCATGGTGGGCGACAGGGCAGGCATCAGGATTTCGATGGCCATTGTGCTGGGGTCTCTTGCTGACCGGTGGGCTGATTTGGGGCGCGCCAAGGCGCCAGCTGCGGTTCGATGCGGGTGGTGATCGCATGCCCACTGTCGCCGGTGTGCTTGGTGCTCACCGGTTCGACGACAACCACCGAACATTCCTCGGAGGCTGCCGTCGTCTGCTCGACGGCGTGCGGCAGTACACGAAGATCGCCCTCCCCGAGACCGGCATCGGCGCCGTCGCGGATCACGAGCCTGCCCATACGCGGCAGGAAAAATTCAGCCTCATCGGCATGGCGATGCCAGAGGAACTCGCCCTTGCCCCTGGCGACCTTGAGATTGAGGTCGTCGGCCACCGCCATCAGCCGCGGCGCCCAAGGCACCGAGACCTGGGCGAAGTCCTGGTTGAGATTTGAGGCGAAGGTGGTGGGCATAATGTGACGCCGCTCAAGAACCCCAATCCACCTTAGGCCGGCAGCAGCACATCGGTATGAAGCTCGCTCTCGTCCGGCTCGGAAGCTGATTGTGCGAACTCGGCGGCGGCATTG
>DASTMQ010000448.1:0-5588 GCA_035714005.1 Hyphomicrobiaceae bacterium
TGGACGCAGCGGCCGTTGGCTCAATGTCTCCGTTCGCCCCTTTCCGAATACCGCCGCCGCCAAACCGCGACGTCGGCTCACGCTCTGGCAGATCGACGATGTGACGCGCGAGCGTATGCGCGAAAGCGAGACGGTCAGCGGGCTCGAATCGACGCTTGCCTTCTACGACGGGCTGCCGCAGGGCCTGTTGGCGGTGCTGCCGGATGGGCGGCTGGCGCACCTCAATGCCACGTTGGCGCAGTGGCTGAACTTAAGCCCCGATGCCGGGCGCTCGCTGACCCTGCGCGATATCGTCTCGCCCGACGGCGCGGCCCTCATCCGCGCTTCGGCGCGGACCGGCAACGGCCGCACCAGCCGGTTCGATCTCGATCTGTTGCGCGAAGACGGGCGCCGCTTCCCGGCGCACCTGATCTGCCGCGCCCATGACGCCAAGGGCGCCGTGGCGGTGCTCGTGCTCGACCGCAGCGCAGAGCCCACCGGCCTTGCCGATAGCGAACGGCAACTGGTGCGCTTCCTGCATTCGGCCCCGTTTGGTATGGCCACCGTCGACGCCGAAGGCGCCATCGTCAATGCCAATCCCGCCTTCATGCGCATGTTCAGCCTCGATGATCGCGGCCTGCCTACTGGCATTGCCGACCTCGGCGGCAATGGCGGCGAAGACGTCAAACGTGAATTGCGCAAGGCCGTGCGGCGCGCGGTCTCCGGACGTGCGGCCGCCGGGCCGATCGAGATCAGCTTCGGCGCCGAGCGGGAGCTGGTGCGTCGCGTCTACGTCAGCGCGCTGAGCTCGGATGCGCGCGAGCGCGACGGCGCCATTCTCTATGCCGTCGATGCCACCGAGCAAAAGTCGCTGGAACTGAAATTTGCGCAAAGTCACAAGATGGAAGCGGTGGGTCAGCTCGCCGGCGGGGTGGCACACGACTTTAATAACGTGCTGACCGCCATCATCGGCTTCTCCGATCTTCTGCTGCAGACGCACCGGCCGACCGATCCGGCCTACCGCGACATCATGAACATCAAGAGCAGCGCGCATCGAGCGGCCGGTCTGGTGCAGCAGCTGCTCGCCTTTTCACGCCGGCAGACGCTGCAGGCGGAAGTCTTGGAGCTGGGCGAAACCCTCACCGACCTTGCGCCGCTGCTCAACCGGGCCTTGGGCGAAAAGATCGAACTCAAAATCCTGCCTGGGCGCGACCTCTGGTACATCAAGGCCGACAAGACACAATTCGTGCAGGTCATCATCAACCTTGCGGTCAATGCCAAGGATGCCATGCCGGGCGGCGGCTCGCTTGTGATCCGTACACGCAACATGTCGGAGCGTGAGAGCCTCAAATTGGCGGAACTCGGCGTTGCCGCCGGTGAGTACGTTACCATCGAGGTGGAGGACACCGGGGTCGGCATCGAGCCCGAGATCCTCGGTAAGATCTTCGAGCCGTTCTTCACCACCAAGGAGGTCGGCAAGGGTACCGGGCTCGGCCTGTCCACCGTCTACGGCATCGTCAAGCAGACCGGCGGTTACGTCTTCGCCGAGAGCGAGCTCGGCCGCGGCACCATCTTCAGGGTCTACCTGCCGCGCTACATCGTCGAGAGCGAGGAGGAGCTCGCCAACCAGCGCGCCGACAAGAAGCGGGAAGGCACCAGGGACCTGACCGGCACCGGACGCGTGCTGTTGGTGGAGGACGAGGACGTGGTGCGCAGCTTTGCCTGCCGTGCCCTGGCGCGCCAGGGCTACGAGGTGCTCGAAGCCGCGACCGGCATCGAGGCGCTCGAGGTGATGGAGCGCGAGCGCGGGCGCATCGACATCGTCGTCAGCGACGTGATCATGCCCGAGATGGACGGGCCCAGCATGCTCAAAGAGCTGCGCAAGACCCGGCCCGATCTCAAAATCATCTTCGTGTCCGGCTATCCCGACGATGCGTTCAAGAAAAGCCTGGATGAAAACGAGGAGTACGCCTTCCTGCCTAAGCCCTTCACGCTGCCGCAACTCGCCGCCAAAGTGAAGGAGCAGCTGGGCCTCTAGGCGACCCCATGCGGTCCGCCGGCGGCCGCGGCCTATTGCACGCGCGCGATGGGAAAATGCGGCATGGTCGTGGGCTTGTCCATAATGGCGTCCTGATAGCCCTTGCTCAGCTGCTTGACCCGCCGCGTCAGGTAAAGATCCATTTCCACCGTGTCGATGACCTTATCACCGTTGACGTCGGCAGATCCGCTGAACCCTTCCAGCAACGCCTTGGTGAAGATGCCGTTCTGCAGCGCGCCGAGCTCGGCGGACAGTTGCCCGCTGAGCGAGGAGGCAAACGTGATCAGGCCCGGGCCAGCGCTTTTGAACTCGTTGATGAGGCCCACCGTGTCAAAGCGGGCCGTGCTCTTGAAGCCCTCCAGGCCGCCGGCGGATTGACAGGCATCGAGAAACACCAACGCCTTGCTGGGAAAGCGCTTCAGCTCGTCGAGCAGCAGGCGCTTGTTGTAGCCCGTGGACTCGATGTCCTTGTCGTCGAAGTCGACCGGTAGCAAGAACGAACTCTGGTCGGGCAAGGTGACGCCGTGGCCGGAGAAGAAGAACAAGGCAACGTCCCGGGCCGTCATCGTGCGTTTGATGCCGGCAAGCTTCTGGCGCACGTTGCGCTCGGTGGCCTGCTCATCGGCCAAGAGCTCGATGTGCACGTCGCGATAAAGGCCGCCCTTCAACTTGGTCAGGGCGCCGGCAAAATCGCGCGCGTCCTTGGCCGCGTACTTGAGCGCCCACTGCGACTGCCGATAGGCGCTGACCCCCACCACCAGGGCATAGAGTTCGGGCTTTTCCAGGTCCGCCAGGGACGGCTTGGCCCCTGTCCATTTCAAGTCGATTTCAATCGGCGTGCTCTCGTTCGTCTCCGTCTCCGCAATCAGCGCCAGGATGATGTCGCGCGGCGGAACTTTGAGCCTGAGTTCGCCGGGTGTCTCGGCGCTGCTGACCGGGGCGAAGCCCTTGGCCTCGCCGCCCTCGGCCGGCACCCCATCGATCAGCGCGCGCACGCGCTTGATTGGCAGCCCGGATGGCGAGCGAACGGAATAGTTGACGAGAAGATCGGAGCTGGAAAAGCCGCCACCCGCATTCGGCGACAGGATGTTGATCACCGGCGGCAGGCGTTTGGCAATGTCCTCCATTTCGCGGCTGCGCTTGGAGGACTGGTTGGCTTGCTCCAGCGCCTTGGCCTCATCGAGCGTGCTGAGCACGAGCCGAACAATGTCGGGTCGATAAAATTGGTCGCGGAAGCGGGTAACGGAAAAGAAATCCGCCGCGTCGCCCCAGTCGCGGTTCACATGCCAGCCGATCAGGTCCTCGCCGCCGGGGGAGGCGGTGTAATAGCCCCTGGGCGTCCAGGCCACCCAGCGTCGATCCTTGGCGTGGACAAACAAGGCCAGTAATTCCTGGCCGTCATCGAGGCGGTGCCAGCGGATGGTGCCGTCGCCGTAGGCGACGATCACGACCTTGGCGTCGCGGGGAATATTGGCGCCCCAAGCCACCGCCGGCACCGGCGTCTGCCAGACGGGCTTGCCCTGGGCGTCGTAGGTCCTGAGCCAGTATTCGGTGCCCAACACAAAACGCCCCTTGTTGGGCGCGATCGCCAGCGCGCGCGCCACTTCGTAGGGCTCGAGCGCCAAGGGTGCGCCCGCAAATTTGGGGCGCGCGTCATTGATCCAGTCGGTCACGGGCAGCCCTTGCGTGTCGCCCGGGGCGAGATCCGCCATGGCATTGGGCGCATCCGTCAGCGTCGCCGCCGTGAGGTCGAACAATACCGGCTCGCCGCCGTATTCCTTGAAGCCGAAGCGGATGCGCCGGCCGTCCGCCGAGACCGTGAAATGCTCGAAGCGTTTGCCGCGCATGTCGGCTTGCACGCTGTCTTGCCAGGTGCGGGGATTGGCTTTGCTGTCGAGCACGCCGAAGGCGGGCTCGGCCGCGCCGAACACGATGCCGTCGCCGCAGGGCAGCAGATGCATGATGGTGGTCAGGGGACCATTGATGTCGCGGGGGGCGCCGAGACCGGCGCGATCCCACACCCTAATCGCGATCTTGCCGGCCTTGACGTAGCGACCGGCGGCGTAAAGGCGCGTGCCGTCCGCCGACCAGGCAACGCTGCCGACATTGCCGTTGTCGACGCCCTTGACGTTGGCCGCCGCGCGCCAGGCAAGGGTGGAGGCGTCGTAGATATCCACGCCGGCATTGTCGACGAAGCCGACGGCGACCCGATCGCCGGAGGGGTGCACCTCGACGGAGTGCGGCTCGCTGCCGCCCTTGGTTACAATCGAAATGGGCTTGCCGCTGTAGGGGGCCTGATAGCGCCGCAGCCTGCGGTCGTAGCCGACCACATAGAGGTTGCCGCGTCGATCGAAGGTGGCGCCGTAGGCCATCTTGCCGCCGTAGTCGCGGTCGCTCGCCACGACCTGCCACTGCCTGCCGTCGGCGCTGGTGCGCTCCCACACGCGCAGGCCCTCGCTGCCGACCAGCACGGCCAGATAGTTGCCGTCGGCGGAGACGGCCAGGTGATTGATGACGTTGGCGAACGGCCCGAGGCGGGCGTTGACGGCGCCCGTGGCGGTGTCGAAGACGTAAACGAAATTGACCCGTTGGGTTCGCGCCGCCGTATCCCAGCCGCCGGCGGCCACCCAGCTGCCGTCCGGGGCCATCGCCACCGAATAGATCTTGCCGTCGTTACCGGGCCCGGCCGGAACGCGCAGCGTGCGCAGGAGCCGTCCCTCCGGCAGCCGCCATAGCCGCACGGTCTTGTCGTGGGAGCCCGTCACCAACTGCGTGCAGGCGGTATTGACGCCGATGCGCACCAAGGGCGCGGTGTGCATGCGCGGCTCGATCCTGAGCTGGGGCTCCTGTGGCGGCGGCGGTGGCTGCTGGGCGGCGGCCCCGCCAAAGCGCCCCAGCACGCCTGCCAACACACAAACCAAACCGATGCGTGAGATCCGCGACATGGCCCCCCCGTATGGCTCGCCTCGCCATCATGGCGCAGCCGAGGCCGAGGCAGCAAGCCCGCGCAGCGCTCCTCAACACTCACATGGCCTATACACCGCCAGGTTCCTGGCCGGTGTTGCATGGGTGCATTGAGTAATGAGAACAAAACATGTACACTGTGTGCAACATGCGAGTCGCGTTTTGCCTCGATCTGCAACTCATGAAATAACGGTGCTGCCATGGAAAAGCCGGTGCTGCGGGTGGTCGAAGGGGGGAGCATGGACAAACAGAAGGCGCTCGAAGCGGCCCTCGCCCAAATTGACAAGAACTTCGGTAAAGGCTCGATCATGCGGCTCGGGGCCAACGAGCGCACCATCGACGTGGAGGCCATTTCCACTGGCTCGCTCGGGCTCGATATCGCCCTTGGTATCGGCGGCCTGCCGCGGGGCAGGGTTGTGGAGATTTACGGGCCGGAATCTTCCGGCAAGACCACCTTGGCGCTGCACACGGTGGCGGAAGCGCAGAAGAAGGGCGGCATCTGCGCCTTCGTTGATGCCGAGCACGCACTCGACGTGGTTTATGCGCGCAAGCTTGGCGTCAACACCGACGACCTCCTGATCTCGCAACCCGACGCCGGCGAGCAGGC
>DASTMQ010000449.1:0-9718 GCA_035714005.1 Hyphomicrobiaceae bacterium
CCGAGCGCGAGGGATCGGCTCTGACCAGCCGGGAGCGTGGTGTCGTGCAGCTGATTGCCGAGGGTCACACCAACAAGCAAATTGCCAATCTGCTCAACATCAGTCTCAAAACGGTGGAGACCCACCGCAGTGCGATCATGCGCAAGCTCGCGCTTTCATCGAGCGCTTCCCTCGTGCGCTATGCCATCCGTACTCGATTGGTCGAAGCCTAAGCGAGCCGCGCCAATTGCGGCTCCGCGAGAGCACGGTCGACCCCGCCCATGCCCGTTGGCCGGCCGGTTCGCACCCACTCTGCAGGCACACTGAGCCGACATTTGACGCCTTGCGCGGCGAACACCAAATTGGCGGTACCACCCAGCTCGTAGGGAACGAGGTCGGTAATCACGCTCGAGCCATAGTTGGCCTTGCGTGGAGCGTCCGCCGGCGGTCCGCCGATTTCCTCCCAATCAATGGTAAGCGGCTCAGCTGGGTGGCCGTTGGTCGACCACTGCCAGCGGACCAAAACGAGGCCCTTGCGCCCGGAAAGTGCCCCGTATTTCGCGGCGTTGGTCGTCAGCTCGTGGACGACCATGGCAATCGTCTGGCCAGCCTCCGCGCTCAAAAGCACATCCGGCCCCTTGATGTCGGTATTGCTCTTGGTGGCATAGGGTGCGAGCTCGCGCCGCAACAGCTGGGCCAAGGGTATGCCTTGCCAACGATGGCCACTCAGCAGTTCGTGCGTCAAGGCCATTGAACGAATGCGGCCGTCGAGCGCCGCCACAAATTGCTGCATTGAGCTGCTTGCGTCCATCGTGTGGGCTGCCACGGCGCTAATGGTTGACAGCAGGTTCTTCACCCGGTGGTCGAGTTCCGCCACCAATATGCGCTGACGATCCTCAGTTCGCTTGCGCTCGGTGACGTCGATGTTGACGCCGACCACCCTTTGCGGACTCCCGTGCCTATTGTACAGAATGAGACTACGTGACTCGATCCACCGCAGGGTGCCGTCCGAACGCACGATGCGGTACTCGATGTCGTACTCACTAACTCTTTTGCGGAAGGCCTCGCGTCGGCGTTCGGCGACCCGATCGAGGTCTTCGGGATGTGCCCTAGCGCACCATTCTGTGCGCGTCGTCTCGACGGTCCCTTCCGGCAAACCGTGGAGGGCAGCGTAGCCCTCCGAAACGTGCATAACATCCGTATCGAGGCCATAGGAATAGCTACCGACGAGGGCCGCCTTTCCCGCCAGGGAAAGCTGCAGGTTGCGCTCGACGAGGGCATCCTCTGCTCTTTTTCGGTCGGTGATATTTCGCGTCAGGCCCTTGATGCGCAGCAGCTTTCCCCGGTCGTCGAACTCCGCCCTTGCCGTCTCCTCGAGCCAAACTTGGCGGCCGCTCGGACCGCAAAATCGGAAATTGAAGGTATAGGAAGGATCGCCTGGTTTGAGCCCGCGGATGGCCGCCCTGAAGCCCTCACGATCGTCGGGGTGAACCCGGGTGAGGAATTGAGAAACGGTCGCTCCGCTCTCATCAATTATGAGAGCAGCATTGTGGCTGCGACGTGAACCACGCGTGCGGGCGTCCCACTCGAAGGCCATCACCTGGCCGGCGGCCAATGCATCGGCCAACCGGCCCTCGCTTTCCTTGAGTACGGCCTCGGTTTTCTTGCGTTCCGTGAGATCGATGTTGGCGCCGACCATGCGCCGTGCAACGCCGTCGCAATCATAGTAAATGCGGCTCCGCGATTCGATCCATCGCGCCTCGGCGTGACCGCGAAGGATGCGATATTCGGAGTAGTGCTCGCTGCGTCCCTCGGCAATCGCGCGCTGCTGATGCAGGTCCAGTCGAGGCAAGTCATCCGGATGTACGCGAGCCCGCCAATCGGCGCGTGAGGTCTCCAATGTTCCCTCGGGCAAACCATGAATGGTGGCATAGCCCGCCGATACTTGCATTTTTCCTGAGGCCAAGTCGTAAGCAAATGTACCGACCAACCCGACCTTTCCCGCGAGTGCGAGCTGCGTGTTGCGTTCCGCCAGCGTCTTTTCCGCCTGCTTACGCTCACTGATATCGACAAGCATGTTGACGCCACCGATCAAGGCGCCCGACGCGTCGAAGAGGGGTGTCGGAAACGGAATGAATGGAACCCGCGTGCCGTCGGGGCGTTCGGCGATGGCCTCTGCACCGCGGATCGGCCGCTTGTGTCGCAAGGCCATCGCCATTGGACACTCCTCGGGCGGCAGCGGCGCTCCGTCGGAGCGATAACGCTTCCAGGACGCGCAGTACCTACTGGTACCGGGCGCGGGGCGAAGACCCCAGAGGGTGACGGCGGCGGCATTGCAATAGGTGATGTATCCCGCAGGATCGGTCATATAGATTGCGACCGGCAGCGCCTCCAGCAAGCCGCGAATTTCTCGCTCGCTTTTTTCCAGCTTATCTTCGGCCAGTTTGCGTGCGGTGATATCACGGGTGATTCCGAGCCAGCGCACCGCCTGGCCGGCGGGGCCGCGCACTACCGTACCCTCAACCGCCACCCAGCGTTCCCGACCGGTGTCAACGCTATCGAGCGTGGGAGAGAGGCGGTATTCGACCTTACAACTGCTGCCCGCGCGCATCGATGCCGCAAAGGCGGCGTCGAGCTTTGGCAGGTCGTCGGGATGGATAAAGCGGCGCGCCTCTGCAAGCGTCCGAGGCACGGCTTCCAGATAATAGCCGTGGATGCGCCTGTCGCGTGGATCGCTCTCGAAACGGCCCGTCTTGGCGTCAATACTCCACACCCCGAGCTCGGCGCCCTCGAGGGCCAGCTGCAAGCGATCATTGCTATCCTTCAGCGTTGCCTCATTGTGCCGTCTTTCGGCGAACAGCGCGGCGAGTACGAGCGTGCACGTTGAGAGGGCCAGCAAGATCGCTCGCGCCGCATAGGCACGATCGTGCAGGCTCGGCAATTCACCCAACTCACCCATGCCAAACGTGGCCGTCAAGACCACGGAAAAGCCCAAAATAAGCACGGCGGCGGCGGCGAACACCGGGCGGCAGTGGGCGGCCAGCAAGACTGGCAATAAGAGCCCGAGCGGAAGGACGGTGTACCAGTAGTGTGCCGGGCAACCAAACGCGAGCGCGCTGACAAGTGCGAGCCCGGCAAGGGTTAGCGTACCCTCACCCAGCTCCCACTTCGCGGGCGGATTCTGGCACAGACCCTTTAAGCCGATGAGCAATGGTGCCACCATGATGATGCCTAGGGCGTCGGAGGCAACCCAGCTCAGCCAAATATTCAAGGGCACGGCGTCGGCCTTGTGAAAGGCGATGAAGCCGACCATCGCCAAGGCTGCGGCAATGGCTGGCCCGATGGCAGCAGCCGCATAGAAACCAAGCACGCTGCGCAGGCTTTCCAGCCTGAAATCGTCACCGAAATGGCGTCTGATCAAGCGCGCGACCAGCAGCGGTTCGCCCACGTTGCACAAGGCAAAGACGATGGCGGCCGCGAGGTTGCGATCGCTCAATAGGCTGGCCAGGGCGCTGGCGCTGGCGACGCCAGCGGCCACGGGCAGCTGCGCCCTGGGACCCAGTACGATGAGGGTTCCCGCTGCGATGCCCGCCGCCGGCCAGAACACGGCCACGCCATCGGGCTTGGTTAATAGGGCCAGACTGAGCCGAGCGGCGAGAAGGTAGGCACCCGCAACCGCAAGCGCCAGTGCTGCCGGGGCCATCCACGTGGGTGCACCGGCTGCCGCACCAGGGATCTGCTGCCGCAGGTTTTGCATTGCACCGCCTCCCTCAACGCCCTCAACGGCCAGCCATTCCCAATCGGGAGTAAACGCGCATCGGCGGCTGAGATCCCTGCAGCATCGGTAGGCATTCGCCACCTGGTGTGGACATCAGGAGTTTTACTGATATTGGCGGGGGGAAAGCCCTGGGGTCGGTAGCTCACGCCGTTTCGCCCCACGCGAGGTCGCACGGCGCCCGCCGCGCCGCCTACTCAACGGCAGCCATCGGGAGGCCCAAAAGCGGCAAGCGTGGGCCTTGCATGCGGGCGCAGGAGGGACGCCGCGGCTCGCGGTTTATGGCTTGGACAGGACGCTTTCCCACGCGCTGAGCACCTCTGCGGTATGCTCGCCCAGCGCGGGCGCCCGCTCTCCCACCGAGGTCGCCGATCCCGACATGCGGAAGGGCGGGTTCAGGACCTTGAATGACCCTTCCGCGTCGGCAACCTCGCCAAAGGCGCCTCGGTGTTGAAGCTGTGGATCGGCCATAGCTTCGCGCACGCTGCGGTAGGCGGCGGCCGGAACCGCATTGCGCGCCAGCGCGCGCAGGCATTCGACACTGGAAAGGCGCTTCGACCAGGCCTCGAACTCATCCATCAGCACGCCCCAGTTGGCGCGTCGGTCGAGGTATTTGGCAAATCTGGGGTCCGTAATCCAATCCCTGCGGTCGGCCGTTGCGGCCATGCCACAGAAGGTGCGCTCGCTGGCGACGGCCATGCAAATGTAACCGTCGGCGGTCGCGACGGGTCCGAATATCGGGCGCGCAGGAAGCGGCGGCGCTTCGAATTGAGCGGTCTGCAACTCGCCGAGCGTAAGAGACAACATGCTTTCCAGCATGGAGACATCGAGCTGCTGGCCTTCCCCGGTTGCCTGGCGCTGATGGAGGGCGGCACCGATGGCCACCAAAGCATAGGTACCGGCCAGGACGTCGGCGACGTAAACGCCGCAATAATCCGGACGCCGCCGTCCGGGCTGGTAGGCCATGTGGGCGAGATCGAAACCCGAACTTGCGTGAATGACCGGCGCGTAGGCCGGTATGTCAGCCGCGGGTCCGGTTTGGCCGTAGCCTGAAATCGAGCAATAAATGAGGCGACGATTGGCCTTGCCGAGCGCCGCGTAGTCGAGGCCGAGTCGCTGCATGACGCCTGGGCGGTAATTCTCGACGAGAATGTCGGCGCCCGCGGCAAGCCGACGTGCGGCCGCCACGTCGCCGTCGTTTTTGAGGTCAAGCACCACACTTTTCTTGCCCGCATTGAGTTGACCGAAGTAGCTGCTCGCACCATTGCGCAGCGGTGGGCGCGAGCGCATCATGTCGCCTTCAGGCGCCTCGATCTTGATCACGTCGGCGCCGAGGTCGGCGAGTAAGCGGGTGCAATGCGGACCGGCAATGGTGGTCGTAAAATCGAGGACGCGCAGTCCCGAAAACGCTCTCAGCATCTCGTTTTCCCTCCACACATGCGGTACAGGACCAAGGCTCTGTCCTGATCGAGGATCGCGCGCGGTTCGCTCTCGTTCAAGTGCAAGCCGCCAACAGCTGAGGTCCCGCCAAGTCGTCGGCAATCGCGGCGCACAAAGCAGCCGCGGCCACCGCACGGCAGAGCCATTCCCACCCGCCGGCCTAGCTAAACGGCAATCTTGACGGTGTGCGCTTGCCCGCAACCGGGTTGCCTCGGGGCGGCACCGGGCCAATCGAGCGGCGATCAGCGCCGAGCTTTCGAGCCGGCAAGCGGCGTCAGACCGTGGTGCAGCAGGCGATCCAATTCCCAATTCGGCAGGGAGGGCTGCGCGCGGTCGTGAGCCTCGGCGCCGCGGATCTCCCCCGTTTCGGGGATGTCGCGACGAAGTCAAATCAGCCAACGCACGGAGTGCCGCAGCAGTCAAAAGAATGGGGACGTTATGAGGTTGACGTTCAAGCTTCACGACACATCGCCGCCCTTTGTCGAACTCTGCCTGGAGACCTGGCGGCAAGACGTTCATGGTGGCACCCCAATCATCTCGCCGCATTTGACGACGACAAGCGAGATCAGGCAAAGCTGCGCAAATTTCCGCGCGCAGATCGACAGGGTAGAGCGCGAAGCGATTGCGGCCCTTGTTGCCAAAAAAAAGACACCATAATGCTTCCGGCGTTGGATCCTCGTCGCGCGGCAAATCAAGCTCATGCGGCGAGCCCAGCCGCTGGCGCGGCTCGCCCCACGGTCAGTATGGCGCCTTAAATCCGCGCTTTGCCGTTGCCGGCCACCGATCCACCCGCATTCCCCTGACGGCACGGCGCCCACATCGACCTCAACACTTGGATCCAGGGGGTCGCACCCGCCGCGCCTGCCCGATTTGCTCAGCCGTCGCCGTGATCAATACGACTACGTGCGCCGCCGGCGAAAGCTCGCTTCTGCGCGGACGGACTTTGACGAGCCCAAGCCTGTGGTGGCTGGGTTCCCCCCCTCTTTCTTTGCTTTCGGCTCTCCAGCCGCAAGGGGCAGGCTTGCAATCCTTGAGGGGCGGCATTGGTATGACGGCACCGAGGCGTTCGCTTTCACCCCCGCCAGGGTTGGTGCTAGTCTGCCGCGGCGGATGAATGCCGACGCGAGGGCAGCCTTTTTGCTGTGCTTGTCTTCTTCTGACACCTGGGTTCTTTCACCCCACCGCGCGGGCCCGGCGTGCTGACGCGGTCTTGAGCAGCGATCGCCTCGGAACAGGTACGACGGTCATGCGAAATCTCGAATTTGGCTGGTTCATGCCAACGCGCGGCGATACGGACGATTATGGCGAACCCCGGAAGATTGCTGCCGGCCTGGAAATGTTCGATCGGGTGGCGCTGGCGGCCGAACGGGCCGGCTTCGAGTACATGCTGGTCCCCGTCGGTCACCAGTGTTGGGACGCCTGGATGACGGGTGCCATGATGACGCGCAAGACAACGAAGATGCGCATGCTTGTGGCCGCGCGGCCGAGCTATATCAATCCGGTGCTGCTCGCCAAGATGATCAGCACCTTTGATCAACTGAGTGAGGGGCGCATTTCCATCAACCTCATCGCCGGCCAGAGCGAGACCGAAAATATCGCTGAGGGCGTCCACTGGAGCAAGGAGCAGCGCTACGAAATCATGGATGAAGAGGTCTCGATTCTGAAGGCATTATGGACGCAAACGGCGCCGACCGACTGGCACGGCAAATACTACACACTGAAGAAGGCCGAACTGGTGCCCAAGCCCTATCAAAAGCCGCACCCGAAATTTTATCTGGGTGGAGGCTCCGAGCAGGCGGCGGAGCTATCCGCCAAGCATTCCGACGTGCATCTGTTTTGGGGTGACACCACGGAGCAAATCGCAGCCAACATGAAGGCGCTGCGCCAGTTGGCGGCCAAACACGGCCGCGAGCGCGACCTCGGCTTCGGTATGCGCTTGCAGATCGTCTGCCGCGAGAATGAGAAGGCCGCCTGGGAGGCTGCCGATGCTTTGGTGCGCCATGTGACGGCCGAGCGTACCGACTACATCAGGACCTACTACGCTCAGTCGGTTGCCAATCAGCGGGTGCAGGAACTGGCCCGTACCATGGGCGATCTGATCGCCCCCAACCTCTGGACTGGCCTTACCAAAGCACGTCCGGGAGCCGGCATTTGCATTGTCGGCAATCCTGAGCAATGCGCGGACGTGTTGCAGCGCTACATAGATATCGGCTGCCACTCGTTCTGTCTGTCGGGCTATTTGCACGATGCGGAGGCAGACCGGTTCCACCGGCTCGTGCGGCCGATCCTGCAGGATCGCAATCGTGGCCGCCTGCACTGAGCCCAGTCGGCAACAGGATCGAAGCTGTCTTGAGATCCCGTCGGGTCGAATGGACGCTCGTTAGGGGCCAGGAGGCAAAGGTCGCCCCTGCCTCCTGGCCCGGACTTGCCTGCGCGGGGCCTACCGCCCGGCCTGACCCATAGGCGCCGCTAGCGGCAGCACCCGAGAACTGAGCGCCAAGTAGACGCCCCCGGAGACCAGGATGCCGGCGAGCCAGCTCAAGTCTGCGCCGCCCAATAGCCCCGTGGCGATCGGTCCCTGCAGTGCGGGAACGAGACCGTTCTGCACCGACCAACCCGCAAACAGGCCGGCAATGAAGGCAAGGATGCCGGCCCAGTTGATGTCGCCATAGGCGCTCGCCTGGGGCGCGCGGTAGAGTTCCGGTACATCGACCTGACCGCGTCGCTTGATGTAGAAGTCGGCCAAGACGACACCCGCGAACGGGCTCATCCATAGCAGTAGGCTGATCATCCAGTTATCGAACGCCTTGGCGAAAGAGGGTTCGAACACAAAGTAGACGGCGACCAGATAGCTCGCGACACCTACGATCAAGGCGATGGCGGTGCGCGACAATTGCACGCCCATGCTGAGCGCCGCCAACGCCGCCGAATAGACGTTGAGGATATTGGTCGCGATCGGGCCGTGCAGTACCATGAGGAGCACCAGAACGCTCGTGACACCGCCGAAGACGGCGCTAACCATCTTGGCCGGATCCGTATCGAGGGTGACGCTTGCCAAAGTCGCGCCGAGGATCGCCAACCACACGGTCGGTACAAACATGCCAACGTAGCTGTACCAGAACACAGCCTTGGAAGAGACCGTGCGCGGCACAAAGCGGGAATAGTCCGATGCCCACGTGACCCAGGAAATGCCCCATCCCACGCCAATGGCCGTCATCAGCAGCGTCAACATCGCCAGGTGGGCACCAGGGGCAAGCGTACTGGTAAGGCCCCAGTTGACGACTCCCGGCTGGCTCCACGCCAAGAAGCTCATCAGCGCCATGATGGCCACGGTTACCGGCACCGTGTATTTCTCAAAAGTGCGGATCGCATAAAAGCCGTAGACACCAATCAGCATCTGCAGCACCACCACCACGGTGATCACCGCCATGTTCGTCACGACGTTGTCGGGGATGCCGAACTGGCTCAGAATTGCCACCGCGATCTTGACGGGAAAGTAGGTGTTCACCCCGATCCACCCAAGCGTGGTAAGAAACATCAATGCGCTCGGCAAATAGGCCCCGCGTCGCCCGAACGCGGAGCGGCACAACACCATTTGATTGACCCCTGTCTTGTGCCCCATCACCGTGAAGGCGGCGAAAATTGCGCAGCCAATGATGTTGCCCAAGACGATGACTGCAATGGTCTCCCAAAGCCCCAGCTTCAGGACGATGCCGAGTGCGCCGAGCGCCCAGTTTACGGGCGCGATATTCGCGCCGGCCCAGATCCACATTTGCTGCGGTCCGGTCGAATCGCGATCGCCATCGGGTATCGGCTCCACACTGTGGATGTCGGCTCTCAATTCGCTGTTTGCGGGTGTCGTCATGATTTGTCCCCCTGGTCTAGAGCGACCGTGCCGGGCGGGGGAACCTCATCGGCGCGTTTTGGGTGGCTAGCGGGTCGATGTGATCGGCCCCGGTGCCCAGGCACTAGCGCAAGGCAACAGTGTCTACGCAATGAGACAAAGGTGCAAGCCGCTTCGGCTAAAATCGGCTGCAAAGGAGGCTCGAGCCTTGATCAATTTCTGCGCGGGCTGCCTTGAGTTTGCGCAAGGTGCGCGGAAATTCTCCAAGGCCGCCGGGGATATGGCCTCAAGGTGCCCCCGGCGAGCGGGTCGAGCCGCTGCACCGCACAAGCCTGCCGGTGTGGAGGGCTTTTGTCCCCTGCCGCGGTTCGCGACGCACCTGCCCTTGGCCCGCGAATCACTTTCGCGCTGCCGTGAAGCCAAGCGACGCGAGGCCGGCAGCAACAGCCCAGGCGAGCCAGCTTCCCCAAAAGGGGGACCATTGTGTCCGCGATCAAATGGGCCGAGCGACCTGCTGAGCGCGCGAACATCTCGTGCGGAACGTCACCGCCGCACGCCGTCGCCGCGTTGCGTCAAGACGAGCGCAATGCCGCCGAGCAAAGCGGCTGCGGCGACGACCAGCCGCAAGGTAAGCGGTTCTGACAGGAAGGCTGTCCCCCCCAAAGCGACGAGCGCGGGCA
>DASTMQ010000450.1:0-5685 GCA_035714005.1 Hyphomicrobiaceae bacterium
ACCGACTGGGCCAGGTCGATGGTGATGCCCTGGGCTTCGTGCGGCAGCAGGATTGGCGCGGCGCCCGGCAGTGCCGCCGCGGCGCTGGCCTGCGTGCCGAGCCTGCTGAAATCGGCCGTATCCCCTAGGTCGCCGGCCGCGTCGTTCGGGCCGCCATAGTAGAGGTCAAAACCATAGCTGGCGCTCTGCCCTTGAGTTCCGTCGGAAGCCGTATAGGTGAAGGTATTGGCGTTGGCGTTGCCTTTGACGACGTCGTTGCCAATGGTCCCCACGATATTGTCAATGTTCTCAAGATGGGCCAACGGCGTTGCGGCCTTGCCGTCACCATCGCGTAGCCAGGCTTGCACGGTGACCGGACCAGCTGCGGTCTCGACCGTCTGGTCGTTGGCCATCAGGTCTACGACGATACCGTTCGGCGCCGAGGTATCCTGCTTGATGGCAGCTCCCGCCTCGGCTTGCTGCGGGTTCGCCGGGACCAGGTCGGTAAGCTTGAGGCCGGAAAAATCGGCGGTATTGTTCCCGCCGGTGGCGATGAAGACATCGAAATTGTCAGGCCCGGGCGTACCCTTGAATACGAAGGTGGTTTTCGGAATCGGGCTGACGATGACATCGCTCACCGGCGTTGCCGGCACCAGCTTTTCCAGCGAGAGGGGCCCCGAGCCGGCCTTGTCGTCGACGGCGTCGATCTTGAGCACCGACGGCGACGTCGAGGAGCCATGGCGCGCGATCGGCTTCAGCAAGGCGTCGGCCGGCGGTAACCCGAGCGGCGCCAAGGGATCGGCCCCTGCCTCCGCCGCCAGATGGTACTCGCCGGCAGCCGAGGACTTCGCGCTATCCTGCCCGCTGGGGTGGCTGTCTGCACCGAGCCTTTCGGGCAGGCGTGCGATCTCGATGGTTTGGGGAGGACTGATGACCACGTCCCCAGCCGCGCTTTCCTGGCTGCTCGCCTCCTCCCCGGCAATGGCTTCCGGGGCGGCCTGTTGAGCCGCCGCACTTCCCATCGACTGCTTGAGGGACAAAAGGATACTGGCCAGGATCGACACCCGGTCGAGAAGGCTGATCTCGTTGACCGTCGATGCCGGAGCTACCGGCGATGCTGGAACGCTCGCGACAGGGCGCGCATGCTTAAGCTTCGAGCCTGACTGTATCGCCATCGCCTCACTCAATCCCACAGCCAATTTCATCCCGCGGACAAGGCCGCAGGCAGGCTTATTCGGCGGTCCAGCATAAGGTCGTCGGGTACAATAGACAATTGGACGTAAGGGCTGGAATGACCCTCTGACCAAGGTCCTGCGACCCGAGCGGATTGTTGTAAATACGAAATTGTGTCAAAGGGTTGGCTTGGGACGGGTAGGGCCCCGCCGAACCGGTGCGGTCCGTGCACCGCCCCTTGGTCAGTTGCCTTGGCTCAATCGATGGCGCCAATCTCGGGTGAAAGCTTCAACTCGGAGCCCGTTGGACGGGGTCTACCCTCGGCGGCCGTAGGGGCGGGCGGCAGGGAACGTGCGCCCATCCGGAACGCCGGGCTTTTGGGCGGTAACTTGATTTTGCGCCTTGGCTTTCTCGGGGCGGGCGATGCGCGTATTTTCGGCTTGGCCTCGTCCGGAGCCTTTTGTGGTTCTGGTCACACTCGGGACGAAGCGTGGTGCCAAATTTCGAAAAAAGTCGGGGTGCGAAAATCATGCGTTGCCTAGCTGCCGTTCTCCTGGCCGTCCTCTGCGCGGCTTCGGCCATTAACCAAGCCGCAGCGCAATCTGCCAAGCGCAGCAATTATGAGCGCGACATGTTCGGCAAGACCAACGAGGCCACGATCGGCTTGGCGGCTGGCCTTCCCGAAGGCGCCCCCCTGCGGTTTGCCGTCGAACTTGCGCGCGTGGTCGACGATGGGACCAATATGCGGATCCTGCCGATCGTGACGCGCGGCCCGTTCGAGAACGTGCATGACCTCTTGTATCTCAAGGGCGTCGATGCAGCGATCATCTACGGCGATGTCCTCGAGCACTTTAAGAACGATCCGAAAATCGGACAGATCGACACGCGCATTAATTATTTGATGCATCTTTTCCCATCCGAACTGCACGTCTTCGTGCGCCCAGAGATCAAGAGTTTGGAGGATCTCGCCGGCAAGCCTGTCAACTTCAATACCCGCGGCACGGCCGCGGCCTATTCGGGTCCACTGATTTTCGATCGGCTCGGCATCAAAGTAGATGCACGCTTTGATCCGCATCCCTCGGCGCTGGTGGAGATTGCCAAGAGCGACAAATATGCAGCGATCGTGTTCGTGACCTCCAAGCCGGTGGAACCCTTCGCGCGCCGCAAATGGCCGGAAGGCTTCAAGTTCCTGCCTGTGCCTCTGACCGAGAAGCTCGAAGAGTACTATCTGCCGGCCCAACTTGAGCCGTCAGACTATCCCGACCTCATCCCGCAGGGCCAGATTGTGCAAACGGTCAGCGTTCCGGCCGTGCTCGCCGTCTACAATTGGCCTGCACAAACCGACCGCCACCACCGCTTGGTGCGATTCATCGACTATCTGTTTGAGCGTTTGCCCAAACTGCAATCAGAGCCTGGCTTTCATCCCAAATGGCGCGACTTGAACCTTGCCGCCACGGTTCCTGGCTGGCAGCGCTTCGGGGCGATGCAAGACAAGCTCGTAGCATCGGCGGCTGCCCGCACTGATTTTCGCGCCGACAATGGCGCCAAATTGAAAGAGG
Source organism: Hyphomicrobiaceae bacterium (assembly GCA_035714005.1). Lineage (GTDB taxonomy): Bacteria > Pseudomonadota > Alphaproteobacteria > Rhizobiales > Hyphomicrobiaceae > AWTP1-13. Next base: position 2,712 of record DASTMQ010000450.1, read on the forward strand.
CGATCGCGCGCCTCGCCCCGGGCAACGAGGCCGAACAGACAAGGTTGCTGCAGCGCTTTCTGCGTTCACAACCCCAGTCCCCTGGAACGCGTCGATAGGTTGATTGGCAAATAGCAGATGGCACACAGGTCCACAGTTCAGCGTAGCGGCGGACGGCGTTTAGGATTGTGCGCCCCAGCGCGCATGGCCTCCGGCATTTGGGGCGCCACCATTGCGGTCCTGTTTGCCCTTGGGAGTGTGAATGGTTTGGCCGCCGGCAAGCCTGCCATCGTCATCCCGCCTTTGGTACAGGCGCTGTCCCCATCGGAAGTTGAGTTCGCGGTAAGGGTGGACGATTCCGAGAGCGCTCCGGCAGCGAGCGTAGTGCTGATCTCGGGTTTGCCGCCGGATGTCACCTTCTCGGCCGGACGCGCCATCGTGCGCGGCACCTGGGAAGTACCGCTGGCCGCGATAGCCGGTCTCAAGGTCAAAGTTCCTGCCGACATCAAGGGCCGATCGGACCTTGTGATCCTGCTAACGCACAATAGCGAGAAGTACACGGTCGTTCTCGCATCCGCACGCTCCGCGCTTGTCGTCGATGTAGCACCCGGCCGCGCCGAGAATGCCACCGTTGCTCAGATCGGGGAGGCGCGCAAGCCGGCGGAGGCCCGCAAGGCTGAAGAGCAGCAGCAGATTGCGGAGGCCAAGCGCGCCGAAGAGGCCCGGCTCGCCGAGGAAGCCAAAAAGGCCGAGGAGGCACGCAAGCTGGCCGAGGCCCGCAAGGCCGAAGAGGAGCAGCGCCGCATCGCCGAGGCCAAGCGCGCCGAAGAGGCCCGGCTCGCCGAGGAGCCGCGTCGGGTCGCCGAGGCGAAAAAGGTAACCGATGAGCGTAGCGCCGCTGAAACCACCCGCTCGGTCGACGCCTCGGACCAACGCCCTGCGCTCAAGGAACCGACGGCCTCTCTATCCCAGGATCGGCTGGAGCATTTTGTTACTCAGGGAGATCGACATTTGGTCGACGGCAACGTCGTGGTCGCGCGCCAGTACTATCTGCGGGCTGCTCAGGCCGGAATGGCACGCGCGGCCCTTAGACTGGCCGAAACCTATGACCCCATCGAGCTTCGTCGCCTGAATGTGCAGGGATTGATGCCCGATGTGGCCGAAGCGAAGCGGTGGTATGAGCGAGCCGTGGCCCTTGGCGATGCCGGCGCCCAAGTCAAGCTCGGTCGTCTTTCCGGCAATTGAGGCCCGCGCGCTACGCGGCGCTCCTGGTCGCTTTCAACGCCACCTCGCGTAACTCCCGGCGCAACACCTTGCCGACGTTGGTCTTAGGCAGCTCCTGCTGAAAGATGATGTATTTAGGCTTTTTGTAGCCGGTGAGCTGTTCGCTACAGAACTTCATCAACGCCTGCTCGGTGAGCGCTGGATCTTTTCTGGCAACAAATAGCACCACGGCCTCGCCGCTTGCCGCGTCCGGTACGCCGACCACCGCGCACTCGAGCACACCCGAATGGCTCGCCACCACATCCTCAATTTCATTTGGAAAGACGTTGAAGCCGGAGACGAGAACCATATCCTTCTTGCGGTCGACGATCTTGACCTGGCCGTCGGCATCCATCACCCCGATGTCGCCCGTCTTGAAATAGCCGTCCGCCGTCATCACCTTCGCCGTCTCGTCGGGCCGCTGCCAATAGCCCGACATGACTTGCGGCCCGCGCGCGCAAATCTCTCCCGGCTGACCGAGCGGCACCTCCCTGCCGTCATCGTCGCGAATTGAGATTAAGGTCGACGGCACCGGCAGGCCGATGGTGCCGGTATACTCATTGTTATCGGCGCGATTGCAGGTCAGTGTCGGGGCGGTCTCGGACAAGCCGTAGCCCTCGACGATCGGCGTTCCAGTGAGTTTGAAAAAACGCTCGGCGACGGCGCGCTGCACCGCCATGCCACCGCCGTTCGCGGCCTTGAGGGTGTTAAAATCGAGCTTGGCAAAATCTGGATTGTTGAGCAGGGCGTTGTAAAGCGTGTTCACTGCGGGCAGCATGTTGAACGGGTATTTGGCCAGCTCCTTGACAAAACCCGGGATGTCGCGCGGGTTCGGGATCAGCAGGCACATGCCGCCAATGCGCATGCCGAGCAGGCTGCACACGGTTAGCGCAAAGATGTGATAGAGCGGCAGGGCGGTGACGATGACCATCTGCTCGACCGGCTTGCCCTTGCTCAAGGCGGGCTGCAGCCAGGCGTCGTTTTGCAGTACATTGGCGATGACGTTGCGGTGGAGCAGTGTCGCGCCCTTGGAAATACCGGTGGTGCCACCCGTGTACTGCAGGAAGGCGACGTCGTCAGGCTTGAGGTCCGGTTTCTTGAGCGTCATGCTCTTGCCGGCCGCGATGACGTCGGTGAACTTGGTAGCGTCGGGAAGGCTATAGGCCGGCACCATCTTCTTGAGACGGCGCACCACAAGGTTGACGATCGTGCCTTTGGCAAAGCCCAACAGGTCGCCCATACTGGCGACCACCACACGCGTGACGTTCGTCTTGGCGATGATCTGCTGCAGCGTCCTGGCAAAGTTCTCCAAAACGATGATGGCCCGCGCGCCGGAATCCTTGAGCTGGTGCTCGAGTTCCCTGGGCGTGTAGAGGGGATTGACATTCACCACGACGTAACCGGCCCGCAGAATGCCGGCGATGCACACGGGGTTCTGCAGGATATTGGGGAGCATGACGGCGACGCGTTCGCCCGCTGCTAGTCCTTTGCTCTGCAACCAAGCTCCCAGCGCACGCGAAAGCTGATCGAAATTGCCGTACGTCAAGCGCTTGTCCATGCAAGCGTAGGCATCGCGGTCTTTGAACTTGGCAAAGCTTTCTTCAAATAGCGCCACCAGCGAGAGGTACTGTCCAGCATCGATGTCGGCCGGCACACCGGGCGGATAGTTCTTCAGCCAAATGCGATCCATTGCACGCCTCCCTAGTCTCTATTGTTCTGCCAACCAATGAGC
>DASTMQ010000451.1:0-9349 GCA_035714005.1 Hyphomicrobiaceae bacterium
TGATCTGCAATTCCGTTTCGCTGATCTGGCCCTGCGAGCGCGCAATCTGGGCGACGTGGGCGCCCCATTCGCCGCGCAGGCGGGTCAGATCCCGCTGCGCCTGCAGGGTGCGCGTGGTCGGGACCAGATCCTTCTTGCGCATAATCTCCAGGCGCTCGAGCTCATCGCGCATGAGGTCGACTTCTTCCGACTTGGCGTCGCGTTGCGCCGTCGTGCCTTTGATCTCCTGCTTCAACTGCCCGATCCGCTCGTTGAACTGCGCGATTTGCCCGTTCTTCACGGATTGACGGACCTCGAACAGACGCTTTTCGCCCTCCATGATGGCGGCGGCATCTTCGCCGCTTTCCACGAACCCGCCAGGGAATCTGACTTCATCGGCCTGGTCGCGTTCCGCCTCCAGACGCGCCTTGCGTCCGCGCAATTGTACCAGCTGGGAAACGACGATCCCCAGGTTGGCGCGCGCCTGCGTATCGTCGAGGCTGATCACCACGTCGCCGGCATTGACGACATTGCCGTTCTTGACGTTGATCTCGGCGACGATGCCGCCCGTGGGGTGCTGCACCTTCTTGATGTTGCTCTCGACCACGACGAAGCCCGAGGCGATGACGGCGCCCCCAATGGGCGTGGTGGCGGCCCAGCCGCCGACGCTGACGACCATCAGGACGATCAGCGAGAGGCCGAGCAGCAGGCGGCGCGCCAGCGCCGGCTCAAGCAGGCGGGGCTTGCCCGCAAGGGGCGGAGGGGTGTCTTGTGCCATACCGGGCTTTATCCCTTAAGCCTTGCCATCGGCGGCGACCGCCAGGGCGGCGGGCGCGCTGACCGGGTAGCGCAAGACCTTGCGTAGAATTTCATCCTTGGGACCGATGGCCGTCAGCTGACCACCGCCAATCACGGCGACGGTATCGGCGGCTCCGAGCACGCTCGGCCGATGCGCAATCACGATGACGATGCCGTCGCGCGCCTTGACGGCTTCGATGGCCTTGATCAGCGCGGCCTCGCCGTCCGAATCCAGGTTGGAGTTTGGCTCATCCAACACCACCAGGAACGGGTTGCCGTAGAGCGCTCTGGCGAGCGCAATGCGCTGGCGCTGCCCGGCGGAAAGCACCGACCCGCCGGGGCCGATGCGGGTTTCGTAGCCATTCGGCAGGCGCAGGACCATCTCGTGCACGCACGCCATCTGCGAGGCCGCGATCACCTTGAGGCTGTCGGGGTTCTCTTCGAAGCGCGCAATGTTCTCAGTGATGGTGCCGTCGAACAGCTGCACGTCTTGCGGCAAATAGCCGATATGCTTGCCCAGCTCCTCGGGCGACCAGCTGGCGTGGGTGGCGCCATCGAGCCGCACCGCGCCACGGGCCAGCGGCCACACGCCGGTGATGGCACGGGCGAGCGTCGACTTGCCGGCCGCGCTCGGTCCGATCACGGCGACCACCGAGCCGGCCTTCACCGCGAAGGTGATATTGCTCAGCGTGACGGTCTGCGTGCCGGGAACGGCGACCGCCAAACCCTCGATGCTGAGGCCGCTGGTCGGCGGTTGCAGGAGCAGCGGCTTGCTGCGCTTGGGCAGGCTGGCAAAAACCGCCTCGAGACGGCGGGCGCTTTGTCGCGCCGCCACAAAACCGCGCCAGTTGGCAATGGCCACCTCGATGGGTGCCAAGGCGCGCGAGGCCGCAATCGAGCAGGCGATGATGGCGCCGGCCGTCATCTCACCGGAGATGGTGAGATAGGCACCGAGCCCCAGCAGGGCCGATTGCAACATCAGGCGGAATACGCGCGACACCACCGTCAGGCTGCCGACGATATCGCTCAGGCGCTCATTGGCGGCGAGGTATTCCTGGCTCGCAGCTTGAAAGCGCCGCAGGAAGCGGTGTGCGAAGCCCATGGCGTTCAGGACTTCGGCGTTTTGTTCCGAAGCCTCGGCCAGCGACCAGCGTTGTCTGGTGGCGCCGGAAGAGGCTTCCGATGGCGCCCGCATCAACCGCTCGGTAAGGAGGGTGAGCGAGATCAGGAACAAGGCGCCGGCGGTGGTGGCCCAGCCGAGCACCGGGTGCAGCAAAAACACGAAGCCGAGGTAGAGCGGCATCCACGGCATGTCGAGAATGGCCACCGGCGCCTGCCCGGAAAGAAAGGTACGAATGGCATCGACGTCGCGCAGCGGCTGCATGGGACTGGCCTGCGAGCCGACGAAGGAACGCAAACGCACGACGGCGTCATGCGTCATCAACGTGAGTTGACGATCGAGCCGGCCGGCGATGCGCACCAACACTTGGCTGCGCACAATCTCGAGACCACCCTGAAACAGGTAGAGCGAGATTGCCAACACGGACAAGGCGATCAAGGTGGGAATGCTGCGGCTTGAAAGGACGCGATCGTAGATCTGCAACATGTAGAACGAGCCCGTAAGCGCGAGCACGTTCACTACGCAGGAAATTAGCGCCAGTATTGGAATGATCGGAGCAAGGACGCCGGCCGCACGTCTGACCTCGCTCTGCTTTTGCTTTGCCACGCGACTACTGTCCCCAACTAACGGCGGCAGCCAGTTCAGCGCTGACCGCTTCGGCCCCTACGCACGGTTTGTAGAATAGTCTTGTTAAATCGCACCGAATTCTCACGCACTTCGTTAACAGTGCGCTCGCAGCTAATTCATGGCCTTTCTCCTCACTAGCCGAATTTGAAATCACTCGCAGTAAGCGTCGACACGTTTATCGACCGCAGCAGGATTTTCTCTGGATGCGCCGGATCGGCGACGTTGAGGGTGATTTCCACATCCTCGCCGACCTGCACCAGCGCCCCGGCATCCTGCAGGGCCTGGAACGTCGGATAGCCGGACTTGGAAAGATCAATAACGTGCTCGAACCCGCGGGCTTCGGGGAGGGTGGCATCGTTGCCGAAGGCCGCGTGGAAGACGAAGGTATCGTTGTCGGGTCCATAGCCGGCCTCGCTGCCGGTGGCAGCGGCATCGCCGGCGCCGCGATTGGCATCCACGTCCAATTGCAGCCATTGCCGCTCGACGCTGCCGGGCCGGTAGCCGTGCTCATAGCGCGCCGCAAAGGTAAGGGTATCGCCGGCATCCTCCATGGCGGCGAGCGGCGTCTGCGACGCCGAACCATCGGTATCGTGGGTATCCCCGGCCGCCTCCTCGTGCCGGTCGCCGCCGTGCTCGTCGGCGGCGCCACCCACCGGCTGCGGGTGCTCGCCCCCTTCGCCGTCTTGGGCGCCGTGGTGCTCCGCCTCCTCGCCGTCGCCATGACCCTCCTGGTCGTGCGCCTCCTCGTGCCCCATGCCTTCCCCGCGGTTGGCGCCCGCGTGGTCTTGGTCATCCCCGGATGTGCCCTGCTGCGAGCCGGCGTCCGCATCCCCCTGACCTGGACCCGGATCTGGCCCCTGTGCAGCGTCATATGAGGTGTCATGGCCGCTCAAGGCGACGGCGCTGGCATCGGTGAGGGGGGCGGGCTCGCTGGCCTGGTCGAAGGCCAGATCGACCGGCATCGGGTCGTCTTCGACCGGGGTGACATTGATGGCCACCGAGGCCGTGGCGTGCTGATCGTCGTCGTTGGAGACCGTGTATTCAAAGTTGACGGTGCCGTGGAAGTCCTCATCGGCCGTGAACAAGAGGTCACCGTCATCGCGGAGCTGGACGAAGCCATGCTCTACCCGCAGCGGGGCGCCGATGGCCAGGTCGGCGCCGTTGACCTGCACCACACGCAGACCATCGACCTGATCGTTCAGCACATCGATGATGACACCGTCGGTCGCATCTTCCACGACCGTGACGTCCTTGTCGTTGGCGAGCGGCGAGGCGTCGCCCAGGGAGGCGTAGTCGCCGAGGCCCGCGTAGGCGTCGAGCGCACCGCGATCGGCAAAGATGTGATCGCTGCCGTCGCTGCTGGAAGATCCGGATTGGCTGTCGTCGCCCGTGGCGACGACGTGCGACTCGACGTCGACATTTCCGTCCTTGTCCTGCTCGGCATAGACGACGACGATGCGGCCATCGGGCAGCGAGGTGGTATCGGCCAGCTGGTCGGATTGGCCGTCCCTAATGCCGAAGCTGCTACCCAAGGCGCCGCCGTCGAGATCGAAGCGCTGGCCCAGGGCGGCGCCGGCATCGGTTTCCCAGGTCAGAACGATCGAGGGGGTGCTGCCATCGGTGATCCCAAGCGAGAAATCCTTGGGCTGGGAGGTAAAATGCTCGAGCTCCAGCACCTTGTCCGGCACCGACCAGGTATTGTCACCGGCGGCCTTATAGATGGCGGCCTTGATGTCGAAGCCATCGCTGCCGTCGGGCTGCACCCAAGCCACCAGGATGTCGCCGTTCGCCGCCGAGGTGATGATGGGATGCGTGCCCTTGGCGACCACGGCCGGCACATCCAGCTGCTCGGAGAGATCAATGTTGAGGACGGCGCGCCCACCATCGCGTTCCATCACGGCGCCCTTGACCGTTTCCTGCGCGCCGTCGTTTTCCACCCAGCTCAACGCCAGCTGGCCTTGCGCCAGGCCCGTCAGTTGCGGGGCGCGCCCGTAGACCGGCGCGGCAACGCCGTCATCGCCGTCGACGGCGAACTGCGCGGCGGCGTCGTTGTCGCCGCCGACCTGTCCGTCACGGCCGAGCGCGATGATGTTGCCCGCGGCCGCCCCTTCCGAATTGCTGGTGACCAAGTAGCGTTGCAGCATGATGCTGCCGTAGCCGTCGTCGTTGGCCGCCAGCACCCAGGCCAAGGCAAATTCGACGTCGTAGATCGTCGGCTCGTCCGTCGCGGCGGTGCCAGCCGGGTTGGAGGCCAGCGCGATGTCGGAGACCTTCTCGCCCGCGGAGACGGTAATGCCGCCGGCCGACCCCTGGGCTTGGCCGTGCGCGTCATAGGTCTGAGCCCGCAGTTCGCCCGAATAGGCGTCGACCCAGGCCGCGACCGCGCCACCGTCGCCGATCCCTGTCACGGCCGGCGTCACATTGGGATCGGCGCTAGCGGTGACCTCGATCACCGGGCCGTCGTCGCCCTTTGCATCCGCAGCCGCGAACCTGAGGGTCAATGTGCCCACGCCGTCCGTGGCGGCGGCCAGCACCAAGGCTAGCACCGGGCCGTCGATGTTGGACGAAACGATCACGTCCAACACCTTGTCGGCGGCCGTCTCGGTCTGCGGTGTCTGGTGGGCCGCCGCCGGCTCGGCTGCTGCCAGGCTGTTGGTGTTGACGACAATGCTATCGTGCTGCTCGCCCGGCAGGAATGGATTGCCGGAACTGCCGTGGACGCCAACCTTGCTGACCGGCATGCCGGGGTCGGCCTTTTCCAGTTGGGCCGCGTCCGGGGCGACCTCCTTGGCATCCAGTGCGCTGTCGGCGGGCGAAATCTCTTGCGTCGTGGTGGCGATCCTGACGGTGCCAGCACTGTCCGCCACCTCGTAGCTCAGCACCAGATCGGAGGCTTGCCCGTCCGCGACGTTCAAATTGAATTCGCCCGTGAAGCCGGCAGGCAAGGCCACGGGCGTCATCGACGTCTCAACCCAGCCGGCGCTCGCGCCGCCCGTCGGCGTCTCATCTGCATGTAAGGTGAAGATCGAGCCGTTGAGCATGGCATCGGCGCCGGCGGCAACCAGCCAGACCAGCGCGAAGTTGCCGGGACCCAGGTCGCCGACCTTGACGCGGCGGGCATCCCAGGCAGGGCCCTCGCTGGCGCGGCCCAAGTTTGGCGTCAGGTCGGCGAGCGCCGCGTTCACCGCGCCATAGTCCGGCGCCTCGGCGCGACCGGCTTGCGCCGTCGCGTAAAGCTTGCCGTGCACATGGCCTTCCGCGCCGATCCAGGCCACAAGCACGTCGCCCGTATCGAGCGTCGCCACGGTGGGCAGACGTCCGATGGCGCCTCCACTGCCCTCCTCGTCGCCGATCCACTCGCTGTTGTCGTTGGCGGGCAGTCCGGTCGCGAGCTCGGCGACATGCGAAATCTTATGGAAAGCCTGCCCGACCATGTCGACGGGGATGAGCCCCGTGGGGGCGCCGCCGTCGTCGTAGGATACGCCAAAGCGCTGCATCATGATGCGGCCAACCCCGGGCGCATCCGTTGCGTCCGATGCAACCCAGACCAGGTTGAACGTGGCCGTGGCGCTGTCCGCGGGGTAGTCGCTTAAGTCATAGCCGCTGATCGAGAGAGAATGGTGGCTCAGCGCGCCCCGCGTCCCACCGACGGTAATTTCCGCACCCAGCAGTCCTGAGTCTTGCGACACGCCGCGCAGCTTGATGACGCCATGGCCGTCCGCCGAAACCTCTTGCCAGGCGACGGCGACCGCGTCACCGGCGCTGGCGATCTGTAGGCTGCTCTTTCCTTCACCGGGACCAACAAGCACGCGACCGGACGGCTGCGCCGCATCGGCGCCGGGCTCGTTAAGTGCGCTGGTAAAACGCACCTCGACGCCCTGTTCGGACAGCCAGACGAAGGCTGGCGCACCCAAGCCGCCAGCGGGCACACCGGCCGACCCTGCAAGGGTAAGCAGGCCGCGGCCCATCCCCTCTTCTGTACCGGTGCTCACTTAATACTCCCGACAGACCATCTGTTGACGGCATCACACCGATATGTGCGGCGCTTTAGCACTCGGAGAGCCGGCATCACCAGACTGGTAGACACAATAACTATCACGTGCGATTTCAGCGCAGGGAGGATTTTACCGCAGTATTGTCCGCCCACCATGCGACCTCGAGCCGATCTTCGATCAGACTTTGGTCCGACCTTCATGCACACGGTGCCGAGCGCTTCGCACCTATTTTCAAGGCTTTTTGGCCGCCGTCTGGCAACCTTCTGGTCACGCCAAAGCTTGGCCGGCCGATTTACCATTGCGTCTTTGGCCGTACTCGGTTGCGGCATGACGCTGCTCGGCGCCTGGGTCAGCAGCCGCATCGAAGAGGGCGTGCTCTACAACTCGGCCAGCAGTGCCGCGCTCTATATCAACACCTTCATCGACCCGCAGGTGCAGGAGCTCGCCAAGGGCCCCAATTTGCGGCCCGAGACGGTAGCCAAACTGGACGAGTTGCTGAATACGGCGCCGCTGCGGCGTAAAGTTGTCGGCATTAAGATCTGGTCGCTGGATACCGTTATTCTTTACAGCAACAAAAAGGAGGAAGTCGGGCGCAAATATCCGCCGTCCTGGCGTTTGCAGGAGGTAATGAAGGGCAGGATCGTCGGCTCCTTTGATACCCGAGAAGCGGAGAATTCCGTCGAGCGCAAACTCGGTCTGCCGCTATTTGAAATATATACGCCGATCCGCGCCAGCGATACGCAACGTATCATCGCCATCGCCGAGTTTTATGAGAATGGCACGGAGCTCAAAAGCAACCTGGCGCGCACGCGTCTTTATAGCTGGTTCGTGGTCGCGCTTGTTACGCTGCTGATGCTGAGCATCCTGTTCCGCATCGTGCGCACGGGAAGCGCCACGATCTCCAGCCAGCAGAAGGCGCTGCGCGAGCGAATTGCGGAGTTGTCTCGCCTGCTGCAGCAAAACGAGGATTTGCGCCACCGGGTGGATGAGATCAACCGGCGTTCGGTGGAAACGCATGATCTCATTTTGCGCCGGGTCGGGGCGGAGATGCACGACGGGCCGGCACAGCTGATCAGCCTGGCCCTGCTGCGCCTTGATGCCCTACAACCCAAGGCGCAGGTTTCCGATGCCGAGCTGCCTCGGGAGGACTATGTAAGGATTCACAGCGCCCTGTCGGATGCCCTGACCGAGATCAGGAACATGTCCGCCGGGCTGATCCTGCCCGAGCTCGATGCCCTTTCGCCCGCCGATGCCCTGTGGATCGTCGTGCGCAACCACGAGCGGCGAACGGGCACCACGGTCAAATGCGATGTTTCCCGGCTTCCCGCCAGCCTCTCCAATCCGCTCAAGACCTGCCTTTACCGGTTAACCCAGGAAGCCCTAAGCAACGCCTTCCGGCATGGCGGCGGCATCGGCCAAAGTGTCGAGGGTGGCCTCTGCAACGGACGGCTCACGGTAACCATTAGCGATACCGGCCGCGGCTTTCCGGTGGAGGAGCAAATGCTCAGGAGCAACGGCCTCGGCCTCAAGGGCATGCGTGACCGGGTTGCAGCACTGGGGGGGGTATTGGAAATCGAAAGTAAGCCTGGGGGAGGAACTCGATTGACAGCGCAATTCGAACTATCTGAAAATCAACCAGTTAGCAACGAAGAGCGGGTGGGGTAGAGTGAGCGAGCGTATACGAGTAGTCGTCGTCGACGACCATCCATTGTTTCGGGAGGGTGTCGCGCACACCCTGCGCGGTGCAAGCTTTCTCGAGCTGGTCGGGGAAGGTTCGACCGCCGATGATGCGGTTCGGATCGCCAAAGCCGAATTGCCAAACATTGTGCTGCTCGACGTGAGCATGCCCGGTGGCGGCATCGAAGCGGCGCGCGCCATCGCGCACGCGTGTCCCGTCGTCAAGACCATGATGTTGACCGTGTCCGAGAGCGAGGAGCACGTCGCGCAGGCGCTGGACGCAGGTGCGCAGGGATATCTGCTCAAGGGCACGAGCGGCCTGGAGCTGATTGCGGCCATGCGCTCCGTCGCCCGTGGCGATTCCTACGTCTCGCCGCGTCTCGCCGGCCGCTTGCTGACCTTGTCACGGCGGCAATCCGGCAGCGGCGCCAAGCCGACCGAACTCGCCGATCTCACCAAGCGTGAAGAGCAGATCTTGGACCACGTCGCGCAGGGCCGCACCAACAAGGAAATCGCCATCCAGCTCAAGATCGGCGAGAAAACGGTCAAGCACTACATGACCAACATCATGCAGAAGCTGCAGGTGCGAAATCGCGTCGAGGCCGTGCTGGCCCTGCAGAAGGCGCGCCTGGCGGGCCGCAACTGAGGGCGTTCGCGGCAACGCGGCCGCCTGGCCCAATGCACGCCAGCCCCCGCCCGTCGCTCTCGAGGCTTGGCTGACTTGCGCGGTGCTTGCTCTCTTTAGGCTTGGCTCACACGGCGCTCGATTGCGCGAGGTTTGCTTGCGCGAGAGATTGGCGCTCCCGACAAGTGCGGGGGAACGGCCGCGAGCGCCTTGACGAAATGCGCCCGCTGAGGGCTGGTTGTCATGGGCACCGCTTGCGGGGGCACCGCTTGCGGGGGCACCGCTTCGGAGAGCACCGGTTCGGGCCGGCGCGGCCCAAAGAACGAGGGGAGTTCCATGCTGCAGGACGGCGATATCGCCCCGGACTTTGAGTTGTCAACCGATGCTGGCGGGACGCTCAAATTGTCCCGGCTCAGGGGCAAGCCGGTGGTCGTCTACTTTTATCCCAAGGACGATACGTCCGGATGTACGATCGAGGCCAAGGACTTCTCCCGCTTGGCAGCCGAGTTTCGCAAAGCCGGGGTGGAG
>DASTMQ010000452.1:0-3279 GCA_035714005.1 Hyphomicrobiaceae bacterium
GCGGCGGTGGTGAGCAGCAGCTTGTTACCCTGGGAGGTAATGAAATCGATCTGGACTTCGACCTTTTCCTTCTCGGCCCAAGCGTCGACCAGGCTCTTGGTTGCATCATTGGCGCCGGGCACCCAGTGGTCCCAGAAGCCGATCGAAAGCTTGCCCGCCGCCCCGGCGGTACGCACGAACGGCGCCGCGACCATCGTCGCCGACGTCGCCGCGGTCGCGGCCAGGAAGCGGCGGCGGCTAAGTTTCGAGTTTCTCATTTCGCGTTCCTCCATCTGAACTCGGTTTCAAGCACGCGGGCGCCCATCCTTGGCATCCGCCTCGAGTAGTCTTTTAGTCCGCTCATCGCGACGGCCATCAAGTTAAGCGGCACCCTCCACATTCAGGCTACGACCCGTGCACGCACGGGCCGGAAATCGGTCTCGGCTGCGGCCAGCGGCGGTTCACCGAAATCGCGCGAAAAGCGACCATGCGCCTGCCGCAAATGATTGCGCATGGCAGTGCGCGCCGCCAAAGGATCGCGCGCGGCAATGGCATCGCGAATGACGACGTGCTCCAGATGCGTTTCCTTCCAGGTCGACGCATTCTCGATGTGTCGCGCGAGCTGCTCGAAATAGGGATTGATCCGCAGATCGAACAGCTGCCCGACGAAGCGCACCAGCACGGCGTTGTCGAGAATGGCCGCGATCGCCGCATGAAAACGCCGATCGAGCGCAATCAGCCCGTCGCCGGAGTGCTGATGCTCGACCTCGAGCAAGATTTCATCGAGCCGCTCGATGTCTTCGGATCGGGCCCTGACGGCCGCCTCTTCGGCGACGGCGCTCTCGACGAAAGCCCGCGCCCGCAACAGCTCCAGGGGCCCTTCGATGGCGGCACTGCCGGGCACCACGGCGGCCGGCTGTTGCTCGACCACATAGATCCCGGACCCAACCCTGATCTTGAGCCGGCCCTCGACCTCCAAGGCAATCAGCGCCTCGCGCACGGTCGGGCGGGAAACGCCCAACCGATCGGCCAGCACGCGCTCGGCCGGCAATCGACTGCCAACGGCGTATTCGCCTTGGTCGATCAGATGACGGAGCTGATCGGCGATCTGGCGGTAGAGGCGACGGGGTTCTATGGCCTCAAGGGGCAAGCCATACCTCGGTTTGGTGCGTTTCCTTGGCTTGGGTTATGCTCCGACTCTGCGGTCAGTTGGTCAGACCATTTGACAAGTCAGCCGGGTCGCCTGTCAAGAGCGCCGCTCCCGCGCCCCCACCCTCTCATCCCAAAGTCTGAGGCGGTGTGGCCCTGTCAGGCGTGCCTCCCCTGGCCAAGAAAGGCGCCGGCGCCGGCCCCAATCAGGCGCGGCAGATGGGTATAGATGTAGCTGCAGCCGGCGGTCTTGACCTCGAGCAGGGTCTCAATGGTGGCGGGCATGCCGGCGATGCGGCCGGCGGCCGCAATCTTGGCCAAGGCCCCCTCGATCGCCTGCGCCACGGGGGCCGCTTTGGGATTGCCGGGAAAACCCATCGATTGGGACAAATCCGACGGGCCAATGAAAAAGACGTCGATGTCCTCGACGGCAAGCAGGTCGGCAATATTGCTGAGGGCGATCGCGTGCTCCAGCTGCACGCAAATGAGCGATTGCGCATTGGCGGCTTGGGCAAAATCTGGCAAGCGACCGCCCAGCCCCCAACGGTCGGGGCGAGTGCCGACCGCCAGCCCGCGCTGCGCTCCGGGTCCAAACTTGACCGCGGCCACGGCGCGGCGCGCCTCCTCGCCGGTATTGATATGCGGCACCTGCACACCCAGCACCCCGCGGTCCATCACGGCCTGGATGTCACTGGCGGCGTTCGTCTTGGGCCGGGCGATGGACGTTATGCCGACGGCATCGCAGGCCATCGCCATTACCTCCACGTCCGCCGGGCCGATGCTGCCATGCTCACAGTCGATCAGCACCCAGTCGAAGCCGGCGTAACCCAACATCTCGACGACCTGGGCGGAGGGAAACATCACCGAGCAGCCGAGCGCCGGTTCCCCGCGCAGCATCTTCTCCTTCATGCGGTTCGGCCTCATTGGGTGGGGCTCCTATCGACGATCGTGGTCTTTGGGTCAGTCAAGCTGAGCCGCTCGCGCGTGAGCACGTAAAGGCTCGCCGCCAGCACGAGAACAATGCCGAGGCAGGCAATCCTATCGGGCACCTCATTCCACCCCCACCAGCCCAGCAGAATAGAGAGGGGGACCGGTACGTAGCGGAACGGGGCCACCACCGATACCTCTCCCGTGCGCAAGGCAACGATCAGAAAGGTCGTGGCGATGAATAGGCAGCCGGCGGCCAGCGTCAGCCAGACCCAGGCGCGCTCCGAGGGCCAGCACCAGGCGTCATCGAACGGCGCCACGCTAACGCCAGCCGCGCTGATGGCGGCGGCACTGGCGGCGGCCACGAAGATCGAGGGAATGTCGCTGGCAAGGCCACGCGTGGTCAGATCCCGCGTGGTCGAAAACAGCAGCGCGATCAACACAAAGGAAGCGCCGGCCCCGAAGCTTGCCGCGTCGGGGCGCACGATCAGCGCAACTCCAAGGAAGCCCGTCAGTGCCGCCGCCCAGCGCGGAAGCGAGACGCGTTCGCGAAAGACGACTGCGGCGCCGGCCGTTACGGCGAGAGGCGTAACCTGCAAAACAGTATTGACCGTCGCCAACGGCAGGTGGCGCAGACTGATCACGATGAAGACGGTGGAGGCGGCCGAGCTTGCCAGACGCACGAGCATCATTGGAGCAGTGAGAAGGGACAGAGGGCGGCTGGCCCCGAGCAGCAGCACGCCGATGCTCAGCATCACCGTCGCGAGCGCACCGCGAATGAAGATGATTTCCCCGGATGGCAATTCGGCGCTGGCGAGTTTCACCATTGCGTCGTTGATGACGAACGCTGTGCAGGCGATAAGGACGGAGAGAATGCCGCGCGCATTGTCGTTCACGATCGCGCCGCCCTGGCGAGTTGTTATTCACGCACAAGGGTATAAAGGCCCGCCGGGGCAAGGATGGCAATGCCAATCCACGCGGGCAAGCTGCGAAACCTGCCGTAAACCGAATGACCAGCCCGGGACCGCCCAAAAGCCATGGCGCTCAGACGATGAGGGTAGTGCCGAAGCCGAGGGGCAATGACGATTGCGGCCGCACCGCCGCCGACCTCAGCCGCCCGTGACGCTCATGTGGCGCGCCACGGCCGGCTGGCGTGTGCGCCGGTCGATGACGAAGTCGTGGCCCTTGGGCTTGCGCGAGATGGCCTCGTCAATGGCGCGAGCG
>DASTMQ010000453.1:0-10939 GCA_035714005.1 Hyphomicrobiaceae bacterium
CGAAACTGGCGGCCGCCGGTCGCCGGGCGCCCCTCGGCGGAGCGGCGCCTGCGATCAGATGCGCAAGCCAACCCGAGGAGGAGCCCTATGGCCGCCACGATTGAAAGACTGGCAGCGAAAAGCGTATTCGACCCACCCACCTACAGCCAAACCATCAAGGTCACTGGAGCGCAAAGCATTTTGTTTGTTTCCGGCCAGGTGGCCTACGACGACAAGGGCCAGCCCGCGCACCCCGGTGACTTTACCGCCCAGGCGCGCGCCACCTACAGCGCGCTCAAGGCGCAGGTGGAGGCCGCAGGTGGCTCGCTTGCCAACATCGTCAAGTTGACGACCTATCTCGTCGATATTCGGCATCGCACGGAACTGGCGTCGATACGCGAGGAATTTTTTGGCAAGAAGGGTCCTGCCTCCACGCTCGTTGGCGTCACCGCCTTGGCCCTGCCGGGTTGGCTCATCGAAGTGGAAGCGATCGCCGTAATCTGAGGGCGCACGGCAACGCGCCGGCCATGCTGGCCTTGCCGTTAGGCGTGGTCCGGCTAGGCCGCGCGCGGTCGTCGCCTAGCCCATGGCGCCCCGGGGGAACCTGCCAGCGTTTCCCTTTGCGCGCCTCGCATGTCAAACTGGGCGAGCTCCATTTTGCGTGGGGCGCCGGCTTTTGTCATGCTGACGTGGAGGATCCGCTCATGCTCACCAGCAACGCCACCCGCAAGACGGCGGCCGCGCCCGGCGCCTACGCATTCACCGTCGAGGACATGGAATACTTGCGCCACGACGACCAACCACTCCTGTTGCGCCTGTTCAGACCGAGCGGCGCCGGCCCCTTCCCGTTGCTGATCGACCTGCACGGTGGCGCCTGGTGCGGGCAGGATCGCACGTCCGATACCCTCTTCAACGAGTCGCTGGCAAAGAGCGGCGTGGTGGTGGCGGCCCTCGACTTTCGCATGCCGCCGGTTGCCGGCTATCCGGCCTCGCTGACCGACATCAACTATGCCATCCGCTGGCTGAAGGCGCGCGCCGGCGAGCTCAACTCGCGGGCCGACCGCGTCGGCCTGCTCGGGGTTTCGAGCGGCGCCCATCAGGCCATGCTTTCAGCCCTGCGCCCACGCGATCGGCGCTATGCCGCCATTTCCCTGCCCTCCCACCCCGAGCTCGATGCCAGCGTGGCGGCCGTCGTCCTCATTTGGCCGGTCATCGATCCCCTGCGCCGTTTCCACCACGCCAAGCGCCTGCAGGCCGCGGGCGGAAAATACCCTGAGCAAATTGATCGCGTTATTCCCCTGCACATCAAGTTTTGGCAGACCGAGGAGGCGATGGAAGAGGGCAATCCCGTTGGCATCTTGGACCGGGGCGAGCCGGTCGAAATGCCACCGGTCCTTTACGTGCAAGGCGGCAACGACGTCGTGCACCCACGGGTCGATCTTGAACGCTTCGTGGCAAACTATCGCAAGCGCGGCGGGGACCTCGATCTTGCCCTCTATGAGGGCGAGGCGGAAGGTTTCATTCGCAATCCGGCCTCCAAGGCGGCCCCGCTGGCCCTGCAGCGGACCATTGAATTCGTCCACGCGCGGCTCGACTGAACCATTGGCAACGCTCGCCTGCGGCCTGGTGGCGATGAGGCGCGCGGGCCGCGCGCGTGCTGCTGGCCGCCCGACCTTTTTTGGCTCGTGGCAGAGGGCAAAAGAGGCGTGACGGCGGGCAGGAATCGGGTTGAACTTTCGCCGCGGCGGCACAAATTTTGGCGAGAGACACAAATTTTGGCGAGAGAATTGAGCCCGGACCAAAGGGGCGAGCCATGAACCTAACCGAGCAGCACTATCTCGTCTTCGAGACGGCGAGCGGCTTTTGCGGCATCGCCTGGACCACGGCCGGCATCGCGCGCTTTCAGCTGCCGGTCAAAACCGCCGAAGCGGCGAGCCGCCTTCTGCTGCGCCGCCTGCCGGGCGCCACGCCCGGGACGCCCCCCGCAGACGTGGAGCGCGCCGTTAGGGCCGCGAGGCGCTACTTTGCTGGCGAACAGACGGATTTTGCCGACCTCAAGCTCGACCTTGGTGAACAGACGGACTTTTTCGAGCGGGTCTATGCCGCAGCACGACGGGTGGCATGGGGGCACACAACCACCTATGGCGCGCTGGCGAAGGAGCTGGGCGCCGGGCCGGAGGCCGCCCGCGATGTTGGCCAGGCCATGGCGCACAATCCGGTCCCCCTCATCATCCCCTGCCACCGGGTCTTGGCCGCCGGCGGCAAGCTTGGCGGCTTTTCCGCGCCGGGCGGGGCAAGCGCCAAGCGGCGCATGCTCGAGCTGGAGGGCGCCGAGCCGGCGCCGGGACATCCCGCGCAGGGCGCCTTCGAGTTCTAGGCCCGCTCAAGGATCCGATGCCGGCCGTATCAGGCGGGCCGTCGCCGCTGCCGCTTCACCGCCCCCCGTGCGGGTGCGGCCTTGCCCTTGGCGCCGCCCGGGCTCGGGCGTTTCGAACGCGGATTGGCCTTGTGGCGCAAGGCTCGTGCCATACGCTCGGCGGCCTCGCTCGCTTTTTCAGGGGTGTCGAAGGTACCGAGATAGAGGATCTTGGTGCCACTGCGGATCAACGCCCGATAGCCGCTGCCATTGGGATAGACGAAGCGCGGCAACTCCGGATTGATAGTGCGCCTGCGACTTGGTTGCCGAGTTGCCGTTCGCATCGATCAATCCTCAACGTCGCCTGACCACGTTGGCCCGCCAGCCCGCAACCGATGGCGCTGGCAGCATAAAACCTGGAGTTACTACAGCTGCAAGCCCCGCTCAGCGGCGCGCGCCGCTTTTCTGTTGGCGCGCCGGCGCCCACACCTTGAGTTGCTGATCGCAGCCATCGTCGCTCGCAAGGCTGCAGCAAACCCGCGGCGCCGACGCAAATCCGCTCGCCACATCCAGAAATTGGCGCGGGCTGGCGGCATTTCCCCGTGCAGCGGCGCCAGCGCGCAATGCCTGGGGAGGCAACCGGCGCGTCTCCTGCAACGGGCGGGCGGCGGCCGGGCGCTCGCGCCAGAACAGCGGCTGTGGATTGGCCGATTTAGCAACAAAAAATCAAAGGGCGGCCAAGCGCCCCCGCAGTGGCACTATTTAAAGAGCGAAGACAGGGAAAACGAGGACACCCTCACAACGGGTGGCGTTTCGGCAATTTGTGGATAGGGCTCGTCGATATAGACGTTCACGCCCGTGGCGCGACCATCCTTGATGAGCGAGGCGACGTAGGCCCATCCGTTGGGCCCCAGCCCCAGACAGGCTTCAGACATTTCACCCTTGAGGCGCACGTGAATGGCAATATTGCCGCGCGCCAAGATGGCCGCGGTTTGTGCCGGAGTAAACTTCTCCCGGTTCCACAACTTCGTCAGAAAGATGCCCGCAACCATGCGCTTGGTCTTGGGGCCCCAACTCACTCTGCCCTCCTTGTCGGAGGCGAACGCGTATTGTCCCGGCGGCAGCGGGCCAACGGCGCGTGCGGCCAAACAGTCAGGATCGGGATTGTTTCTGCAAGTATCCCTGCCGGAGATGGCCCAAGCTACGGTCTTTCCCGCCAGTTGCGGATCATCGGCGATGACGAACAGGCGGCCGGTCCTGATGGTGTAGCCCAAGCGAAAGCTTTTGAGCGCGTCAGGGACGTGCCGCACGACATCGTCAAAGGGGCTACAAATTTCACCATCGGTCAGCTTTCTCTCGTAGCCCTTGTGTTGAATGGTGACGTAGTCAACGCCGGGCGCGCAATCCCACTGCGGCAGCACCTTCTTGTCGGCGAGAGCGACTCTCGGCTGCGAGGCTGCCGTCGCGGGCTTCGGCACCGCGGCGACGACCGGCGCCTTCTTCGGGGCCGTCGGTGGCGCCGCCTTCGGCATTGCCGCCTTCGAGGAACCTCGCATTTGCTCGCACTCGGTAGACAGTTTGGGCGGTTGGATCTGCTTTACCGCCAGCTGCCGTGCGAGGACGTGCGTCGCGCCTTGTTTGATGTAGGCCTCAATCAGCGCCTGCTGCACCTCGACCTGTTCCTGCGACAATTCGAAGATGCAGTCTTCGTAAATCTGATCCCCGACCTGGCCAAAAAAATTGGCGATGTCGCCCGCGGCCGCCGCCGATGGGGCGCTGGGTGCCTTGGCGTCCTGCGCCAGACCGTCACCGGCCGACGAGCAAAGCGCCGCCACGCCGGCGAACAACAGGCTGCGAATGTTAGCGCCGGTCATAGTCGTTGCGACACCCAAAGCCAAAGCCTTGTTTTCCCCCATTATCTCGAGGGCGCGTGCGATCAGCAACAACCCTCATTGGAAGCGCGGTCCCACGCCCGTGCGGCCGCTCTGCAATCGCTCCAATCCCGCGCCAGTAGCGGGTTGTGCGTCCCAGGAATGACGCGCGATGTGGCCCGATCAAGCCCCGTCCGGTGGTCCGACTCGGATGTTAGTTCAGGCGCCCGGCTTCGGCTAGGCGCAATCCCGATCGCCAGAGGGCAGCCGTTTGCCGAGCCGACGCGCCGCAACAGGTTGCACTGACCGATCTGACAAGCGGCGGCGATTGTTCCCTTTCCCTATCCCGTGGCGGCGGCAAAGAACATGGCAGCCGTTGCCTCTCAATCGGCCTTGCCCCATCGCGTCCTTGACCTGCTGGCTTGACCTGCTGGGCCAATCGAACGCCGACGTCTCGCCGCACGCACCGCCCCAATCGGGCAGGCGTCAGCCGCACCAATCCTGCAGCGGTGGGCCGTCCGCCACGCGGCGCGCGCAAGCTGCGCAGGAACCATGGCGGCATCATGGCCTTGGCCCAGGGCCTACGCTCCCCCGCTGCCGCCAAGCGGCGGGGAGGGAGGCCGCCGCTGGCCCGGCGCATCCCAGCGTCGGGCTTTGATGTGTGGGCCACGGGCGTCGACCGCCGGCGCACGCTTGCTTGCCCGCGCTTGCCTTTCCTCTTGCCTTTCCTGGAGCATGGATCTCCAGGGAAAAAGCCGCCCGTGAGGGGCGGCTTTTCCAGATCGTTAAATTCCCGACGGCAGACTTATCGGATCACGACCCAATTGCCGCCGCGCCAGTAGCCGTGGCCGCGACCTGGGTCGCGCCAACGGTAGTGCTCACGCCGCGACCACCTCCAGTTGTCGGGATGAATGTTCAGCCGCAACTCGGGGCCGTAGGCCGGCCTACCGCGCACGCGCCAGCAATCGCCTTCATCGTTACAAACCACTGCAGCTGACGCCGCCGTGGCCGTCAACGTCAACGCACCCGCGCCGATAAGAAGCGCTTTACGGATCGCGTTCATGGTCGACTCCACCATTGTTTCACCTGGCAGGAAAACGCCCAACCGCGGAGTTGGTTGCGTCCTGATTTTTGAGCGTTACCGCATTGCAACAGTCGATTGTCCGTAGGCCGCAAATATCAATTTCTCGCGCCACCCGAGTTGTCGGCTTCGTCGCAACACGTGACAATTCGCCCGCCGCTTTGCTCGGGGTTCGGCTATCTCGAAAACCGTGCAGCTAGGTTTGCCTCAGCACCGCTTGGCGCCGCGGAGGCATCGCCCGGTTTTGCTCCGTATGCCGCTGATCTTCTCGTCTGGCATCGCCCCGCCGAGCCGCGCGCCGCGGCCAAGGTGTTCCCGGCAACTGCTATCCCCCGCGCGCCGGCGTTGGATCGGTTCGCCGCTTTTCAAGAGATCGAAGGCCGGCGACCGCGCGGCCACGGTGCCCACATGCTGGCGGGCGGGGTTAGTCATGGCCAGGCTCGCCCCAGCAGCGATCAACACCCCGAGCACCTCGCCCGCAGCCGACCCGTCACGGCCTTTGGGTCGTTGCTGCCGGCCGTTTTGGCACGCCAACCGCCATGCCATAGTCGAAGCAAAATGGGTAAGCGCTTACCGCTCAACTAAGCCCTCCAAGCCAGGGCTCAAGGCCGGCGCTGAAACGGCTGGGCAAAGCGGACCTCGCGGATCGGTCGGAGCGGTGAGCTTCGAACGCGTGACCGCTTGCGCCCGTACAAACGGGTCAGCGCGCCGACCCCAGTAGAATCGAGGCTTTTGTACCATCCCGAGTTAGCGGCTTGCGGTTCGCTGGCGCCTGTCCTGGGGCGAAACGCAGGCGAAACCCGTCTCGGCCTTGGCATGCGGCGCCCCAGAGTTTTAGCGCCGAGACCAGTAAGGGCGCGAGGTTCGGCTACCCGCGGTGACCGGCTCGCTGCCTGTTATCACGACCGTGCTACGCCGCCCCTTCGCCGTAAGCTCGGCGCGGCGCTTTTTCACCTCATCGAGCGCTTGGCGTTGGGTAACGAACAGCCCCATACGCTCGGTGCCGGTACCGACCGACCAGCCATAATTAGTGTGCTCGACTACGAAAGTCGTTGTTGTCGTTCGCTTAGCCACACACGCAGGCTAGCATAGTCGGCAGAAATTAGCGAGCAGCCCGATCGCCAGAGGATTGCAAGCATTGAGCAGCCATCGCAGCCTCGATGGCTACGCGTCCTGTCCCCTCATCGTTCTGAAAAAGTGCTCGGCGTGCTGATAAAAATTCTGTGCCGCCACCGCATCGCCGCTTGAGGCTGCTGCCTGTGCCAGGACCAGGTACCGATGGTACTGCCATTTGGCATTTGCAACGGCCTCGCCGCGACCGTTTCGTGATGCTGTTTCTCTGAAGGGCACCCCTGGCGCGTGCCGCCGGTTCCCCGCTCGATGGCGTGGATTTTGATGGATTCTATCTCGCATCGCGATGCGATACCTTTGCGGACGAAGTCGTCTATGGCGTGCCGGGTTCTTTGGGTCGAACCGCACTCGATGATGTCAACCAAACGCGATACAGCAGGACCGCGCCCGTCACTAGGAACACCGCCAGCATTGTGACTGCGATGGCTGGTCGGTCATCGGTCACACCAAATGCCAGAAACCCCGCTATGACGCTCAACGTCAGCATGATCGCAACGGCGATTGCCGCGTCTATATAGTGGTGAAGCTTGGGCATCCAATCCTACCTGCCGGTCCCGTACGATGAAGAACCTATCTGCCGGCGAGATCTTGCTCCCTTGCTACCCGCTCAAATGTCTCACCAGAAGACTTGATGCGGTACAGCAGGTCATTGCCGTCAGGTGGGAGAAGTCGCACAATCTTGTATTGCCAGGACGACGGCGGCATGCCGGTACGCCCAGGGTTGAAGTCAACAACCTGCCCGACTTTGAATTTGTGTTGCCGTGCCCGATTTGGTGACGAATGCAATTGCCAGTTCTCCCCACACTCATTTGGTTAAGTCGGCGCCTGAGCGACGCAAAAAAACAGCGCCGACCCTTGCTCCATTGAAGCCTCCGTTGGCAGCCAAAATGGATCGATGTTTTGCTACCGGGTAGGTCGCGTAGCGACGCGGGATCGCGTCTGTTGTCCGCGGACGCAACGGCATCATACGCCCAGGTTACGCCCCAGTCATGTCATTTTTCTCGAACTGCTTGTAATTGCTCTCGAACTGGCCCATATCGCGGCGGGCCGGTGCGATCCATGGTGGGCCGCGCCCTCTCTTTTTGGTTAGAACACTCGCTGCCTGATCGGCCGTGCCCTACCCGAACTTGAGTTGCCAGGGCTATCGCGTGAGCCCAATTGACCGGCTTTCTCTCACGCGACGGAAAGGCTTCTTCATCATGAGAATCACCGGAACAGTAAAGTTTTTCAACGGCGCAAAGGGCTTCGGGTTCATCACACCCGCTGACGGCTCTAAGGACGTTTTCGTGCACGCGACCGCGCTCGAACGTGCGGGCATCCGTTCGCTTAACGAAGGTGACAAGGTGACGTTCGTTCTCGAGGACGACCGGAAAGGCCGCGGTAAGCAGGCCGGGCAAATCGAATTGGCCTGACGTTCTCTAGGAGCGCTGACGCTAACACCCTGGGGCTGTTTCCGTCGGCGCACATACCGCTCATGCACGCGCGCTGTCCGCTTCGCTGCTCCGCGCGTGCAGGCCGGCTTCTACGGCACGAATCAAAGTGGCGACACGTACACTGGATGAGGGCCTGGGCTACCGGCCGAATTCAAGTGTTATGAGTTAGTCTGTGCCGATGCTTCTAGGAGCACAATCAATCGATCCAGCTTCTTGTCGATCTGACCGAGGTGATAGGCAATGTATTCGGCGGCATTGACCATGCGTCGATCCGCTTGGCTGAGCGTGTCGGGAGACGGTTCGGGGAGAAAATCGGTTTCCATATCAGCCCGAATGCGTTGCCTGACGGCATCTTGGTTCATTGGGTGCTCCTCTTCAGCTTTTGTCCATCACGCACGACGGTAAGAGCTACCGAAGCACGCACAGCTTCGGCGACGATGTCAGGAAGCCATCGCAGTGGCGCCAACATTTTGGGCCAAACCGAGTTTGAGGCACAACGAGGGAAGAGTTTTTGATGGAACCAGGGGAACGATTGGAGGGAGTTACCGCCCGCGAATGGGCACAGATACTCTCCCGCTACCGTGAGCCTAGTCATGCGCGCAGCGCCTTTGAACTTGCCATCACAGCCGGGGCGTTTGTCGCGCTTTGGGTCGCAATGTGGATCTCGCTGAGATTCGGCTACTGGCTCACGCTTGTTGTTGCGGTGCCCGCTGCAGGGTTTCTCGTACGTCTCTTCATGATTCAGCATGATTGCGGTCACGGCGCGTTTTTCCGCCATCGCCTGGCGAATGATTGGGTTGGTCGAGTGATCGGCGTCCTCACGCTGACACCATACCAAGCATGGCGGCGTAGCCATGCCATCCATCATGCGAGTTCTGGTCATCTCGAACGCCGTGGCATTGGTGATATCAATACCATGACCGTCACGGAATATCTCGAATCAGGGTGGTGGCGGCGTTTTGCTTACCGTCTCTATCGGAACCCCATCGTCATGCTTGGCTTGGGTCCGGCCTATCTTTTCATCGTCCAGCACCGGTTGCCGGTCCGGTTGGTGGCCGATTGGCGTCCCTGGCTCAGTGCTATGGCCACCAACGCAGCCATCGCGCTGATAATCGTAATTATGATGTGGCTGGTGGGTGTTGGGCCGTTTCTCCTTGTCCACGTGCCGATCACGCTGCTCGCGGCATCCATCGGCGTTTGGCTCTTTTACGTGCAGCATCAGTTCGAGGAGACGTGGTGGGCCAAGGCACCTACCTGGAACCTTCATGATGCCGCCCTTCATGGCAGCTCGCATTACGACCTGCCAACAGTTTTGCGGTGGTTCACGGCCAATATCGGGATGCATCATGTGCACCACCTCTGCAGCCGCATCCCTTATTACCGGCTTCCGCACGTCTTGCGCGACCACCCCCAGTTGCGGGACGTGGGACGGCTCACCTTAATGCAGAGCTTTCGATGCGTGCGACTGTCACTCTGGGACGAGAGGTCTCGGCGGCTGATTTCATTCGGCGATTTGCGCCGGCAAGGCCACGTCTTACAAAAAACCGGGGCAAGTGGGGATCATCAAGTTCGTTCCGCGGAGCAGTGACCGGAGGCCTTGATCGGCGCCGCTCACGCCTTCGAAGCTGACCTTTGCGGCCGGCGTTCAGCGCCGCCTAGCAGAGCACGAGCGCGCGAGACTGCATGTAGCCGCAAGACAATCGGATCGCGATAACCTGCCCTTGCCATCGCCAGAATAGCGTCGGCTAGGTTTTTACGAACCGCACTCTCGGTGGCACCATCAAGTCCTGTGGCAATCGAGGTCCATCCTTCGTCGAGAACCTGACAAAGCATTTGGACGGTTGGCCGATCAAAAGGTGCCTGTTGGAGCAGGCGCTTCGCATGCATGTCTCACTCCTAAAACACGCGGGAGCAGATCATACGGTCGCCGAAGGCGTCACCTATACCGGATGAGCAACCTCAAAGATACGTTTAATTTATCGCCACTATCAGTATAACTAAATCGTTGCTATCTGAAAGGAATTCAATTTTCTTGGTCCGGCGTTAATTGCCACGGCTGTCGCGGACCGGACGGGTGATCGTGCCCGCAGAAAACGCGGAACCTTCGAGCTTTTGCTTCTCGTACCCTTGAAGAAGGTCTTTCAACTGCTTGTAAAGCGACTTCCCCGTTATTTGTGCGACTGAAAAGCCCTCTGCACGCAACTGCTTCTTGATGTCCTGGACGGAATGGCAGCTGCCACTTTTTGCAAGCTGAAATGCGCGCTCTAAAGCGGTAAGGCCGTGATCCATGCCTGTAGCTTAGCACGTCCCAGATGCGAACGGTTAACGATCTTGCGCGACGGGTGGCCGGTCGGATGAGCCGCTGCAGCTCACCCATACATATCAGCCTGCGAGCCCATTCGCGCGGCCGCGCCCGCGGGTCTATCCGTTCTCGAAGCGATGCCAATCCTGAGCCAAGATCTGGAAGGGTTCGGGTTAGCCGCGGTGACAGCACGTCTGGCCGCCGGTCCGCGGGGTTGCCTCTTGTTGAGATGCTATGGGGCAAGCCGCGAGGATCAATCGCTAAAAAAATGTTGACCGATCGATGACCCCTCGCAAGGCCGTCGCGCGATATTCGGGCCTCACAGGTGCACCTCACGAGGGTGGTCAAAAGCTCGCGACGTGATCGAGGACTTTGGAGGGCCGGCAATGCCCGCAATGGCAAAGTCGCTTGGCGATGGCCGTGCGGCCACCCTTGACCGTCACTGCGGCCAGCTGCGAGGTGGCTTTCAGGTCGGGCGAGGAGATGTCGCCGGCCGAACAAGGCGATGGGAGGCTTAAGACTGAGGCTTTGACCCTCATCGCCCCATACAAGTGCCCGGGCTTTTCTCCGCCGAACAAGCAGGGGCACTACTACGGAAACGACGAGAAATCTTGCGATCTGATACCGGCCAAAGAAGACGCGCCCCCATAGGCCGGGGCTATGAGGTTTGGCGCAGGTCTCAGACCTAGGTCTCTCTTTCGTCGGCCTGGGCCGTCAGCTATCAGCATTAACCCGCGAAAGAGCACACCTGACGACTAACGAGGCTTTGGCCTCCTGGTCTCCCCT
>DASTMQ010000454.1:0-7788 GCA_035714005.1 Hyphomicrobiaceae bacterium
TTTCTCGGATCGCCCGAAGCGCATTGTGGGCAACGTCCGCAACGATCTGTTCTTGCAGAAGTGGACCGACGGCAGCAATAGCTTCAAGAGCGATCCGCCCAACGCCGTGCTGTCGATCTTCAACGACAAGGCGGCGCCAACGAGTGCCGTCGTGGTGTTGAACAATCCCCGCCTTGAGGGCAAAAACCTGGCCTATGATGTGCGCACCCTCAAGGGCGATCTGCCGGCGAGCGGGGTCGAGAGCACGCTGTTTATCGATGGCAGCAGCGGCTACTGCGATCCGGGCTACGATCGGGGCGACTCGGGCTATCCGTGCTGGGCGCAGAAGGCGTTCGCGGACGACACCCCGTAAGGGCACGCGGGGAAACGTCGCAGTCTGCTGCCGAAGGCGGGCGTCAACCAATGAGATCGCAAGCGCGCCAGCCCTGGCAAGCAAGGCCTAGCATGCGTGATCCGGCCGTTCCGGTGCCGAGGAAAGCATGATGAAAAAGCTGCTTGCCGCTGCTGGCGTGCTTGTCGTGATTGTTGCAGTTGGCGCAGGCGCGCTCTATTGGGCGTTTCCGGTCCGAGTGTCGATTTTGGCGGGCCTGACGCGCAACTATATCCTGTCGTGGTCCGCGCCTCGAGGTACGGCAAGCATCGAATTCAATCCGGCCTACCAGGGCGCGGCGACCCTTGCGCTCTCCCCTGTCGCCGCGGCGTTGCCGGCCGCCAGTGCCGGCGACTGGCCGAGCTACAATCGAACACTCACCTCAGAACGCTACGCTGAGTTGAACGAGATCAACAGCAACACTGTTGGCAAGCTCAAAGTCTTGTGCAGCTACGACGTTGGCCAGTTCGCGGCCTTTGCCTCCGGTCTGATCGTGGTGGATGGCGCTCTGATCGGCACCACCGAATTCGATATCTTCTCGCTCGATCCGGCGACCTGCGCGGTGAATTGGCGAACGCACGAGGACTACCCCCCGAGCCTGTTGTCGGCCAACCGGGGCGCCGCCTACCTGGACGGGATGCTGTTTCGGGGCACCCAGGATGGGCGCGTGCTGGCCTACGACGTCAAGACCGGCAGGCGATTGTGGCAGACGACCATCGCCGACCCGAAGCATGGCGAATCCGTTCCCTCGGCCCCCATTGCCTGGGACGGCCTGGTCTTTGTCGGCAATGCGGGCGGCGACTTCAAGGGTGGCAAGGGGCGCATGTACGCGCTCGACGCCAAGACCGGCAAGATCGCTTGGGAATTCTTTCTCGTTCCCCGCAGCGAGGGCGACATCGTCCGCGGGCCCTTGGGCGCTCCGGCGCTCGATGCCGCGACCTGGCAAAATGCCCAGGGTATCCCGATCAGTGGGGGTGGGACGTGGACCTCATACACGCTCGATACCAAGAGCGGACGGCTCTACGTCCCCGGTGGCAATCCGGCGCCGGACTTTGTGATCGGCGCGCGCGAGGGAGAAAATCTATTTACCAACTCGGTCGTGGTGTTGGACGCCAAGACGGGCGACTACAAAGACCACTTCAAGATTGTGCCAAAGGATTGGCACGACTGGGACGTCTCCAATCCGCCGGTTTTGATTCGATCGATGGGCGGCAAGGAGCTGATGCTGGTCGCGCCCAAAGACGGGCACCTCTATGGCTTCGATCTTGCCAACAACCGCCGGCTCTATCGCGTGCCGGTGACGCAAGTCGAAAATGTTGAGCAAGCCTTCACGCCCGGCAGGGCCGTGCGCTTTTGCCCCGGCGCCGTGGGTGGGGCCGAATGGAACAGTCCGGCCTACGATCCCAAGTCCAACCTGGTTTTGATCGGCGAGGTCGATTGGTGCGACACGGTCACGCCAAAGGATCTCAATCAACTGCGCCGTGTCGAGCCTGGGCAGCCATGGGCCGGGATGGCGACCTGGAACCCGTTCTGGATGTTTGGCAAGGAAGGGCCGACCGCCGGATCTTGGGCCGGCTGGGTTTATGCCGTCGATGCCGATAGCGGCACTTGGAAGTGGCGGCTGAAATCGAACTACCCGATCGTCGGCGCCATCACGCCAACGGCCGGCGGCGTCGTATTCTTCGGCGATCTCGGTGGCAATTTTTATGCGCTCGATGCCGCTACGGGTGAGAAGCTGTGGGGAGCGGACCTCGGCGGCGCGATCGGCGGCGGCATCATCACCTACAGGGCGAATGGCGCCCAAAAAATTGCCGTGGCGAGCGGCTTTACCCACATCGCCTGGCCGACAAAGATTGTGACCGCCAAAGTCGTCGTGCTTGGCCTCGAGCGCGCCGCCGCGAGCCGGTGAGGAGCCAACCCGCATGGAGCTCGATCCGGTTTTTCTATCGCGCCTCCAGTTTGCGTTTCTGATCAGCTTTCACATCATCTTCCCGGCCTTCACCATCGGCTTGGCGGCCTGGCTCGCCACGATCGAGGCGGCGCGTCTCGCCACCGGCCGGGCCATCTATCGGCGTATCTTTGATTTCTGGCTCAAGGTCTTCGCCTTGTCGTTCGGCATGGGGGTGGTGACCGGCATCGTCATGGCGTTCCAGTTCGGCACCAACTGGAGCGTACTGGCGCAGAAGACCGGCTCGATCCAGGGACCGCTGCTGGGTTACGAAACCTTTACCGCCTTCCTGCTGGAGGCCACGTTCTTTGGCGTCATGTTGCTGGGGCGCGACCGGGTGGCGCCGTCGTTTTACCTGCTGGCGTGTTGTCTGGTCTCGCTCGGGACGATGTTTTCCTCGTTTTGGATTCTCGCCAACAACAGCTGGATGCAGGTGCCGCTCGGGCACACGATCATTGACGGCCGCATTATTCCAGCGGACTGGTGGGCCATCACTACCGGGCCCATCATGCGCGTGCGCTGGCCGCACATGCTGCTTGCCGCCTTCCTGACGACGGGAATGTGCGTGGCCGCGAGCGGGGCGTGGTACAGGCTGCGCGGCGTGCATGGCGCGGAAGCCTCCGTGATGCTCAACTGGGGGCTCGGCCTGGTCGCGGTGCTGATCCCGATCCAGCTCTTTTTCGGGCACTTGACGGGGCTCTATGTGCTCAAGCATCAGCCCGCCAAGTTCGCGGCCATCGAGGCGCGCTGGCAGACGCAACAACCGGCAGCTGAGGTGTTGTTCGCCATTCCCGACCAAGCGCGCGAGCGCAATTTGTTTTCCCTGGAGATCCCGCGGCTCGGCAGTTTCATCGCCTCCGGCAACTGGACCGCGCGCGAAATCGGACTGGAAACCTTTGCGCCGCAGGATCGGCCGCCGGTGCTGATCCCCTTCTTCGGTTTTCGCATCATGGTGGGGATGGGACTGATCATGCTGGCGGTGTCGTGGTTTGGCTGCTGGCTGCGGCTTAAAGGTCGACTAGAGACAACGCGCTGGTTTCTTTGGGGAACCTTCCTCGCCTTTCCGAGCGGCTTCATCGCCATTCTCAGCGGCTGGTACACCGCCGAGGTCGGACGCCAGCCGTGGGTGGTGTATGGCCTCTTGCGCACCGGCGACGCGGTGACGCCCTCGCTGACAGCAAGCGACGTGGTTTTATCGCTGCTGGGTTACGTTGTGGTCTATGCCGTGTTCGTCTCCTTCGGTGTCTACTACATCTACAAGCTGCTGCGGGAGGGACCGAGCGCGGAGGCGGAGGCAATTCCGGGCGCCACGGCAAGCCGGCCGCTGGCGTTCGCTGGCTCCAAGGAGACGACAACCGGCGCTGGGTTCTCGGTCGGCAGGTAAACCCCCATGGAACCCAGCACGCTCGCCTTGTTTTGGGTTGCCACGCTGGGCGGTGCCATCCTGCTTTATGTGATCCTTGACGGCTTCGATCTCGGCGTTGGCGTGCTGTTTGGGGCTACCCGCGACGAGGGGCATCGGGCCCAAATGCTGGGCAGCATCGCTCCGTTCTGGGACGGCAACGAAACCTGGCTGGTCGTGATCGGGGCTGGGCTGTTCGCGGCCTTTCCCGATGCCTATGCCGTGCTGCTCAGCGCCTTTTATTTCCCCGTGTTATTGATGCTGTTTGGCTTGATCTTCCGCGGTATCGCCTTTGAGTTCCGCTATCGAAGCGAGGGCATGCGCCCGGTCTGGGACTGGGGGTTCTGCCTTGGCTCTGCCGTGGTCGCGTTTGCCCAGGGTGCCGCGGTCGGCGCCATGATCCGCGGTATTCCGGTTGCGAATGGCCAGTATGTCGGCACCCCCTTCGGTTGGCTCCACCCATTTGCCGTCCTGACCGGACTAGGGCTGGTGGGGGGCTATGCTCTGCTCGGCGCCGGCTGGCTCGTGCTCAAGAACGACGGCGACCTGCGCGACTGGGCCCGCGCCCGCATCCGCTGGCTCGCCGTCGCCGTGCTTGCCATCCTGTTCGTGGCGTTCACGGCGACGTTTGACTACAGCATTTTGGCGCGCAGCAACGTGCTGGCGAGGCCATGGGTCCTGGCGTTTCCCGCCCTGGCGCTCAGCGCCTTGGTTGGGCTGGCGATGGATGTCGGTCGGCACGATGATCGTCGGCCGTTCGCACTGACGTGCCTCATTTTTCTCGCCGCCTTTCTTGGCCTGGGGGCGATGTTCTGGCCTTACATGATCCCCTACGCCGTGACGGTTGCAGACGCGGCCGCGCCGGACGCCTCGTTGCGGTTTTTGTTTTATGGCGGCATCGTCGTGCTACCGGTCATCCTCCTCTACACGACCGGGGTCTACTGGATCTTCCGCGGCAAGTTAAACAAGCGCTAGGGGGCGACTGGACAGCAGACGAGGAGGAAGACTGACTGTTTCCGCCTCGTCTTTGCCAGGGTTCATGTTACTTGCGCGCATACTCAAACGCCGGCAAGGCGCGGAGCGTTTCCTTGCTGGCGCCGGCCAACACCAGCCGCTCATTTTTTAGCTGCAACTGTTTGGCCGGGATGGCGACGTCGTGGGCGCCGATGCCGAGAAAGCCGCCCGTACTCACGATCCCGTACGAGGCGGTTCGATCCTTGTTGAGAATAATGTCCTCGATCTTGCCGATCTTTTCGTCCTTGTCGTTGTAAACGGGCTGCCCGAGCAACTGCCGTTGCACGCTCCAGCCGTTTATGACGTCGTTCATCTCGACCACGGAGACACCGATCGATGTCGTGGTTCCCGCGGTTTGCGCATAAAGGCTGGTCGCAGCGGGCGTCAGCAGCAATGCCGTCAATCCGGCGTACAATAGGCGTCGCATTGTGAGATACCTCCAGCCAAGTTGTTGTGGGGGCTGCGCGCCTTGCGCAGCAAAGCGGAGACTAGCACCGATGTCCCTTGGTCAAATCGGGGGCAACCCTGAAATGACCTGCAGGCGCACCCGACTCCTCGCCCCAACCGAGCTGCCCTCCCAGCTCCACAGGGCTCGGATCAGGCGGTCACAGGCGCGCGAGGTCGACCAGGCCTTCGGGTGTCATCCGGCTTTTCGCTCGGAGTTTTCCCTAGTTGTGGGCTCGCCGGGGCGGGGTTCAGCTTGACCGTGTTGTTGGATGGCGATCGTAACGGCAAGCCGCCGGCCGTTATGGGGGAGGTTGGCCGAGCTGGCGCTTGGGTGACGCATGCGGATACTCGTCATCGAGGACGATCGGCAGACGGCGCAATATTTGGCCGAGGGCTTGCGCCAGCAGGGGCATGTTGTCGAGGTCGCAGATAATGGTCGCGATGGCCTGTTCCTGGCGGCGGCTGAGAAATTCGATGTCATGGTCGTCGACCGCATGCTGCCCGGTCTCGACGGCCTTGGCCTGGTGAGGACCGTACGCAGTGTGGGCGTCAAGACGCCCATTCTGGTGTTGACGACGCTTGGGGGTATCGACGATCGCGTTGAGGGTCTGGAGGCGGGAAGCGACGACTATTTAGTGAAGCCGTTCGCATTCGCCGAGCTGATGGCGCGCGTCAATGCTTTGGCCCGGCGCCCACCCATTGCCGACGCGGGCACGAGCCTGAAGATCGCCGACCTGGAAATGGATCTGCTGCGGCGAAAAGTGCGGCGCGCTGGCGCAGACATCGAGCTCACGCCCCTTGAGTTCAAACTGCTCGAGCAGCTGATGCGGCAGGCCCCGCGCGTGGTCACGCGCACCATGCTGCTGGAGCAGGTCTGGGGTTTTCAGTTCGACCCGAAGACGAGCGTGGTCGAAACCCACATGAGCCGCTTGCGCGGCAAAGTCGACAAGGGCTTTACGGCAGAGCTCATTCATACGGCGCGGGGATCCGGCTACGTCTTGCGGGCGCCCGATGCGGATAGCTAGCAGCCTGATTGCTCGGCTAACCAGCCTCTATGTGATGTTGTTCGCGGCTTCGGTCGCCATCCTGTTTGCGCTCGTTTGGTTTGTCACCAGCCGTTCGATGACGGCGCAGCTGATGGCCAACGTGCGGCGCGAGGCGGTTTCGCTGGCGGATGAATATCGCGCCACTGGCGCGCGTGCGGCCGCCGCCATCGTTGAAAGACGGCTGCAACGTGGTGGTCTTGCCTATTATCTCTTACAGCGTCGCGATGGGGCCTGGATCGCCGGCAACATCGCCCCGGTGGCGCCGGTGCTCGGGCCTCTTGATCTGCAGGTGCGTCTGCAGTCCAGCGGCGAAGCGGCCGGCGAGCAAACGCCGGGGGATCTGCGCGACGCCATCGGCTATGGCGTGCTGTTGGGCGACGGCACCTTCGTGCTGGCGGGAGAGGATGTCGGTCGGTTGCAGGCCACGCGCTCGGCGATCTTTACCGCATTTGCCGTCGGCGGCGGTGTCTCGGTGGTGCTGGCCATTTTCGGCGGCTTGGCGCTGAGCGCGGGCTTTTTGCGCCGGGTGGAGTCGGTCAACCGGACGGCGCGACAGGTCATGGCGGGCCAATTGGACGCGCGCGTGACGGTCAGAGAGGGCGGCGACGAGCTCGATCGGCTTGCCGCCAACCTCAATGCCATGCTCGATCGCATCCAATCCCTGATGGAAAGCCTCAAGCAGGTCTCGAACGACATTGCCCACGATCTCAGGACGCCGCTGGCGCGCTTGCGGCAGAACCTGGAAACGGCCAAGGCCGGTGCGACAACGCTCGAGGAATTTCGCTCCTCGACCGAGGCCGCCATCGCCGAGACGGATGGTCTGCTGAAGACGTTCTCGGCCTTGCTGCGGATCGCCCAAATCGAGTCCGGTTCGCGTAAGACCGGCTTTGCCCAAGTCGATCTTTCCGAACTCTTTGAGCTCGCTGCCTTGACCTTTACCGCCGTCGCCGAGGATCAGGGACACGCCCTCGTTGCCGAGATTGAAGGTGGCATTGCCATTTGCGGTGACCGCGAGCTATTGCTGCAGCTTGTCACCAACCTGGTCGAGAATGCCATTCGCCACACCCCGCGCGGCAGCAGAATCGAGGTTCGCTTGCAAAGGGCGATCGAGCCAAAGGCGAGCGCTGACGTGATCGCCACGGTCATCGACAATGGGCCCGGCATTCCCGCGGCGGACCGTGGCAAGGTGTTCCGGCGCTTTCACCGGCTGGAGGCAAGCCGCACGACGCCTGGCAGCGGGCTTGGGCTCGCCCTGGTTGCCGCCGTTGCCGAGCTGCACGGCGCGCGCATTGCCCTGGGGGATAACGGCCCCGGCCTGATTGTGGAGGTGCGCTTTTCAGCGCCGACCGGGGCGCGGCTCGAGCGGCTCGCAACGGCCGTCCTGCCTTAGGCCCGTCGATTTACGAAATCGTATAGCAGGGGCAACCTCTGCGAAAAGTGGCCGCGGCTAACTCTGGCGGCTAGGGGCCGGCGGAGAGGTTTTGCTTGCCCACAAGCGGCTAGTTATGGAGATGACCAATGCCGGATCACAACCCGGACCACCGCCATGCCTGGGATGGTG
>DASTMQ010000455.1:0-12828 GCA_035714005.1 Hyphomicrobiaceae bacterium
TAGCGCGATGATGGCGGGCAGGTTGGCAATGTTCTGCCGGTGGATCGGCGCGTTGAGAGTCAGGGGGAGATCGAGCGCCTTCGTCCAGCGCGCGACCTCCAACTTTTTGCGGTGTCCGCCGGCATAGTGGGCGATGCGATCGGCGTTGGCGGCGTCGCTGTCCTGCAGGGAAATCTGCACGTGATCGAGGCCGCAGGCGGCGAGCTCCTCCAATCGCTCCCGTGTCAGCAGAACCCCGGCAGTGATCAAGTTCGAGTAAAGGCCAAGGCTCGCCGCCCGCGCAATGATTTGTGTAAGATCGCGCCGCACGGTCGGCTCGCCGCCTGATAAATGCAGCTGCAGTACGCCCAGCTCGGCGGCTTGCGCCAATACCTCACACCACACTTCGGTCGACAATTCGTCATGGGCGCGCTCGAGATTGAGCGGGTTTGAGCAGTATGGGCACTGCAAGGGGCAGCGATGGGTGAGTTCTGCGAGCAGCCCGAGTGGCGCCCCGAGAGCCGTTGCGGGTTGCGTGTCAAGCTCGGCTGCGACGCTCACGCCGTGATCACCCCTTTGTCCGCCAGGTCTTGTAGCAGGTTCGTCACGTCCCTCAGAATGCGCTCTTCGGGTGCCGCATACTGGCCGGCGAGCGCCGCAGCGATGGCAGCAACGCTGCGCTGCCCATCGCATAGCTGGAGAATGTCAAGCGCGATGGGATCGGGCATCAAGACCCGTTCCGGTGCGAGGATCATCCAGCGATTGCGCGTCGGATCGTGGCGCAATTTGATGTGGCGGGGCAGCGCGGGCAGCGAGCCCACCCCGATTAGCAAACGTTCCGGTTCGCTGCCTTTGTTCATGCGACGTCCGGACGGAAGGCCCCGGGGGGGATCCAGCCGGGGACCACATAGGCGTGGTGTAGGGCATCGAGTTGGGCCCAGAGCACGTTGCATTTGAAACGCACCGCCTCAATACACGCGGTTTGCTGCGCCAGGGTCTTGGCATGACGCTTGACGTAATCGAGGGCAAAGTCAGCGTCCCGGTTCGCCTGATCGAGGCGGCGCCGGAAATACTGCATCGCTCGTTCGCCGATGAAGTCGTAGTTTTCCAACATGCCGGCAATGCGCTCTTGGTGGATCTGCGGCGCGAACAGTTCCGTCAAGGATGAGGCAACCGCGTCGACGACCGGCTCTTGTAGCACAAAACGCACATATGCCTCGGTGGCAAAACGGGTCGCCGGCAGCGCGCCTTGCATCGACGTAACGTAGGCGCGGTCAAGGCCTAGCGCATCCGTCAGGACCAGCCAGCGCTCGATGCCGCCCTCCTCGCCAGCATACCCGTCGTGGTCGAGCAGCCGGTGCACCCACTCGCGGCGCAGCTCGCGGTCCAAGACGCGGCTCATGAGGGCTGCGTCCTTGCGCGGTACGGCCGCCTGATAGCAGTAGCGGTTGAGGGCCCAGGCCTGCACTTGGCCCTTATTCAATTTGCCGCCGTGCAGGAGATGGTGAAAGGGGTGCTTGTTGTGGTAGCGCTCGGCGCCGACCTCGCGGATTGCCGCCTCAAGCTCCGCGGCTGCCATCGGCGCGTTCATAGCTCAATCTCCATGCCGTCCCAGGCGATCTCCCAGCCCGCGCCTTCTACCTCGGCCCGCTCAGGGCTGTCCTCGCGTAGCGCGGGGTTCGAGTTGTTCATGTGCACGAAGACGCGCCGCTTGACCTGCAACGCGGCGAACGCCGCGATCGATCCTTGCGGCCCGGCCATCGCGATGTGGCCCATACGCCGGCCGGTTTTGGCGGAGAGGCCTTGCACGATCATTTCCTCGTCAGTGTAGAGCGTGCCATCGAAGAGAACCAGGGCTGAGCCGCGCAGGCGTGCCGCCAATGCTGCGTCGATGGCCGCGCACCCGGGAATGAAATGAAAGGCACTGGCGTTGGCAGGATCGCTGATCTGCAGCCCGACGGTGTCACCCGTCCTGGTGCCAAAACCGGGCGCGGAGCTCTCAAGGTAGAGGGCCACTTTGCCCGGCACCGGGAAGGCCTCGACCGTGAGCCCGCCGCCGATGCGGAGCGACCGCTCGAGTGACAGCGGGACCCGAGCGACATGGGAGGGGTCGAGCACGGCGTATATCGGATTGGCGGCCAGGGCCGCCAGCACGGTCTCCGATGCATAGAGCGTAAATGGCACCCCCTCACGCAGGCTGAGCAGGCCGGCAACGTGGTCGACGTCAGCGTTGGTCAGGATGATGGAGGTGACCGGGCAGGCGCGCAGGCCACTATCGGGCGGCGGCCAGAGCTGCGGGGTGGCTTGGAATTGCTGGCGCAAATCCGGGGAGGCGTTGAGCAGTGTCCAGCGTTGGCCATCGCCGCTCACCGCCACACACGACTGCGTGCGTTTGCGCACCGCAGGACTGTCGCGGCGCGCATCGGCGCAGTTACGGCAGCTGCAATTGAGCTGCGGTAAGCCGCCGCCTGCGGAGGAGCCTAGGACCTTGATGAACATGAAGGCACCTCCAGAGCCGATCGTCGACGCGCCCGCGTCGCGTCCAAAATGCAAACGGCGGCCGAAGCCGCCGTCTCAACGCCACCGTGGTGGTCGGCCTGGTTCAGGTCTTATCTAGCTCAGCCGGCAGATAGCTGGTGACTTCCATGCCGACGTCCTCTTCAGCCACTTCGGGCTTGTGCCATTCCTTCATGCAATCCTCCACTTGGTTCAGGCGCATAAAACACTAACCGGCAGTCCAGCCCTTGTGTTCCAGGCCAAGCGACGGTCCCGCCGAGCGGTGGCCACAGCTTAAAGCGCCCCGAGCCAAGACGGCCGAAATCAATGCTAAATCTGCCGCAGCCCGTCGTTTGCGTCAAGGGAGCACACCCTATGGAGCATCGACGGGAGTGGGGGAAATAGCGTAGGACATTGGCAATTTGCATCGCCAAAGTTCGACGCGAGGGATCGCCTGCTGCGGCGCAGCAACCGGGGTTCGACGCTATGGTTTCGCCGGCCGTTGGACGGGCGCCTGGAGACGGGGACGGTGCGATCTTCGCATCCCCACAGATCGAGCATACGCGCCGTGGCGATGGCTCGCACGTCCTGCGCTCGGCGCGGCGCCTTGCGGCCGTGCCGCGGGCCGTCGGCGTTTGGCTGGAAAAGTGGGCGGCGGAGGATCCCGGGCGGACGTTTCTGGCCGCGCGTGATGAAACGGGTAGCTGGCGCAAATTGAGCTATGGTGAAGCCCTAAAGGGTGCCCACGCGATTGGCCAGTCCTTGCTTGAGCGCGGTTTGGTCCGCCCCTCTGGTCGACCGATTTTGATCCTGGCGGACAATGGTCTCGAGCATGCTTTGCTCGTGTTGGGGGCCATGCACGTTGGCGTGCCGATAGCGCCCGTGTCGGTCGCCTATGCGCGCCTCAGCCGAGATTTTGCAAAGCTCCGATACATTTTCGACCTGGTCGACCCCGAGCTCATCTATGTCGATGACGTGGAGCGCTTGCAAGCAGCCCTCACGGCAATTGGGGCCGACCGCAGCGAAATCGTGGCCGGCCGCGGCTCGCTTGCCGGTGCGTCGCTCACGCCGTTCCAAAGTCTTTGCGGCGCGACGCCGACCAGCGCGGTGGCAGAGGCCTTTGCCCGCGTGGGCCCGGACACGGTTGCGAAAATCTTGTTCACCTCCGGTTCGACCGGGCAGCCCAAGGGCGTCATCAACACGCAGCGTATGATGTGTGTAAACCAGGAGAGCGCCGCTGCAACCTGGCCGTTTCTGGAATGGCATCAGCCCGTCATCGTCGACTGGCTGCCGTGGAACCACACCTTCGGTGCCAATCACAACTTCAATATGATGCTGCGCAATGGCGGCACACTCTATATCGACGAGGGCAAGCCGGTGCCCGCCCTGATTGGGCAGACCGTCGCCAACCTCCGTGAGATCTCTCCCACCGTGGTTTTCAATGTGCCGCGCGGCTATGCGGCACTGCTCGATCACCTGGAAGTCGATGCGGTGCTGCGCCAGTCCTTTTTTGGCCGTCTCGATATGTTGCTCTACGCCGCCGCGGCCCTGCCGCAAAGTTTGTGGGATCGCCTGCAAAACCTGGGTCGCAAGGTCCGCGGCCGAAAGGTCCCCTTCGTTTCGTCTTGGGGTCTGACGGAGACCGCGCCGATCGCCACTTCGGTGCATTGGCCGCTCGACGGCCCGGGCAACATCGGCGTGCCGGTGCCGGGGGTCGAGGTGCGCTTGGTACCGGTCGGCGAAAAACTCGAGGTTCGCGTCAGAGGGGACAACGTCACCCCGGGCTATTTCAAGAACCCCGAGCAATCCCGACAGGCCTTGGACGAGGAGGGCTGGTTCAAGACCGGCGATGCGGTGCGGCTTGCCGATCCCGCCAACCCAGCCGCGGGCTTGCTGTTTGACGGCCGCACGGCGGAGAATTTCAAGCTTTCATCGGGCACTTGGGTCAACGTCGGCACCCTGCGCACGGCCGTCATTGCCGCGGCAGCCCCGGTAATCGAGGACGCGGTGATCACCGGGCACGATCGCGACGAGATCGGCCTGCTCGTCTTTCCCAGTCTCGCCGGCATCATGGCCCTGACACCCCACCTCGGCGGCAAGGTGACCATGGCCGATCGGCTTGCCGATCCGCGCGTGCGTCAGGTGCTTGTTGCGGGCCTGGCGCGCCATAACGCGCTGACGCAGGGCAGTTCCATGCGGGTCGGGCGCTGCCTCATGCTTATTGACCCGCCCAGCATCGATGCCAGTGAGATTACCGACAAGGGTTATCTCAATCAGCGCGCGGTGCTGGCGCAGCGCGCCGAGCTCGTTGAGCGGCTTTATGCCGATCCGCCCGACCCAGAGGTCGTCGTGATCTCCCCTAGAGGACGCTAGCGTCGACAGCCGCCGCGATGGCTGAGAAAGCCTCAAGGCGGGTCGCGGTCGGCTTTTTTTGCGAGAAACACAGATGTTGAGCAACCTTCGGACCGTTCGAGTGCAGTGGGGTGACTGCGACCCCGCCGGTATCGTCTTCTATCCTCGCTATTTCGAATGGTTCGACGCCTCTACGATCCTATTGTTCGAAAAGGCGACGGGCCTGAAAAAGATTGAGATGCTGGAGAAGCATGGCGGCGCGGGGCTCGCTCTCTTGGAGGCGCGGGCGGT
This sequence comes from Hyphomicrobiaceae bacterium, assembly GCA_035714005.1. Classification (GTDB taxonomy): domain Bacteria; phylum Pseudomonadota; class Alphaproteobacteria; order Rhizobiales; family Hyphomicrobiaceae; genus AWTP1-13. Next base: position 5,119 of record DASTMQ010000455.1, read on the forward strand.
GTTCAAGCGGGCTTCCCACTACGGTGAAGATCTTGAGATCGAAACCCGGGTAACGGAATTCCGCCGATCCAGTTTTTTTGTGCAGCATAAGGTGGCAAAGGGCGGCATTTTGGCGCTTGAGGGGTTCGAAACCCGGCTGTGGACCGTACGCGACCCGGCGGACAAAACGCGCCTGCAATCGGCGCCGCTGCCGGCGGCCATTGTGGCGGGCTTCCATGCCGTTTGAGACCCACGGGCGCAGATAGTTGGAAAGCCCATCGATTGCGTGCAATATGCGGCCAGGCTGACCGCAGCGGCAAAATCCGGAATTGACCGCATGATTTGCGCGCCAGAAACCGGATCGGCATCGAAGGAGGAGACCTATGCTTAGACGATCCATTCTGAAGGGAGTTGCCGCGCTGGCCCTTTTGACGGTGCCGGTGGCGAGTTGGGCGCAGGACAGCGTCAAGATCGGCCTCATTCTGCCGATGACGGGCCAGCAAGCCTCGACCGGTAAACAGATCAGTGCGGCCGTGCGTCTCTATCAGCAGGAGCACGGCACCTCGGTCGCGGGCAAGAAGGTGGAGGTGATCATCAAGGATGATGGCGCCGTCCCCGACAACACCAAGCGTCTGGCCCAAGAGCTGATCGTCAACGACAAAGTCAGCGTTATTGCCGGTTTCGGCGTGACTCCGGCGGCCCTGGCGGCGGCACCCCTGGCAACGGAAGCCAAGGTGGTCGAGGTCGTGATGGCGGCTGGCACATCGATCATTACGGAACGCTCGCCCTATATCGCCCGCACCAGTTTCACGCTGCCGCAGTCGTCGGTCATCATTGCCGATTGGGCGGCAAAGAACGGCATCAAGAAAGTGGTCTCGATCGTCTCCGACTATGCCCCTGGCGCCGATGCCGAGAAATCGTTCAGCGAACGCTTCAAGGCGGCGGGAGGTGAGGTCGTGGAGGCGCTCAAGGTGCCCCTGGCCAATCCGGATTTCGCGCCCTTCCTACAGCGCGCCGCCGACGCCAAGCCGGATGCCATCTTCGTGTTCGTGCCCTCCGGCCAGGGCGGAACCTTCATGAAGCAATACGCCGAGCGTGGGCTCGACAAGGCCGGGATCAAACTGATCGGCCCGGGCGATGTCACCGACGACGACCTGCTTCCGGGCATGGGTGACGCCGTGATCGGCGCGGTGACCGCGCACCTCTACTCGGCCGATCACGACTCGGCCAAGAACAAGGCCTACGTGGAGGCTTTCAAGAAAGCCAACAATTTCCGGCCCAATTTCATGTCGGTCGGCGGCTATGATGGTATGCATCTCATCTACGAAGCCCTCAAAAAGACCGGCGGCAAGGCCGATGGGGATTCGCTGATTGCCGCCATGAAGGGGATGGCGTGGGAGAGCCCGCGTGGACCCATTTCGATCGACCCCGAAACGCGCGACATTGTGCAGAACATCTATATTCGCAAGGTCGAGAAGAAAAATGGCGAGCTCTACAACATCGAGTTCGCCACCTTCGAGGCGGTCAAAGACCCCGGCAAATCGAAGAAATAGCCATCACGATCGGCGCGGCGAACCCATCGCCGCGCTCTGCGAAACCCCTTACGCGACATGCTGACCATCCTGTTTGACGGTATCGCGTACGGCATGTTGCTGTTCGTATTGGCGTGCGGGCTCGCCGTTACGCTCGGCTTGATGAACTTCATCAACTTGGCGCACGGCGCTTTCGCCATGGCGGGAGGCTATGCAACCGTCATTCTGGTCAACCGCTGGGGCGTGCCGTTCTTTGCGGCGCTGCCGCTGGCATTCCTCGTCAGCGCTCTGCTCGGACTAATTCTGGAGCGCACGCTTTATGTCCATGTCTACCGCAAAAGTCACCTTGATCAGGTGCTGTTCACGATCGGGCTGGTATTCATGTCGGTGGCCGCGGTCGACTACGTCATGGGCTCGGGCCAAATGTTCGTTCGCCTCCCCGACTGGCTGCAGGGGCAGTTCAATGTGTTTGGTATCGGAGTGGGACGATACCGTCTGCTGATTATCGTCGTTTGCGGTTTCCTGACGCTCGCCCTGCAACTGATCCTGTCGCGGACGCGCTTTGGCAGCCGCCTGCGCGCGGCGGTTGATGATACCAGGGTAGCACGCGGGCTCGGCATCAGGGTGGATGCCGTCTTTGCCGTCACCTTTGCCGTCGGCTCGGGCCTTGCTGGTCTCGGCGGCGCGCTTGGCACGGAGATCGTCGGATTGGATCCAACTTTTCCGCTGAAGTTCATGATCTACTTCTTGATCGTGGTGACGGTGGGTGGCACCACCAGCATCACGGGCCCGTTTCTGGCCTCGCTGCTGCTCGGTATCGGCGACGTCGCCGGTAAATACTACGTGCCCACGCTCGGTGCCTTCGTGATCTACACGATCATGATCGTCGTGCTCATCGTACGTCCCCAAGGCCTGTTTTCCCGCGGTGGCGTTCGATGAAGCCGGCGGCGCCGAAGCAGTTCACAGGTGGCCTGGCAACGCGGGCGCGTTGGCATCCGCTCGAGGTGCTGTTTTGGCTTGCGGCCTTTGCATCCTACTATTTCCTTCCCAGCAAGCACCTGATCCTGACCGAGATCGCCATCCTTGCCCTGTTCGCCTTATCGCTTGACCTGATCCTAGGCTACGCCGGCATCGTGTCGCTCGGACACGCAGCGTTTTTCGGTTTCGGCGCCTACGTTGCCGGCCTACTTGCCAAACACCAGCTCGTGACCGAACCACTGCTTGCCCTGTTGCTGGCAGGCTTGGCGGCGATGCTGCTCGGGTTCGTCACTAGCTTCCTGGTCCTACGCGGCTCGGATTTGACGCGCATCATGGTGACGCTGGGCGTGGCCCTGGTGTTGCGCGAGATCGCCAATCGGTATGCCTGGCTCACGGGTGGCGCCGATGGCCTGCAGGGCATCAGCATGGACCCCCTCTTGGGCCTATTTCGCTTTGATATGTTCGGGCGCACGGCGCATGCCTACACGCTAATTGTATTGTTTGTGTTGTTCCTGTTGGCGCGACGGATCGTCAATTCGCCGTTTGGTTTGGCGCTGCAGGCGATCAAGGGCAATTCACTGCGCGCCGCGGCCGTCGGCGTCGCCGTCAATGCCCGACTGGTCGCCGTCTACAGCATGGCCGCATTCTACGCGGGCATCGCCGGCGCCCTGCTTACCCAGACGACAGCCTTTGCCTCGCTCGATGTCTTCTCCTTCGAGCGCTCTGCCGATCTCCTACTCGTGCTTATCATCGGCGGCACGGGCTACCTCTATGGCGGACTGATCGGTGCCATCATCTTCAAGTTGATGCAGGACTATCTGTCGGCTCTCACCCCCCAATATTGGCCGTTCTGGATCGGCCTCGTGCTGGTGGTGATCGTTCTCGTCGGCCGGGAGCGGTTCAGCAGCTGGACGCTGCCGCTACGCAGGCTGGCGACTCGCGTGCATTGGCGCGCGGAACGGCGCCGGCGCATTGTTGGCGAGGGACGCTGACCATGGTGTCGGCCTTGCAGACGTTCGGCCTCGATAAGCGCTTCGGCGGCATCGTCGCGGCAAACGACGTGTCATTGCAGGTGCAAAAAGGTGCTCGCCACGCGTTGATCGGCCCAAACGGGGCCGGCAAGACGACGTTGGTCAATCTGCTCACAGGTTTGCTGGAACCGACCTCCGGACGCATCCTTCTCGACGGCAAAGACATCACGCGATTGCGGCCCCACAAGCGCGTGAAGCTCGGCCTGACCCGCACCTTCCAGATCAACCAGCTATTTTTTGAACTTACGCCGCTCGAGACCGTTGCGCTCGCCGTGTGTGAGCGACAGGGATTGGGTGGAGACTGGTGGCGCCTGCTCGCCAGCCGAAAGGCGCTAATCGCTGAAGTCGTCAGCATTCTCGAGCGTTTCGGCCTTGCCGATGTTATGGAGGAGCGCACGGTCACCTTGCCCTACGGCAAACAACGGCTTCTCGAAATCGCCCTTGCCATCGCAAGCCAACCGTCGGTCCTGCTGTTGGACGAGCCTGCGGCCGGAGTTCCCGAGGATGAGCGCCAAGCCATTCTCGCCATCGTTGCGGCCCTGCCCAGTGATGTGACGGTGCTGCTGATCGAACACGACATGGATCTGGTGTTCAAGTTCGCGACCTTTATATCCGTGCTGGTCAACGGTGCCCTGTTTGTGCAAGGCACACCTGAGGAGATAGCCCGCGACCGTCGGGTTCGCGAGGTCTACCTCGGCGAGGCGGCCCATGCCTGATCTTCTCCAGGTAGAGGCGCTGTCGGCCGGCTACGGTGACGCCGTCGTTCTGTCCGACATTAGCTTTGGGATTGCCGATGGCCAGGCGTTGGCGCTGTTGGGGCGCAACGGCACGGGAAAGACCACACTTATCAACACCTTGATCGGCCTAACCACGCTACACGCGGGCAGCATCAAATTGGATGGGCGCGATATCACGCGCGTCCGGCCGGAGGCGCGTGTGCGTGCCGGCCTTGGCTGGTCGCCGCAAGAGCGCAACATTTTCAAATCACTGACGGTTGAGGAGAACCTGACGGCGATTGCGCGGCCCGGCGCGTGGACGCTTGCGCGCGTGTTCGATATGTTTCCCCGGCTCGCGGAGCGCCGGGCGAACCTCGGCAGCCAGCTGTCCGGCGGCGAGCAGCAGATGCTGGCGATCGGACGCGCCCTCATCCTCAATCCTCGCATCATTCTGCTCGATGAGCCGTTGGAAGGGTTGGCACCCATCATCGTCGATGAACTGCTGGCCATCCTGCGCAAGGTCATTCGCAGCGAAAGGCTGTCCGCGATTGTGGTGGAGCAAAAGGCGCGCAAGATCCTCGGCTTCACGGATCGTGCCCTAATTCTCGAGCGTGGGCGCGTGGTGTTTGCAGGCGACAGCGCCGCGCTCGCGGCCAGCCCAGACAAGCTCGCGGCGCATCTCGGGGTGGCAGAGCAAAAGACTAGCAGCACTCGCAAGATGCAGTAATGCTTGGCAGTAGACGAGAGAAGGAGCAGCGCCCATGTCCAACAGCCATCCTCCCTTCCGTGCCGACGCCGTCGGCAGCCTGCTGCGCTCCATCCCCCTCAAGGAAGCGCGCGCCAAGCGGGCTCAAGATGCGATCTCCGATGATCAGCTAAAGGTGATCGAAGACGAAGAAATCAAAAAAATCATCCGCAAGCAGGAAGATGTCGGCCTCGAGCTCGCCACCGACGGTGAGTTTCGGCGCTCCTGGTGGCACTTCGATTTTCTCTGGAAGCTCGACGGCTGCGAACGCATCGTCCTCGATCACGGTATCCAATTTCACGGCACCGAGACCAAGCCGGAGAGCATTCGCGTCACGGGAAAAATCGATTTTCCGAGCGACCATCCGATGCTGGCGCATTTCAAATTCTTAAAGGCCCACACCAAGGTCACGCCGAAGATGACCATTCCCTCGCCGTCGGTGCTGCATTTCCGCGGTGGGCGTGATGCGATTAGCAAGTCTGCCTATCCAGATCTGGACGGCTACTTCGAGGACCTCGGCAAGGCCTGGGGCAAGGCCGTCAGGGCATTTTACGCCGCCGGGTGTCGTTATCTTCAATTCGACGACACGGTGTGGGCCTATCTGTGCTCCAAGGAGCAGATCGAGATGGTGCGCCGGCGTGGCGAGGATCCGAGCCGGTTGCCGGAGATCTACGCCCGCACGATCAATGCGGCACTCAAGGAGAAGCCGGCCGACATGGCCATCACCACCCATGTTTGCCGGGGCAATTTTCGCTCCACCTGGATCTCCGAAGGCGGCTACGAGCCGGTGGCCGAGCTGCTTCTCGGTGGCGTTGCTTACGATGGCTACTTTCTAGAATATGACACGGAACGCGCCGGCGGATTGGAACCGCTGCGCTTTTTGCCTAAGGGCAAAAAGCGTGTGGTGGTGGGCCTTATCACCTCCAAAAGCGGCAACCTGGAGAAAAAGGACGACATCAAGCGTCGCCTCGACGAAGCGGCGAGACTTGCGCCCATCGAGCAACTCTGCCTCAGCCCGCAGTGCGGTTTTGCGAGCACCGAGGAAGGCAACATCCTCGCTGAGGACCAGCAGTGGGCGAAGCTTCGCCTGATCGTCGATGTCGCCCGTGAGGTCTGGCGCTAGGATTTCCCTTGTGCTCGTCGCACCCCGTTTGGGCTGCCACAAATGCAAGCGCCCGGTCGCAACCGGGCGCGCGGGCAACGGCCGAAGCGTGAACGTCAATGCACGCTGGCGATTTCCAACTCGTCGCCGAGGGCATGACCCACAGCAGCCTGATGGCTGTCGGTGAGTGCGAGCGGCGTGCCATCTGCCGCGTGCAGAGCGTAGAGGTTGATTCCGGCCGGCAAACCCTCGATTGCGGGAAACATCTCCTTGGCCTCGTCCGAGGTCATCATCTTAATGTAAGCAACTTTCCCACCGCCCAGTTTGGCCAGTTCACTCATGCTCATGATTGGCAACATCGAAACCCGTTCGCCGCTGCGTTTCGCCGATTTGTTGCTCTTTGTTTCCACGACGCTCACTCCTTCCCTGTCCGGAGACCCTTCGTGATCCCCATCGCTTGGGCTGGTTGTCTTTGAACCCGCGCCAAGTCGCTCTGTTCCCTATCTTCCCGCGATTCGCGGAGGGGGACTGTTGCCCGGAAGACTCAGGAAGATGCCTGCCCGATAGCAATCTTGCGCACGCGCCGGTCCGGCTCGCGCCGCACAAGGTCGATACTGAGAAGACCGTCCCGCAAATCGGCCGATTTTACTTCAATGCCATCGGCCAACACGAACGTGCGACTAAATTGCCGCGCCGCAATTCCGCGATGGATGAAGTCTCGCGACTTATCCTCCTCCTGGCGGCCGCGGATCACCAGTTGATTGTCCTCAAGCGTGACCTCAAGCTGCTCGCGCCGGAAGCCCGCGAGGGCCAGGGTAATGCGCAGGGCTTCCCCCCCTGCTGCACTGCCGTTTACGCTATTTTCCGTGACCCGTTCGATGTTGTAAGGGGGATAGCCATCGCCGCCCTTGCCAACCCGATCGATCAGCCGTTCCATGTCCTCAAAACCCAGCAATAGTGGGCTCGACAGCAGGGAAACGCGCGACATGGGCCCTCCTTAAAAAGCGGCCAAATCTTTATAAGCACCTGCCGCGAACGGTTTCGTCCCGCGACGCAGGCCCCGGTTTGGGCGCCCTTGGTGCTCGCTGGGGAATATGGTGCTCGAGGCGCCAGAATCAAGGAACGGGGCGGGAACAGCAGGCGGGCTGCCCACCCCTGCCGAGCTATGGCTCAGCCCACCAGGAAGCCCCCAGGGCACAGAGCTCAAGCAAGACGAGGCGCTCGACCGAGTGGGTCGCCGTCGCAGTAATTTCAGAGGGAGGTCAGGACCTTGAGCGTGGCGGCGCACGCCTCTGCACGGCGTTTGCATTCTATGATGGAATTCCTGTTTGCGGCATTCGGCCTCGCAATCCCGGCACACGTCGGCGCAAACCTTGGCCAGGTCCTTGAGGCGTTTGGCATCCTGGGCGGCGAGCCGGTTCATGGCCACGCAGACCGGTAGCATGGCCGAGACGGAACGCATGCAGTCCGCCAACGACTTGTCCCCCATGCGTGTCAGGCGCTGGCAGTGGCCTTAGGCAGGCATTGCCAACCGCTTCAGACCGCTTGGTTACCTCGACGACGGCTTGATGCGGCGCCTTATTTGCCGATGTCTTCGGCACAATCGTTTGCGCGCCGGCGGCGCGCG
>DASTMQ010000456.1:0-5208 GCA_035714005.1 Hyphomicrobiaceae bacterium
GCTGGCCGAGATCATCCGCAATTACAATCTGGGCGACACCCCCTGGTCGCTGATCCTTACCTATCCGACCTTTCTCATTCCCTTCTGCACCTGGCTGATGATGGGCTACTTCAAGGCAGTGCCGAAGGAGCTCGAAGAATGCGCCCGCATCGATGGCGCCTCACGGTGGCAGGCGATGCTCTACATCATCATTCCGGTCGCCATTCCCGGCATCCTGTCGGCCGGCATCTTCGCCTTCACGCTATCCTGGAACGAGTTCATCTATGCTCTGGTGTTCCTGTCCTCGCCGGCGCAAAAGACGGTGCCGGTGGGCGTGACGTCCGAGCTGATCCGCGGCGATGTGTTCTTCTGGGGACCGCTGATGGCGGGCGCATTGCTGGGCTCGATACCGGTGGCGGTCGCCTATTCCTTCTTTGTGGAACACTACGTATCGGGGCTGACAGGTTCGGTGAAAGGCTGACGGGCAACAGCAGCGCGCGCGGCAACGCGACGGCGCAGTGGGTGGAGGCGGACGGGAGCGAATGGCGCAGGTCGTACTCAAGGGCATCAACAAGTTCTACGACACCGTGCACGCGGTCAAAGACGTCAACTTGCAGATCCGGGACAAGGAATTCGTGGTTTTCGTCGGCCCATCGGGCTGCGGCAAGACCACGACGTTGCGCATGATTGCCGGGCTCGAGGCCATCAGCGCCGGCGATATTTCGATCGACGGCCAGGTGGTCAATGACCTCGCCCCGATGGATCGCGACATCGCCATGGTGTTCCAGAACTACGCGCTCTACCCGCACATGAGCGTGTTCGACAACATGGCGTTCGGCCTCAAAATGCGCAAGTTCGAGAAGAAGGAGATCGCCCAGCGCGTCAAGGACGCGGCCGACATTCTCGGCATCGGCGAGTACCTGATGCGCAAGCCGCGCCAACTTTCCGGTGGGCAACGTCAGCGCGTTGCGCTCGGCCGCGCCATCGTGCGCCATCCCAAGGTCTTCCTGTTCGACGAGCCGCTGTCCAATCTCGACGCCAAGTTGCGCGTACAGATGCGCGTTGAGCTCAAGAAACTGCACCAGCGACTTGGCACCACGGCGGTCTACGTCACCCACGACCAGGTCGAGGCCATGACGCTCGGCGACCGCGTCGTGGTGATGAAGGATGGCGTCGTGCAACAGGTCGGCGATCCGCTCGAGCTCTACAATCGCCCTGCCAACAAATTTGTGGCGGGCTTCATCGGCTCGCCGGCAATGAACTTCGCCACCGTGACCATGGCCGACGGCAACGGTCGCATCACGGCAAAGAACGCCGGACTGGAACTCGAGATCCCCGGGGCGCAGGCCGAGCGCCTGCGCGGGCACCTCGGACGTCAGCTGATGCTGGGGATCAGGCCCGAGGACCTGTACGTTGCCCGCGCCGGCGATCCCACGGGGCTCACCTTCAATTCCCGGGTCGAGGTGATCGAGAAATTGGGGTCCGAAATCCTGCTCGACGTCCGCGTCGGCGAGGATTCCATGGTGGCCGCCGTCGATCCGGCCACCCAAGCCAAGGTGCAGGACCAACTGCGCCTTGCGGTCAACCCCGAGCGCCTGCACTTTTTCGACGCCAGGACCGAAGTGGCGCTTTGACGGCGCGCGCCGCCCGGCGCTCGGCTTCAGTTCGCAAAACGAAACAGCATGACGTCGCCGTCCTTGACGACGTACTCCTTGCCCTCGAGCCGCATCTTGCCCGCTTCCTTGGCGCCGAGCTCTCCGCCCGCCGCCACGTAGTCGTCGTAGGCAATGGTTTCGGCGCGGATAAAACCCCGTTCGAAATCGGTATGAATGGCGCCCGCGGCCGCTGGCGCCTTGGTGCCCGCCGGCACGGTCCAGGCGCGCGCTTCCTTTGGGCCAGCCGTAAAAAAGGTGATGAGGTCGAGCAGCCGGTAGCCCTCGCGGATCAGCTGGTATAGGCCCGGCTCGGCCAGGCCCAGGTGCGCAAGATAGTCCCCACGGTCCTGTTCGGCGAGGCTCGCCAACTCGGCCTCGATCTTGGCGCAAATTGTGACCGAGCCGGCGCCTTCGGCCTTGGCCCGCGCCCCGACCTTGGCCGACAACGCGTTGCCGCCGATCGAGGCCTCATCGACGTTGCACACATAAAGCACCGGCTTGGCGGTCAACAGCTGCAGCTGACGAAAGGGTCGCTCCTGCTCCGGGGCGAGTTGCGCCTGCCGCGCCGGCCTGCCCTCGCGCACGAGCGCCAGCGCCTTGTCGATCAGCGCGAGCTGCACCTTGGCGTCCTTCTCGCCGGAATTGGCTTTTTTCTGCAGGGGTTCGCGGCGCCGTTCCAGGCTGTCCAGATCTGCCAGCATGAGTTCGGTCTCGACCGTGTCGGCGTCGCCGATCGGATCGATCCGGCCCTCGACGTGGCCAACGTCGGCATCCTCAAAACAGCGCAGCACATAGGCAACGGCATCGACCTCGCGAATGTGGGAAAGAAATTGGTTGCCGAGGCCTTCGCCCTGCGAGGCGCCGCGCACGAGGCCGGCGATGTCGACGAATGTAAGCCGGGTTGGCACCGCGGCGGCCGACCTGGCGATGCCGGCAAGCCGGTCGAGGCGCGGGTCGGGCACGCCGACCTCGCCGACGTTGGGATCGATCGTGCAGAAGGGATAGTTGGCCGCCTCCGCGGCGGCCGTCTGCGTCAAGGCGTTAAACAAGGTCGACTTGCCAACGTTGGGCAGACCGACGATGCCGCATTTGAAGCCCATGATTTCAGTCCGTTTGCCCGCGACCCTTGAGCCAGCGTTTGAGGTTTTCCGCAAAGGCGCTGATCGGCTTGGGCCGCGGCTCGCCGCCCCGGCGCGGTTCGGGCGACGAGTTTTGGCCACCGTCTTTGCCGCCGTCCGGGCGGCCATCGCGCTTGGCTGGACCGGGCTTGCTGGTGGCGCGCGCAACCTCGGCGAGAAAGCGCTGCTCGTCGCCGGCGGCCAGTCGGCCCGCCGCAGCCGCGATCGCATCAAGCAGCGGTTCGAGCCAGTCCGCATCGGCCTTGGCGAAGTCGTGCAACACATAGCCGCTCACCAGGTGTTTGGCCCCGGGGTGGCCGATCCCCAGCCGCACGCGGCCGTAGTCGTTGCCAATGTGGGCCGTGATCGAGCGCAAGCCGTTGTGTCCGGCGTTGCCGCCGCCCGTCTTCAGCCGCACCTTGCCCGGCGCCAGATCGAGCTCGTCGTGGAACACCAAAATGTCGGCGTCGGCAATTTTGAGAAAGCGTTGCGCATCCTGGACGGAGCGGCCGCTATCATTCATGTAGGTGTGCGGTTTCAAAAGCACGACGCGTCGCCCGCCGATGACGCCGTCGCTGCTGAGGCCATGGAAGCGCTTTTTCCAGGCCCCCAGGTCGTGACGCGCGGCAATCCGATCGAGCGCCATGAAGCCGACGTTGTGGCGCTGGCGCGCGTAGGCGCTGCCCGGGTTGCCGAGGCCGACCAAAAGCTTCATGTCACGCTTGTCCGCCGCCACAGGCGCCGCACCGGCGGCGCCAAACTATTTCTTGCCCGCCGCAGGCTTGGTTGCAGCCGGTTTGGCGGCCTCCTTGCCGGCGGGAGCCTTGCCGGCGGGCTCTTTGCCGGCGGCCTTAGCATCGCCGGGCGCCGCAGCGGCGGGGGCCTCGCCTGCCTCCGGCGCGGCCGCGCCTTCGGCGGCCACCGCCGCATCGGGCGTCGTGGTGGTCTCTTCTTCGATCTTGTGGCCGGCGATGGTGGCGACGGTGAAATCGCGGTTGATGATGGTCGGCTTCACGCCCGCGGGCATCTGGGTCGCCGAGATATGCACCGAACGGCCAATCTCCAGGCCCTCGAGATTGAACTCGAAGAAATCCGGGATTGCGTCGGCTGGCGCCGTCACCTCGACCTCATGGCGCACGATGTTGAGCACGCCACCGCGCTTGAGGCCCGGCGAGAGCGCCTCGTTGATGAACCGCACCGGCACGTTGACACGAATGCGGGCGCCGGGCCCGACGCGCTGGAAATCGACGTGCAGCGGCGTATCCTTGATGGGATCGAGCTGAACTTCGCGCGGGATCACCCGGCACGTGGTACCGTCCAAACTGAGATCGTGCACCGTCGACAAGAACTTGCCACGCCCGACGGCCAGCACGAGATCCTTAAAGTCGAGCGCGATGTTTTGCGGCTCCGCCTTGTCGCCGTAGAGCACACCGGGAACGTTGCCCTGACGGCGAATCGCCCGGGCGCCGCCCTTGCCTGCGCACGCACGCGCGGACGCTTTGATCTCATTGGCCTGAGCCATGGCGACCAACTCCTGATGGAAAGCGGGGTCGGCGCGCTTCGCCGCTATGAGCCCCAATTTGGCGGGCGTTATAGCGGCGCTCGTCGCGGCGCGCAACCGGGCTTGGCGCGCCAAGGCGGCTCTTCGTGCGGGCCCCAAGCCGCACCGGGGGGAGGAAGAGGCGAGGGTCGCTCGCTGCGGCCGTCGCGACGCGGCCCGAACCGCAAGGGGCTGGGATCCCCCGGGGCTAGGGCGCGGGCAGCGGGATCCAGTTGTAGAGCGCGATGCCGCCGTCGACGACCACGGTTGTCCCCGTGACATAGCCGGCGAAGCGGTCCGAGAGCAGCGCCAGTGCCATCGCGGCCATGTCCTCGGCCCGGCCGAGCCGGCCGAGGGGGATCTTGCCCGCCAAGTCGAAGGCCGCGGCATTAAAGCCGCCGCCGGGGACCGCGCCCGGCGCCAGCGCATTGATGCGGATGCCGGCCGGACCCAGCGCCCGGGCAAGCTCCTTCACCACCATGGTCTGTGCCGCCTTGGCAGCGGAGTAATGGGGAAGATTGCGCGGGGTCTCGGCGTGCAGCGAGGTGATGAAGAGCATGCGGCCCTTGATGGCGGCGGCGCGCATGCGCCGGCCGAGCTCGCGGGCCAACAGAAATCCCGAACGCACGTTGGTGTTGAGCATCTGATCGAAGGTCTCTTCCGAGACCGCGAGCGCCCCATCGGCTTCCCTGCGAGCCGGCGAGGCGGAGTGCACGAACATGGCGCAAGGGCTGGCCTCGCCGGGCAGGGCGGCGCGCCAGCCCTGGGCGCTGCTCAGATCTGCCGTCACGGCCTCGGCACGTCCCCCCGCTTGACGGATCTCGGCGACCAGCGCGCCGTTGCGGTCGGCGTCCACATCGACGCAGCGCACCGCTGCGCCTTCCCGCGCCAGCGCCAGGGCGATGGCGCGACCGAT
>DASTMQ010000457.1:0-5282 GCA_035714005.1 Hyphomicrobiaceae bacterium
CGTCGCTCATCTTTTCGCATCAAGCGTTGCTGAGCGGCCGCTGGGGGCAAGCTTGGTGGCGGCGGGCAAGCGCATCATGCCTTGGACAGCATCCACTTGTTCCAGCGCTCGCCCATTTCGGCGCCGTTCTTGGTCCACCACTCCTGGTCGAGCCAAATCTGCTTTTTCAGGTTGTCAGGGTAGAGCGGCAGCAGCGGGCGGATCTTTTCGGCCACGTACTGGTTGGACTCCAAGTGCATGCCCGAGTAGCCGAGAACCTCGGCATTGGCCGCTTGGCGCTTGGGATCGCTCATCAGCGCCAACACTTTCATCGACCAGTATTGGTCCTTGGCGCCCTTCGGCACCACCCAGCTACCCTGTTTGAGGACGCCGCCGTTCCATTCCATTGCGAGCGGTGCCTCCTTGCGAATGAGGTCGTAGAAACGCCCGTTCCAGCCGGTCGCCAACACCACTTCCTTGTCGACGAGCAACTGCGCCGGCTGCTGCCCCGTGGTCCACCAGACGTTGATGTGTTTGTGGATCGCATCGAGCTTCTTGAAGGCGCGATCGACGTCCAGCGGGTAAAGCTTGTCGGTTGGCACGCCGTCGGCCATCAGCGCCGCCTCGAGATTGTCCACCGGGTGGTTGCGCAGGCTGCGCGGGCCCGGGAAGGCGGCAACGTCCCAAAACTCGGCCCAAGACTTCGGCGCTCCCTTGGGAAAAGCGTCGGGCCGATAGGCGATTACGGTCGAGTAGCAGCTGGGTGAGAAGACGTGGCTCATCTGCGCCTGCGGCTGGAACTTGCCGCGATCGACGATTTTGGCATCGATCGGTTCCGCCAGACCCATCTGGGTTACGCGGTAGCCGTCTTGACCGCCAATCTCGGTGATGTTCCAGACCACGTTGCCGCTCTCGACCATGGCGCGAAGTTTGCCGAAATCGGTCGGGCTGGTATCGACGATCTTGATCCCGGTTTCCCTTTCGAAGTCGTTGAAATAGTTCTGGCGCAGCGAGGCGATCTGGGAGCCGCCAGAGGCGTTGATGACCAGCTGTTTCGGCTTGGGTGGTTCTGCTTGCGCGCCTCCCTTCGCCGGCAGGGCGAGCATGGCTGCCGTCCCGACCAGTACCTCTCGCCTCGTCCTCATGGTGCACTCCGTTCGTTGCAAAGCCCCAAGGCGGAGAAACCGGCGTTGGCCTCCCGCAGCGTCCTCACGACACTGCATCGCCGGGTCCCCTCAAGCAAGGGTTCTTGCGCAGTTGGGGGGGCAGGGCCGCAAGCCTTGAACCGCGCTTGCGGCGCGCCAGCCCCGCGCCTTTGTACGCAACTTCCACATGGACATCCTCACCCGCCTGCCCGAAGCTCGCCGCTGGCAACGGCAGGCGCGTAACGCTATGAGCGGCAGGGCGGGCGAGGGCGGCATATTCAGCCTCAGCGGCAAGCAGTGGCTGACCCTGCTGATGGTGCAGCTCTCCAACATGCTGTTCGGCATGACCATCACGCTCGCCAACCTGGTACTGCCGCAGGTGCGCGGCACGTTGTCGACGACCCAGGACGAAATCGCCTGGGTAATCACCTTGAACCTGGTGGCCACCGCCGTGGCGACGCCCATGACCGGCTGGCTGTCGAGCCGCTTCGGCTGGCGCAACCTCATGTTCGGCACGGTGCTGGGCTTCACCGTTTCCTCCTTCCTGTGCGGCCTTGCCAACAGCCTCGAGACGCTGATCCTTGCGCGCGTGGCCCAGGGATTGTTCGGGGCGCCGATCATGCCCATGGGCCAAGCCATCTTGCTCGCCACCTTCCCGCCGCACCTGCACGCGTTTGCCATCGTCATGTGGGGCGTGGGCGCCGTGTTCGGGCCGGTGGCGGGGCCCATCGTCGGCGCCGTCGCAACCGAGGCCTACAATTGGCGCTGGGCGTTCTTCATGATCGTTCCACCGGGCATCTGCGCGCTGATCTGCATCTGGTTCGCGCTTGCCGACCACACGGCGCGGACAAAGGTGCACTTCGATTGGACCGGCTTCCTCGCCCTTTCCGCCGCCGTCGTCGCCGCCCAACTGATCTTCGACCGCGGCCAACGGCTCGACTGGTTCGAGTCACAGGAGATCGTGATTTGCGCCTTCGTTTGCGCGCTGTCGCTGTGGATCTTCGTTGCCCACTGCCTGACCGCCGAGCGACCCTTCCTCGATCCGCGCCTGTTGCTCGATCGCAATTTCGCCGTCGGCACCCTGATCGCCTTCGTCATGGGCATGCTGACGTTCACAACCCTGGTGCTGTTTCCAAGTCTCCTGCACGATCTGCGCGGCTACCCCGACAACGCCATCGGCTTGCTGCTCGCCTCCCGCGGGCTCGGCAACTGGACGGCCTTCTTTTTCATCGCCCAGCTCACGCGCATCGCCCCCAGGGCGGCGATCGGCATGGGGCTTGCAATCCAGGCCGCGGGCGGTTTCTGGATGGCCGGGTTCGATATTAACGTCACCGAGTTTGGCCTGTTCTGGAGCCACTACCTGATGGGGCTCGGCCAAAGCGTCGCCTTCACGCCCATGACGGTGCTGGCCTTCGCCACCCTGCCGCGCCACCGGATCACCGAGGGCGCCGCCGTCTTCACCATGATGCGCAACTTCGGCTCCAGCCTGTTCATCTCGTTGGTGGTGATGGTGTTGGTGCGCTCCACCTCCATGAATTACGCGCGCTTGACCGAGTTCGTGACACCCTACCGCGAGACGCTGCTCTACCCCAGTCTGCCCGCGCCCTGGAGCCTCGACACGGCCAGCGGCCTGATGCAGGTCGCCAACGAGCTGCAGCGTCAGGCGGCAATGATCGGCTACGTCAACGCCTTCCACGTCATGGCCTGGACGGCCGCGCTCGCCGTGCCGCTGGCCTGCCTACTGCGCACCCGACCGTCGCTCACCTGAGCCCGGCGCCGGCACGGGTTTTGCGAGCCGGCTGCCGGGCGAGCTTCGGCCGGCGCACCGCCACTAGCCTTGCGGCCTCAATGGGCGTGATGGGCGCCGGCGAAGTGGTCGATGTGGTAGGGCGTCTTGGCGAGCCCGGGACAGAAGCCGTTGACGAGACCCTGCAGACGTTCGAACAGGGCCTTGTTGCCGGCGTTCAGCGCCGCCAAGCGCTCGCGCGTGGCTTCGGCTCGTTTGGCCAGGGCCGAAAGGTCGACGCCGATCAATTGGCGGTTCGCAACCCGCATTTTGCCGCCAACCATGACGGAATGCACGGCACTGCCGTCTTCGGTGTGGACCAGCTGGTTGGTGGGGTCGTTGCAGGGGATCCAGTTGAGGTGGGCGAGATCGAGGAACACCAGGTCGGCCTTATAGCCCTTGGCGATCCTGCCGAGTTTGTCGGCAAAGCCCAGCGCCCGGGCGCTGCCGACCGTGGCCGCTGCGAGGATCTCCTCGCTCTTGAGCCAGCGATCGGTGTCGGGCCCTTTGGCGTTGGCGCCGTAGGCGGCGACGCGGAGCTGCTCGTACATGTTTTGATTGTCGCAACAGGACGCCCCATCCGTGCCGATGCCGACGTTGAGCTTCCGGTCCAGCATGGTGCGCACCGCGGCAATGCCGTTGCCCAACAGCATGTTGCTGCCGGGATTGTGCGCCACGGAGGCGCCGTGGTCGGCAAGCCGTTGAATGTCGTCGGCGTCGAGCCAAACCCCGTGCGCGGCGACGAAGTCGGGGCCGATCAGTCCCAGGTCCTCAAGGTGCGCCGTCGGCGTCTTGCCGTATTTCTTGAGGCCGACGATCACTTGCGCCTTGGATTCCTGCACGTGCGTATGCAGGCCGACGCCAAATTCGCGCGCGAGCTTGGCGCAGGCAAGCATGAACTCGTCACTGCAATGATGCGGGATGGTTGGGGCGACCGCCGGACGGACGAACTCGCGATCGAAGTGCCAGTCGGCGAGCACCTGGCGCATGGCGGCGATACTTGCCTCGTAGGGGGCGAGCTTCAGACGCTCGACGTCCTTTTGCAAGCCGGCTGGGAGGATGTCGATCAGGCCGGGGATGGCCTCGTAGAAGGAGAGGTTGGCGACCATCGGCGCCACCACCGCCCGCAGGCCGGCATCGGCATAGGCCTTGGCGCAAGCGCCGAGGCCCTCGGAGGACGGTTGCGGGAACTCAACGGTCAGGTCGTAGCAGGCGGTGCAACCCTTGAGCAGCATTTCCAGGGCGCCGATGTAGGTCGAAAGATATTTGTCCTCGGCTGCGCGGTTGCCACTGATCCAGGGCGCTGCCGTGAGCAGGAGCTCCAGCGTCCAGCGATCGCCCATCCCCTTGCTCAGATTACCGTGACCGTGGGTGTGGGCGTTGATGAGGCCCGGGTGGATCAGCCGTTCGCTGGCATCGATCAGAACCGCATCATCCGGTGCGGCGAGGCCCGCTGCGCCGACCTCGGCGATGGTGTCGCCGGCAATCAGGATATCGGCCGGCGGCGCCCGGTGGCCATGGATGTCGAGCACGCGGCCGTTGCGCACGATGCTCATGGGCTCATTCGCCATGGAGTGCTCCTTTTTTAAAGGGTCGGTCTGTCGATGCCGGGAGACCAAGGAAAGAAGATGCGCTCGATCGCGACGATAAGCTGAAACAGCACGATCCCCATGATCGAAAGAATGATCAGGGCGCCCCAGGCAAGCTGCACCTTGAAAAATGCGGTGGAGGTTTGGATCAGGTAACCGAGCCCGGCATCGGCGTTGACGAATTCGGCCACGACGGCACCGACCACCGCCAGGGCAATGGCCGCCTTGAGGCCGCTGAAGACGAAGGGCACGGCATAGGGCAAGCGGATGCGCCACAGTTCGGTCCAGCGGTTGGCCCGGCAGGCACGGCCGAGCTCGATCAGGTCCGGCGGCACCGACACCAGCCCCGAGGCGACCGACAGCACGAGCGGGAAGAAGGCGACGAGAAACGTGACGACCACGCGCGGCAGCTCGCTGGTGCCGAGCACGACGACAAGGATCGGAGCCAATGCCACCTTGGGGATTGCTTGCGTCAGCACCAGCAATGGATAGACGGCGCCCGCGACCAGGCGCGAAGAGGTGAGAAGCACGGCGAGCGGCAGGCTGACGAGGACCGAGACGAGAAAGCCGAGCAGCACGGTTTTGCCGGTGATCAGCGTGTGCCAGGCGACGTTGCCCGGCAGCGCGCTCGTCTCTTTCCAGATCGCCGACGGCGCCGGGATGATATAGGAAGGGATGCCAAAGACTTGGCAGACGGCTTCCCAGACGATAATCAGCGCCGCGATCGCCGCGGTCGGCAACACGATCTCGATGAACCAGGCGGGTGCTGAGCGCGGCTCAGTG
>DASTMQ010000458.1:0-2789 GCA_035714005.1 Hyphomicrobiaceae bacterium
AGGCGCCGGCGTAAGGCGGCCGGCAGCAGCGGCGTGTGATCGATACCCTGGTACGCCATACCACCAAGAACACGGTTACGCGCAAGTCTCAACGATGCGTTCGAGCGCTTCCCTGATCGTCGCCGCGTTGTGCACTAAGGCGACGCGGATGTAGTTGCGGCCGGGGTTGAGGCCGTGCCGGTCCTCATGCGCCAGGTAAACGCCCGGGGTAACCTTGACACCGCAGCGTTTCCATAGGGTTAAGGTCGCTTGCTCAGCTCCGCCGAGATGGCTCATATCGAGCCAAAGGAAGAACCCGCCGGCCGGGCGCCGATAGCCAAAGCGGCCCGTCAGGAGCTCATCGCAGATGTCGAATTTGACCCGGTAGGCTCTGCGAATGACGGTGACGTGCTGCTCCTCCGACCAGACCGCGGCCGAGGCGTGCTGCACGATGCCGGGCATCTGCGGGGCGGTCAGGTTGCGGATCTCCGCCAGCGTCTCGAGGAAATCGCCATCGCCGGCGGCGAAGCCCGAGCGCATGCCGGGCAGGTTCGAGCGCTTGGACAGGGAATTGAAAACAATCAGGTTCTTGTAGCGCTCGGGCGTGGCGGCGCCGATCTGGAGGCCGCCGGTCGGAGCCTCCTGGCCGGCATAGATTTCGGAGTAGCACTCGTCCAGAAACAGCATGAAGTCATACTGGCGCGCCAGCGCCAAGGCTTTGCGCAGGTAGTCGGGAGCAGCGACGGCGCCCTGCGGGTTGGCAGGGGAGCAAAGGTAGAAGGCCGCCACCTGGTGCAAGATGTTCCCTTCGCGCTCCAGCGCCTCCAGATCGGGCAAGTGGCCGGTCTCGGCCGTGGCGTTGAGGTAGTGGGGTTCACAGTTGGTGCCCAGCGTGGCGCCGAGGTAGGCCTGGTAGAACGGGTTCGGGAGCAGCATCAGCGGCCGACCGCTAAAGCGCTTGCGGCCAACCGCGGGCAGCGCGGCGAAAAACAGGCCCTCGCGCGAGCCATTGAGGGGGTGGATCTCGCGGGCCGGATCGATGTTGTCGGCAATTCCGTAGCGCCGGCCGAGCCAGGCGGCGATGGCCCCGCGCAGATCGTCCGAGCCGCGGATCTTGGGATAGGTCGAAAGCAGGGCCTTGGCTTCCACCAGTTTGTCGGGAACGAAGCCCGGCATGACCTCCTTGGGATCGCCCGCCGTCATCTCGATCACCTTCGCGGTCCCGGGTGCGATGCCGGCAAGCAGGCGGTTGATGCGGGTGAACGGCGACAGGACGGCGCCCTGAGCCAGGGTTTCAAGGCCGGTAGCAGCGTGCATGAGTGGTCCATTGATGGAGGGGCGCGCGGGGGGGCCTTTTAGGCCGGCGCGCGCCCGGGGAGAAGCAAATTGCGCCAGCATGGCGCCAGCGGCAATTGCGCCCTAGATGCGGCCCATGCGCACATCTTCTTCGGGATTGGCGCCGATCTTGTGTACGGCGAGGTCGGCACCGCGCCGCTCTTCCTCCGCTGTCAGCCGCAGGCCAAGCAGCATATCGACGGCGGTGTAGATGACGTAGCCGGCAAAGGCGCCGAAGGCCGCCCCGAGCAAGCTGCCAAGGAGTTGCGAGGCGAAGCTGACCCCGCCCATGCCGCCCAAGGCTTTGAGCCCGAAGATGCCGCAGGCGATGCCGCCCCACAGCCCACATAAACCGTGCAACGGCCACACCCCCAACACGTCGTCGAGCTTGTATTTGCTGCTGGTGGCGATCTGAAAGGCATAGACAAAGATCACGCCGGCAACCCCACCCACGATCAGCGAGCCCACCGGATGCATGACGTCGGAGCCGGCGCACACGGCAACGAGACCGGCCAGTGCGCCGTTGTGGATAAAGCCCGGATCGCCGTCACCGGCAAACAGGGCGGCAATAATGCCGCCGACCATGGCCATCAGGGAATTCATAGCGACGAGACCCGTAACGGTCTTGAGCGATTGCGCGCTCATGACGTTGAAGCCGAACCAGCCGATGCACAGGAGCCAGGAGCCCATCGCCAGCCAGGGGATGGAGGATGGCGGGATCCCGGTGGTGCGTTTGCCCTCATAGCGGCCAAGGCGAGGCCCTAGGATGAGGACGGCCGAAAAGCCAATCCAACCGCCGACCGCGTGTACCACGATCGAGCCGGCAAAGTCGTGGAACTCCTCGCCCAGCAGAGCCTTGAAGAAGGCCTCCTGCAGCCCGAAGTTCTTATTCCAGACGATGCCCTCGAAGAACGGATAAAACAGGCCGACGATCAAGCCGCTGGCGACGCACTGGGGCAGGAAGCGTGCGCGCTCGGCGATGCCGCCGGAGACGATGGCCGGTGTGGCGGCAGCGAAGGTCAGCAGGAAGAAGAATTTTACAAGCGTGTAGCCCTGCGGGTCGAAGCCCTTGCCGCTCCCACTCAGCGTCTCGGCACTGACGAGAAAGGTGGTGCCATAGGCAATGGCAAAGCCCAGGAAGAAATAGGCAACCGTGGACACGGAAAAGTCGACCAGGATCTTGCACAGCGCGTTGACCTGGTTTTTGTGGCGAACGGTGCCCGCCTCCAAAAAGGCGAAGCCGCCGTGCATGGCAAACACCAGCACCGCGCCGACCAGGAGGAAGAGCACATCGGCGCCCGCCTGCAGGCTTTCCAAGCCCTTTTGCACGTCTGGCATTGCAATCCCTCCCCAGTCTGCCCGCTCCCTGGGCTGACATAGGCAAATCTGCCAGCGGGCCTGTCAAGGGCACGCCCAAACCTTGCGCACAATCTGGCGTCTATTTGAGCATGGGCGTGGTGCCTGGGACGCAAGGG
>DASTMQ010000459.1:0-12899 GCA_035714005.1 Hyphomicrobiaceae bacterium
ATGGGTTTGCTGACGCCAGCCCAGCGCCGCGGCAGGGGGCCTGAACCGCGGTGCAGCGGGAACCGTGCCAGGGTGATCGGCATTGGCGCACAGATCGCAAATTTCACTCGTGCCGCAAATTTCACTCGTGCAAGGAGCTCACCCATGACGCTATCAACGGTTTTGCTCATCATCCTGATTCTGGCCCTCCTCGGGGCTCTGCCGTCCTGGCCCTATAGCCGGGGCTGGGGCTACGGCCCATCGGGGCTCGTCGGCCTGGTGCTGGTCGTCGTTGTTCTCATGGCCTTGATGGGACGCATGCCGGCCTGAGGCGCAGCGCCCCGGGGGCCGCAGTCCCTAGCCGAGGACGAGAACGGCGCGGAGAAGGGCGGGACGCGGAAAATTGTGGGCTTTGCCCGCCCCGCAGCTCGTGCACCATCGAGCTTCGGGGCGGGTCGGCTGCGACCGGGACTGGGCCAGGCGAGCGCGCCAAAGGGTCGGCGCGCTATCTTCTGGAGGCAGGCTTGGAGCGGAGCTCGACTGCCTATACTCTTGGCAGCCAGGAGATAGCTTGGCGCCCGGGCCGGGGCAGCGAGAGTGGCTGGGAACCGGGGGCGGGGTACGTTGGGGTCGGGGGGCTACATGGGTTGGGAGGGGGACATGCGCGGCCGGTGGGACCGCGGCTGCGCTGAGCGCAGCGTGGGGTGGGCGATCTTTCCCGTTGTTGTGCTGGCTTGCAGCGCGCTCCTGGCATCGGCCGGGCACGGTTGGGCGCAGGAGCGCCAGTGCAGCAGTGCGCGCACAAAAATCGTCGGCGGCGAGAATGCGCGCCTGCCCGATTGGCCGGGCATCGCCACGCTTCGGTTGCACTCCGACACGGGACAGGTGTCGCGCTATTTCTGCGGGGCTGCCGCCATCAGCGAGCGCTGGGTTTTGACCGCGGCGCATTGCCTGCCGACCTACGTCGCCCAGCTGACCGGCGCGCTGCGCAATTCCCGCGGCGAAGAACATGCGGGGCGTCTGGAGATCGTGCTTGGCGTCGGCGATCTGCGGTCGGCCAATGCACAGCACGTCTATCCGGTCGAGCAGGTCGTGATGCACGAGCGCTATCGGGCCGCGGTCGACGCCGCCTTCCGGGCGTCTGAGGCCGAACAGGCTGGCGCCCTCGAGGCGATTGCGCCCAACCAGGGCGACGATATTGCGCTGCTCAAACTCGGCCGACCCTGGCGCGGCCAACTCAGCCGAATATCCCTGTCCGGCAGCACCGATCCCGACCCGACCGGCAGTGCACAGGTGCGCGTGGCCGGCTTTGGCTACACCAAATCACAGCAGCTCAACCGCTTTAGCCGCTCCGATGGTCGCGGCGAGCTTTATGCTGGGTCGGCGATGCTTTTGGAAACCGCCGTCGAGACGGTGGCACAGACCAGGTGCAAGGGCCGATACGCCAATGCGGCGATCGGTGCCGGGCAGATTTGTGCCGGCCTCGAAGAGGGCGGCAAGGACAGCTGCCAGGGCGATAGCGGCGGCCCCTTGATCATGACCGATGCGCACGGCTGCCCCTGGCAGGTCGGCATCGTCAGTTGGGGCGAGGGGTGCGCTGAACGCAACGCCTACGGGGTCTATACTCGCATTTCGCATTATGCCGACTGGATCCAACGCCACACCGGTCCTCTGACCGGCGCGGCGCCTGCCCTCGAGCCGAGTGGGGCGGCGCAGCTGAATCCGGTCTTGCTGCAAGAGGGACTGAAGCAGCTCGAGGGCCTGCTCGGGGCCAGCAAAGGCCGCCTGAAACTCGGCATTCGCGGCGGAAATCGCGTGCGCCTGGGCCAGCAGGTGATCTTCGAGGCGCTGAGCGACGTCGCCGGCAAGCTGATCATCCTCGACATCAATGCCAGCCGGGAGGTGACGCTGATCTACCCCAACCGCTTCGTGACGGCCGCTGACCTGGGCCACGTCCGGGCCGCCCAGCAGGTGACCGTGCCGGGTCCCGACTACCCGGGCTTTACGGCCTTCCAGGCGGTCGAACCGCTCGGCAAGGGCGAGCTCTTGGCCGTGGTCGTGCCCGAAGAATTCGACATCGAGCGCTTTGCTGCCACCAAGGTCGTGGTCAGCAAGGGCTTCCAGCCGGTCAACGATCCGCCGAGTTTTCTGATGCGTATCATCCGGCAAATCGAGGTGGCGCTCGCCGCCCGCGCGCGCGCCGGCGGCAGCGAGCGCGACGAATTGAAGCGCTGGGGCTATGCCTTAACGAGCTACGAAATCGTCAAATGACGGCCCGGCCGTGTCCGCGGCCTTAAAGACCGCTGCCGACGCCGACCCCCAAGTTGGGAGGCAGCGCGCCCCCGCCGGGACGGGCCGCCGGCGCCTTCGCCGTCCCTGAGCCCGCAGCCGCCGGTGGCCTGGGCGTGAATTGGTAGGTGCCGGCCGTAAGCGATGACACATTCCAGGGCGTTTGTTGGCCGCGCGTTTGTGCCGACACCTCCGCGGAGACCCGCCCCATGATTTCGGCAGCGCTCAGCCCGGGAGTGAGGAGATGCTTGGCGAGCGCGCCGGTGAAGGGGCTAAGCGTGCCGCTATCGCCTTCCAACGCCACATTGCCCGGGTCGGTGGCATAGGCGATCAACAGCCCGGTTGGTCCTTTGGCGATGCTGACCTTGGTCGCCGGTGCCCGCTCCACCACGGCAACCGGTGCGAACCCCCGCGCAATGGTGACGCTGCGCGTGTTGCTGGCCAAACGCTCCGAGGCTGCGGTCAGCTGCGGGTCGTTGCGGCAGGCGTCCATGAAAATGAAACCGACCCGCGCCTGGCTGCGGATTGCCTCGATGACGACGTCGAGGGCCAGCGAGCTCGGCGCCGTGTTGACGTCGTGGACATTGAAGTCGACCGGCACAATGTGATTGATCGGGTGCTGCTGTTCGACGCGATTGGTCTGAAATCCGTGCCCGGAATAGAAGAAGAAGCCGACGTCGGCGCCCTTGAGCGCGGCGCGGAACCTCTGGGCCAGGCCGTCGAGGTCATGCTTGCTGGCATCGAGCCCGAGGATCACCTCGTAGTTCAACCCGCGCAGCACCTCGGCCATTTTCTGGGCGTCGTTAAGCGGTTTCTGCAAGGGGCTGATGCCCGAATAGCCGGCATTGCCGATCACGAGCGCCACTCGTTTTTCGGGCGCCGCGGCGCTCGAAGAAGCCAAGCCGCCCAGCGCCAAGGCGACCCCGAGCACGAACACCACGAGCTTGCGCATGGCATAGCCCTCCCCACAGGACCGTGGGCGGAACAATAGGCACGAAATTGGCGCAAGGCTAGTCGGGCTCGCGTCGGGCTGTGCCCGCGGCGCAGCAGATGCGGCCGAGCCCGGCGCCGAAGGCCTCGGCTCCGGCCGGCGCCGAGCTTGGCGCCGAGCGCCAATTCCTCACTCGGCCGCCAACGGCCGCGGCTCCGACTCGGTTGCGGCCGCGGCGGGAATGTGCTCTCGCCGCCCTGCACCGAGCCGGGTGCCCAGCCGTTCCATCATCAGGTAGATGGCCGGCGTAATATAGAGCGTGAGCAATTGCGAAACGGCCAGGCCGCCGACGACGGTCAACCCCAGCGGCTGGCGCAACTCCGCCCCCGCGCCCCAGCCGACCGCGATCGGCAGGGTACCGAATAAGGCTGCCATGGTGGTCATCATGATCGGCCGGAAGCGCAGCAGGCACGCCTCCCGAATGGCCTCGTGCGGGGTTGCGCCGCGGGCGCGGGCCTCAATGGCGAAATCCACCATCATGATGGCATTCTTTTTGACGATCCCGACCAGCAAAATAATGCCGATCACGGCGATGATGGTGAGCTCGACGTCGAACAGCCAAAGGATCGCCAGCGCACCCAGGCTGGCCGAGGGCAGCCCCGACAGGATCGTGATCGGGTGGATGAAGCTCTCATAGAGAATGCCAAGCACGATGTAGATGGTCAGGATGGCGGCGGCAATGAGCAGCGGCTGATCGCGGAAGGAGCTTTCGAAGACCTGCGCCGTGCCGGCAAATTGCCCGGTGATGGTGGCCGGCATTTTTACTTCGCGTTCGAGGTCGCGCATGGCCGCCACGGCTTCGCCCAGCGTGTAGCCCGGTGCCAGATTGAAGGTGATGGTCACCGCCGGTAGCTGGCTTTGCCGCGCGACCGACACCGGGCCTGGTCCGAGTGTTACCGTTGCCATGGCGTCGAGGCGCACCTGCTGGCCCGTGCTCGAGCGCACGAAAATCTTCGACAGCACGCTGGGGTCGAGTGTGCGCGCCTTGTCGGTCTCCATGATCACTTGGTAGTCGTTGGAGGGGGTGTAGACGGTGGCGATCTGGCGCGTCCCGAACGCGGAATAGAGCGTCGAGCGGAAGGTATCCATGGTGACGCCGTAGCGCGCCAGCGCGTCGCGATCGACGTTGAGCGTCAGCTGCCGTGCGCCGAGCGTTAGGTCGCTGGTGACATCGGTGAAGCCCGGCGCCTGCTTGGTGCGCTCGATTAGCCGTTGGGCGTTGTCATAAAGCTCGGCCTGATTGACGCTGGTCAAAGTGTATTGATAAAGCGCGGCGCCGCTGCGACTGCCGATGCGCAAGTTCTGCAGCGGCACTGGAAAGGCGCGGATACCCGGAATGCCGGACAGGCTGCGGCGCAGACGATTTTGCACATCGCTGATGCTGCCCCGATTGAGCCGATCCGGCCGCGCCTTCAGCTGCACGAAAATGGAACCGCGGTTCAAGGTCGGGTTGAAGCTGGTCTGCTGCACGTTGGAATTGACGTACAGCACGTCGGGATCCGCCCTAATGCGCTCCGAGACGATCCTTTGCCGATCGAGCATGGCCTGGAAGGCGATGTCGGGCGCTGCCTCGGTGCGCACGATGATGATGTTGGTGTCCTCGGTCGGCAAAAAGCCCTTCTTGACGATGCCGAAGGCGTAGACGGTGGCAACGATGGTGCCGAGCACGAGCAGGATCATCAGGGCTGGCACCTTGAGCGATGCGTCCAGGGTGACGCGGTAGCCGGTCGCCATGGCGTTGTAGCCGCCTTCGAAGGCGCGTGAGAGCAGGCCCGGCTTGGTCTCACCATGGTGCGCCTTGAGCAATCGCGAGCACAGCATCGGCGTCAGCGTCAGCGAGACGAGGCCGGATAGCAAGATGGCGAGGCTGATCGTCATCGCGAACTCAAAGAAGAAGCGGCCGACGATCCCGCCCATGAAAAGTATCGGGATGAACACCGCCACCAGCGAGATGGTGATCGACAGCACGGTAAAGCCGATCTCGTTGGCGCCCTTGATGGCCGCTTCGAACGGCTTCATGCCCTGTTCGACGTAACGCACGATGTTCTCGAGCACCACGATGGCATCGTCGACAACGAACCCAAGCGCCAGCGTGAGGGCAAGCAAGCTAACGTTGTCGAGCGAGAAGCCGAACAAGGCCATGCCGGCGAAGGTGCCGATGATAGACAGCGGCAGGGCCAGGGCTGGAATGAAGGTCGCGCGCCAGGTGCGCAGGAAGGCCAAGATCACGAGAATGACCAAGATCGCCGTCAGCATCAGGGTGATCTGCACATCGTGCACCGAATCGCGGATTGATTCGGAACGATCGCTGAGCACCGAGAGCTTGATGGTGGGCGGCATTTCGCGTTCAAACTGCGGCAGAATCGTGCGCACGGCGTCGGTCACCGCCACCGTATTGGCATCCGGTTGGCGCTGGATCGATACGATGATCGAGCGCATGGCGTTGAACTCGGCCCTCGACTCCTCGATCTCCACGGAGTCCTCGACCTTGGCGATATCCTGCAGGCGCACCGGCGCACCATTGCGCCAGGCGACGATCAGTGGCTTGAAATAGGCCGCCGTCGGCTCTGCCCCCTTCACGTCCAGGATGTAGATCTGGTTCTGAGTGCGGATGCTGCCGATCGGGGAGATGTTGGCTTGCGCCGCCACCGCCTGGCGAATGTCCTCCACCGAAATGCCGCGCGTGGCCAAGGCATCGAGATCGTACTTGATGCGCACGGCCTGCTTCTGGGCGCCCTGGATATTGACCTGGGCTACGCCAGGCAGCATCGACAAGCGCGGGCTCATGACCTTGTCGGCAAACTCGTTCATCTCCTGCGACAAGGCCGTCTCGGAGGTCAGCGCCAGGAATATCACCGGCGAGTCGGCCGGGTTGACTTTGCGGTAGGCCGGCGGCGTTGGCAGGTCTTCGGGCAGGCGCGATGCCGCCACCGAAATGGCCGACTGGGTATCGAGCGCGGCGGCGTCGATGTTGCGGTTGAGATCGAACTCGAGCGTGATCTGTGTACGCCCTTCCGTGTTGAGGGAGGTAATGGAGGTGACGCCGGCAATGGTCGAAAATTGCCGCTCGAGCGGGGCGGCAACCGATACCGCCATGGTATCGGGGCTGGCACCTGGATACTGCACCGAAACCGTGATGGTCGGCACGTCGATGCGCGGGATCGCCGCGATCGGCAGCTGCCGATAGCCAAAAAAGCCCGCCAGCAACAGCGAGGCCATGAGTAGCGTGGTCATGACCGGGCGGCGGATGCACAGCTCCGAAAGACGCATTTGCTTCGATCCCTGGGCCCTAACCGTTCGAGCCTTAAACTCCGACCTGAAGCTTCGGCCTCAAGCTTTGGCCTTGATTACTTGGCCTAACCCCTGCCGTCGGCGCTCCGCTCGGGCGACGCCGGTGCCCCTGGTGGGCGCCGCGGCTCCTCGATCGTGACGCGCGCGCCGGGCGCCAGCCGGATCTGGCCATCGGTGACGACACGATCGCCGACGCTGACGCCGCCGCTCAGATAGGCCAGTTGGCCGACAATGCGCGCAACCGTCACGACGCGGGGCGTCACCTTGTTGTCCGGACCGATCAGCCAGGTGATCATGCCCTGCTGCGCGGGCAGCACGGCCGCCGCCGGCACCGCGAGCATGCGCGCGCGCACCTCCACGGTTAAGGCCACCTCGACCGACTGGCCTGGCCAAAGGATCTCATCGACATTCTCGGCCACCACCTTGGCGGTCACCGTGCCGGTGGTACGATCCACCTGGTTGTCGACAAAACCAATGGTGGCCCGCACCACATTGGGTTCGGCGCCGTCGGCGACGATGACCTCGGCGGGGGCCTTGTTGGCAAGCGCGCGTCGCAGCGCGCCGAGCTCACTTTGCGGCACGGCGAAGCCGACGTTGATGGGTTGGGTCTGATTGATGGTGACCAGGGCCTGCGCGTCGGCGCTGCGCACGGTGGCGCCGAGCTTGGCGGCGAGGCTGCCGGTCCGCCCCGTGATCGGGGCGCGGATGGTCAGATAGTCGAGCTGGGTTCTTTGCGATTCGAGCAGGGCCTTGCCGGCGTTGATGCTGGCCTTGAGGCCCTCCACGGCATAGCGGGCCTGATCGAGCGCTGCCTCGCTCACGATCTTGCGCTCGATCAAGGCCTCGCGCCGGGTCAAGGTGGCCTCTGCATCGCGCAGGCTTGCCTGGTCCCTGGCGATGGCGGCCTCCGCCTGGGCGATCTGGGCCTTGACGATGCGGTCATCGAGACGAAACAAAACGTCGGCCTCCTTGACGAGGTCACCCTCGCGGAAGGCCACTTCGACGATCTGTCCGTCCACGCGTGGCTTGACGGCGACGTTGGCGAGCGGCTCCACCGTGCCGGGCGCCTTCAGGATCATGGGCATGTCTTTTTCCATGACCTGGGCGGCCGTCACGGGCGCAGCGGCGGCGGCACGGCCTTTGCCCTCATCGCGCTTGGCGGCGGCCTTGGGCTCAAAGGCGCTGATGCTGGCGCCGAGCTGCGGCCAAAAAAAATAGGCGGCCGCCGCGGCGACCGCCGCGCCAACCATGAACACGCCTGTTCGTCTGGCCTTCATGCACTCGCCCGTCCCCGGCCCGTCCGACCCCTTGCCGGCGCGGACCCCCACCCTTCCAACGCAATTCTAGGACCTGCGCGCCCCAAGCGCGAGGTCCTTCTCAGGAAGCCGATCTCGTGACGCCTAAGAACGGCATAGGGCCGGCATTTCCGTCTGTCCCCCCTCGCACGCGAGCCGCACCAAAAAACGCTGCCGGGCGGCGCGGGGACGGCGCCCCGCCGCCAAGGGGCCCCCGACGGGTTTGGAGGGCACCGGCGGGCACAAAAAGGGGTACAGGGCATAGGGCATCACCGGGGGGCCCCGTTAGCCCCTGAGGACGTGCGGGCCAGGGCTCAGAGACGGTAGCGGATCTGGTCGCCCCAAAAGCGTTCCAGGCGCAGCAAAGCCCGGTTGAGGCCGCGCAAATCCTCCGCCGTCACTTGGCCCACAGCCTCAACGGAGCCGAGCTGGCGGCTATAAAGGCGTTGGATGACCTCGCGGGCCTCCGCGCCCTTCGACGTCAGGCTTACCCGCACCGAGCGCCGGTCCCGGGCGGAGCGCTTGTAGTGCAGGTAGCCCATGTCGACGAGCTTTTTCAAATTGTAGGACACGTTGGAGCCCAGATAGTGGCCGCGGCTCTTGAGCTCGCCAGCGGTCAGTTCGCCCTCGCCCATGTTGTAAAGCAGCAAAGCCTGAACGCTGTTGAGCTCGGCCCCGCCGCGGCGATCGAATTCATCTTTGATGACATCGAGCAGCAAACGATTGAGGCGCTCGATCAACCTCAGGGCGCGAAGATATTCGCTGCGAAATGTTTCTTCGGCCGCCGGCGCGCACAAGCGCGCGGCCTCCAACGCAAGACTCATGGTGCCAGCCCTCAATCCGATTTGACGCTGCCGGTGTTGGTCCCGGTTGTCGGTGACGCTAACCCAAAGCCTCTAATTCAAACTTAAAGCAATGGGTTAACGCAGGCGGCGGGCGGCCTTAAGCCGGCAGCGCCTGCATTTCGGCCCGGCTGGCGAGGACCAGGTCGCCGTCGGCGGGCGGATCAAAATACGGGCTGAGCTCGGCCTCGGTGACGTCTTCAAGCCGGGCCGGCTGCCACCTTGGCGCGCCATCCTTGTCGATCACCACGGCGCGCACGCCCTCGTAGAAATCGGCGCCTTCCAAACACGCGTGTGCAATTCTGTAGTTCTCGACCAGGGTGGCGCGCAAATCGTGCTCGCGCGCCCGGCGCAGGTGGCGGTGTGTGAGCTTGAGGGAGGTCGGCGACCGGCCGAGCAGGTCGGCGGCGACCGCTGCCGCCCACGCGCGCTGGGCTCCCCGCTCCTCGCCCAGGCGGGCGATGATTTCCGCCACGCTGTCGGCGCCAAAACAGCGGGCGATGACGTCGGTGACCGCCTCCAAGTCGCCCCGGCCCGGCGGCCGATGACGGCTGTCGAGCACCGCGTCAACGGGCTCGGCCTCGGCGATCGCCGCTTTGATGGCGCAAAATTCGCTTGCCGCGATGACGTGGGTCGCGAGCCCCAGCTGATAGGCATCGGCCGGCCCGATCGCCCGGCCCGTCAGGGCCAGGTACATGCCGAGGTGATGGGGCATGCGCGCAAAGGCGTGACAAACCCCGTCGTCGGGAAAGAGCCCGATCTGCGTCTCGGGCATGGCGAAGCGGTAATTGGCGCCGGCCACCCGGTGCGTGCCGTAAAGCGTGATGCCGACGCCGGAGCCGACCACCAGACCATCGATCAAAGAGATGGTTGGCTTGGTGAAGCACTCCAGGCGCCAGTTGAGGGCATATTCGGCGGCGAGGGAGCTGCGCGCTTTGAGCTTTGAGGTGCGGCCCCAGCTTGCCAGCTCGCGTAAATCCCCGCCGGCGCAAAAGGCCCCCGGGCTGGCCGAGGCAATGACGACGGCATAGACGTTGGGATCGCGCACCCAGCGCGGCAGCGCCTCGGCGAATTGCGCGCGCATGGCGGTGCTCAAGGCGTTGCGGCGTTGCGGACGATTGAGCGTGACGCAGCCGGCGGCGCCCTGTTCGGCTATTATGATTTCGTTAGCTTCTTCCAATAAAGTCGGCATGTTGTGCGTGCGCGTCGCTCATTCCGGGGCACCCGGTCCACAGCTTGTCCCACCCTTGGCGCTGACTTAGGGCGAAAATCGTGGCCGTCACAATTCAGGACTAGGTATGACCGATTGATGTCAGCATACTCTTGGTTCCGATTCGTTGGGGGCGTTGCATCGGATCTGGGGTCGAGATGGGGGGATTTGTCTCAATGCGTGGCATGAGTGTGCTCGCCGCTGCGGGCCTGATGCTGCTGTGCGCCCAAACAGCGCGCGCGCAAGCGGTGCCGGACGCAGCCGAGCCCAGCACCGCCTATCGGCCCGCCGGCCAGACGAGCGAGGCGAGCGGGCCTGCCGGAAGCGGGCAAGCCTCCGGAGGCTGGTCGACCCAAGACATTCAGCTGGCGCAGGCGCGCTGCGCCGTGCTGCTCAAGGGCCTTGACGTCGTGGCCGTGCCGGAAGGGCCCCTGCGCGAGGGCAGCGAGTGTGGGGCGCCGGCCCCGATGCGGCTGATCAGCGTCGGCAAAAACCCGCAAGTGGCGTTTTCACCGCCGCCGGTCCTCACCTGCGACATGATCGCCCAATTGCACAAATGGGTGCAGCGCGACGTCCAACCGTTGGCCCGCAAGTTCATGGCTGCCCCGATCGTGCGCGTCGAGACCATGAGCTCGTATTCTTGCCGCAATGCCTACGGTCGGGCGCACGGACGCTTGAGCGAGCACGGGCGGGCCAATGCGGTCGACATCGGCTCGTTCGTGACCGCGCTTGGCCAGGCGGCGCTGGTCATCTCCGACTGGGGGCCGACCGCGCGCGAAGTCGCCGCCGCGGCCGCCGCCGCAAGCAAAGCCGCCGCCCAGCCGGTGAGCACGGCCGCCCGCGCCGGCAAAGCCGGCCCCGAAAGCGCCGCGCCAGCCGCCCAGCCGGTCGTCAGTGTCGCGCCCGCCGCCGAGCCTCCCCGGGCGGCCGCCGCCGCTATCACCGGCTTCAGCATGATCCTCCCCGGGGTCAGCGTGGAGATCGGCGGCTCAAACAAATCCGCCGATTCCGCGTTTGCGCCGGCGCAACGCCTCGGTGGTCCCAAGGTCAAGACGGTCGCCCAGGGCCCAGCCGCGGCCAGCGATGCCCGCCTCGACTTTTTGCGTGCCGTCCATGCTGCCGCCTGCCGGCAATTCGGCACGGTACTGGGGCCCGAAGCCAACACCTCGCACAAGAATCACTTCCATATCGACATGGCCGACCGTCCCCACGGCAGCATTTGCGAGTAGTCGGAGCGGCCCCCCAGAGCTAAACTTGGGGTGCGCGCGGCGGGGTGTGCGCTCGTGGAGTGGGGCAAGGAGCCGTCATGACCGAAATGAAGCCGCTGGCGCGGCGATCCCCGCAACCCGCACGATCCCTGCAAGAGGGCCCGCCCGACCTCGCCGGCGGCGCCTTCCCGGCGGTGCGCCTGCGCCGCAACCGCAGGCGCGCCTGGTCGAGGCGCCTGGTGGCAGAGAACGTTTTAAGCACGGGCGATCTGATTTGGCCGATGTTCGTGTGCGAAGGGGCAGATACGCGCACGCCCGTCGACTCCATGCCCGGCATCGATCGCATCAGCGTCGATCTTGCCGTTGCCGCCGCGCGCCAAGCCGCAGCACTGGGCATTCCCGCCATCGCACTCTTTCCCTACACCGATCCCAGATTGCGCAGCGATGACGGCCGCGAAGCGTTCAATCCAGACAACCTCGTGTGTCGCGCCACGCGTGCGATCCGCCAGGCAGGTGTAGAGATCGGCATTTTGCTCGACGTCGCGCTCGACCCCTACACCAGCCATGGCCACGACGGGCTGATGGTTGCCGGCGAGATCGTCAACGACCTCACTTTGCAGGCCCTCGTGCGCCAGGCGCTGGTGCAGGCCGAGGCCGGCTGCGACATCATCGCGCCATCCGACATGATGGATGGCCGTGTCGGCGCCATCCGCAAGGCGCTGGAGGCGCACGGGCATTGCAACGTGCAGATCATGGCGTATGCGGCCAAGTACGCCTCGGCCTTCTACGGGCCGTTCCGCGATGCCGTTGGCTCGTCGGCGACGCTGACCGGCGACAAGCGCACCTATCAGATGGATCCGGCCAACAGCGATGAGGCCGTGCGCGAAGTGGCGCTCGACATCGCCGAGGGTGCCGACATGGTGATGGTCAAGCCCGGCATGCCCTACCTCGACATCGTGCGCCGGGTGAAGGATGCCTTCGGCGTACCGACCTTTGCCTATCAGGTATCGGGTGAGTACGCGATGCTAATGGCGGCCGCGCAGAATGGCTGGCTCGACGGCGATAAGGTCATGTTGGAAAGTCTATTGGCTTTCAAACGCGCGGGCGCCGATGGCGTCCTGACCTACTTTGCGCCGCGCGCCGCCAAGTTGCTGGGCTAGGCCAGTAGCCGATCGGCGGGGCCGGCAACGTTGCATAGGCGAGGCGGCAAGAGGGTTTGCTTGCTCTTGCTTCAAGGCTCACGCCTCACCTATCATCGGCCAAGGGCCGGGATCTTGCCGCGCGCACGACCATGCTGGATTGGTGGTGCTAACGGGCAAGGCGATTGCCCTAGCCGTAACGTTCGATAGCGAGCTCGAGCCGAGCGATTGCGAGCCTGACGGCTTGCCAGCGAAGCCGATCCCGCGTCCGACAGCGCCGAGTACCGCGTAAGCATGACCGAGCAGCAAAAGCATTTTCCCGAGTTCTACGTCACGGCGCCGCAGCCCTGCCCTTATCTGGCCGGGCGCCTCGAACGCAAGCTCTTCACCCATTTGACGCACGACAAGCCGGCGGCGCTGATCGACAACTTGCTCAAGGGCGGCTTTCGCCGCAGCCAGAACATTGCCTACATGCCCTACTGCGAGGGCTGCCAAGCCTGCATTTCCGTGCGCGTCCTGGTCGACGAGTTCAAGCCCAGTCGCTCCATGCGCCGTGTGATGGATACCAACCGCGATCTGGTGACGCGCCGTTTGCAGGCAACGCCGACCTCGGAGCAATACGCGCTGTTTCGCTCCTACATCGATGCGCGCCACG
>DASTMQ010000460.1:0-18448 GCA_035714005.1 Hyphomicrobiaceae bacterium
GCGGCGCATGGCATACCTCTCTATCGATCGGGGCTCGCAATTCTCGGCCAGTCCGTCATCTGCACCCGTGCCAACAGGTGGTAGGTGCCGGCGTCGGGCTTGAAAATCGAAGCCTCGCCCTCCTTGACGTCAAACCAGTCCTTGCCGAGCGCATCGATGATGTTTGGTTTGTGCGTTATCAGAATATCGTTCTTTGCGGGCACGGGCGCCTTGGTCAGCATCGTGCGCAGCGCCTCGGCACGTCGCGTGTTCTCGTCCGGCGTTACCACGAGGCCGCCTTCGCTAAGATCGACGGTCGTCTCGATGGTCTTGAAGCCCGCCAATTGCGCCGTCTCATAGGCGCGATTGAATTTGCTCGTGTAGACCTTTCCGACCGGGATCCCGGCAGCGCGGATGGCTTCTCCAAATGCTTTAGCGAGCTCTTTGCCTTTGTCGTTGAGATTGCGCTGCTTGGCGACGTCGGCGAAGGTGAACGGATCGAGATCGGCTTGGTTGCTGAAGGTCGCGCCGTGCCGAACCAGGATGACGTTTCCTCCCGCCCGTAGGGCCTGGGCCAGGCCTTGGAAGTCGACGATCGGGTTCGCGCTTTGCGAGCTCAGAGGCGCCTGCGCGGCGCTGGGCGAGGCGAAGGCACCAGCCAGGATCGCCACGCTGGCGAAGGCTGCAACAATAGTCTTCATGACATTTTCCCGTGCGTGGTTGGAGTGGAGCGGGATGGCGCGGCCAACGCTGCCTGCCGCGACAACTGCCGTGCGCAGGAACGCCGGCGGCCCGCCTTGTGGCTAAGGCGTTTAGTAGGGCAGCCGGTGCTGCTGCTCCCAGAAGGCACTGGCTGGCGCCGCAATCGTCGTGAACAGCGACAGCGTAATGAGCGCGAATGCAACGATGATATTCATGTCGGGTCTCCGAGGCTTCGACGCCGGCGTCGCCGGCCCTGCATCGCATAGGACTCCCAATGGCCCCAGCGCATTCGCCGATTTCACGGGCTCGTTACGCGTGTTGATCCGGTGCGCAATGCCGTGATCAGCGCTAGGCTGTTGCGCTTTCAGCGTAGGCCCGCAACCCTATAGGCCATCAGGTCGTTCGCCCGACGGCCACCTCCTTCGCGTGCACGGCCGGCCTTGCTGAGACCAGGGTGCCACGATTGCGCCAGGGTCGCCGGGCTCGCCGTGGCATCTGCAAAAAAGAAAAAAAATAGCTTGAAGGCCCTGCGCGCGCCGTCCGCGGCCATCGTTTGAGGCTACGGCATCGGATTGCACGCAATTGCGATGCTATGGCTAACGGCTCAGTAGTATCGCTGCCCTATCGCCACCAGATATCCGGACGGACCTCGGGTGGCGGTAGCGCTTGCGGCCACGCGGGTGCCCAAGGGTTTTGGGAGTGGGGCGGTTGCGGCTGGCGAATATGCCCCGCTCCTCAGGCGCGACGCACCGTTGCGGCCGGGCAGCAGGAACTATGGCGATGGCAGGCGTGAGTGCTCGGACAAGGGATAGCGGCATGGGCCAGCACTTTGGCGTCGCCCTCGCCACCTTGCTGCTGTGGCTATTCCAGACAAGCCCGCTGCTTTGTGCCGAGACGACATTGCTCAATGCCTCCTATGAGCCGACGCGACGCTTCTATTCGGCCGTGAACAAGGCGTTCGCGGCGCAGTGGCAGCAACAAAGTGGCCAGGGCATCCTGGTTTATCAGTCGCACGCCGGCTCGGGCGCGCAAGCGCGGGCGGTCAGTTTCGGGCTTGAGGCAGATGTCGTGACCCTGGCCCTTGCCTACGATATTGATGCCATTGTTG
Source organism: Hyphomicrobiaceae bacterium (assembly GCA_035714005.1). Classification (GTDB taxonomy): domain Bacteria; phylum Pseudomonadota; class Alphaproteobacteria; order Rhizobiales; family Hyphomicrobiaceae; genus AWTP1-13. Next base: position 1,790 of record DASTMQ010000460.1, read on the forward strand.
AGCGTGCCGGCCTTCTTGCCCCGGAATGGCAAAAGCGATTGCCCGACAACAGCGCGCCATACACCTCGACCATCGTGTTCCTGGTTCGCAAAGGCAACCCCAAGCAGATTCGCGATTGGCCGGATCTTGCCAGGCAGGGCGTCACCGTCGTGACGCCTAACCCGAAGACCTCGGGTGGGGCGCGTTGGAACTTCATGGCGGCGTGGGGCTACGCCATGCGCAGCTACGGCAATGATGAGAACAAAGCCCGCGATTTCCTGGGCCGCATCTACGGTAACGCCCCGGTCCTCGACACGGGTGCGCGCGGCGCCACCATCACGTTCACCCGACGCGGTATCGGTGACGTGCTCATCGCCTGGGAAAACGAGGCCCTGCTTGCGGCGCGCGAGATTGGTCCCGATGAATTCGAGATTGTGGTACCCTCGCTCAGTATATTGGCCGAGCCGCCCGTTGCCGTCGTCGACAAGGTCGTGGACCGGCGTGGCACGCGCCAAGCGGCCGAGGCCTACCTCGGCTTTCTGTATTCGCCCGAAGGGCAAAAGCTAGCGGCGCAGAATTATTACCGGCCCAGATCGAAGGAGGTCCTGGAGCAGCATTTGGACCGCTTCACCCAGGTCGAACTTATGGACATCGCGGCGTTCGGCGGCTGGAAGCAAGTTCAGAAGGTCCACTTTGCCGATGGTGGGACCTTCGATCGCATCTATGGCTCTCAGAGCGCGACGAAATGATCGCAAGCGCGCAACCTCGTTCGCGAACGCTTCTGCCCGGCTTCGGGCTGGCGCTCGGCATCACGCTGACGTATCTCGGGCTGATTGTCCTTATTCCCCTCAGCGTCCTGCTCGTGAAAGCGGGCGATGCCGGTCCGCCCAAGATTTGGGCAGAGCTCTCGTCGCCGCGAGTTTTGGCAGCCTTTCGCCTGAGTTTTGGCATGGCCTTCCTGGCTGCGGTCTGCAACGCATTTTTTGGCTTCATGTTGGCGTGGGTGTTGGTGCGTTACCGCTTTGCTGGGCGCAGGCTTATGGACGCGATGATCGACCTGCCGTTCGCGTTGCCGACGGCTGTTGCCGGTATCTCCCTCGCCCAGCTTTATGCCAACAATGGCTGGCTTGGCAGCGTCCTCGCGCAGGCCGGGATCACCGTTGCCTTCACGCCGCTTGGGGTCCTGATCGCCCTCATCTTTGTGGGCCTCCCATTTGTGGTGCGGACCGTTCAGCCGGTATTGGAAGAACTCGACCGCGAGATGGAAGAAGCCGCCGTGCTGCTCGGAGCGGCACGCTGGGACATTATCCGACGCGTTGTCATTCCACCCCTAATACCGGCAGTGATGACCGGGGCCACGCTTGCCTTTGCCAGAGCCATCGGGGAATACGGTTCCGTCATCTTCATCGCCGGCAACATGCCGGGGTATTCCGAAATTGTTCCGCTGCTGATTGTAATCAAGCTCGAGCAGTACGACTACCTGGGTGCGGCGGTGATCGCGAGTGGGATGCTGATCGCCTCATTCATCCTGCTGTTAGCGATCAACTCGCTGCAAGCCCGTATGCGAAGGTGGCAAGGTGGCTAGGTTAAAAGCCTCAAGCGTTGCGGCGGGTCAGACGCTTCCATTGTCGGAAAGTCGAGGCGTACGCGCCGCGCTCATCACCATTGGCGTGGTGTTCTTCATATTCTTCTTGCTGCTGCCACTGATCGTCGTGTTCGCGGAGGCCCTGCGTCAGGGCTTCCATGCCTACTGGACCGGGCTTAGCGACCCCGAAACGCTCGCCGCCATACGGCTGACGCTCCTGACGGCCATCTTGGTTGTGCCCATCAATACCGTGTTCGGGATAGCGGCGGCCTGGGCAATTACGAAGTTCACCTTTGCCGGCAAGAATCTGCTGATCACCCTGATCGACGTGCCGTTTTCCGTGTCGCCGGTCATAGGCGGTATGGTCTTTGTCTTGCTGTTTGGACTGCCGGGGGTGCTCGGCCCATGGCTCGCGGCGCACGACATCAAGATCGTCTTCGCGGTTCCAGGCGTGATCATCGCCACACTGTTCGTAACCTTACCCTTCGTGGCCCGCGAGTTAATTCCTTTGATGCAAAAACAAGGAACCGATCAAGAGGAAGCCGCAATCATGCTGGGGGCGAACGGTTTGCAGACCTTTCTGCGCATCACGCTGCCCAACATCAAGTGGGGTCTGTTGTACGGCGTCTTGCTTTGCAATGGCCGCGCCATCGGTGAGTTTGGAGCGGTCGCCGTGGTTTCCGGGCACATCATGGGGCTCACCAACACCATGCCGCTGCACGTCGAGGTGCTCTACAACGATTTCAACTTCGTCGCTGCCTTCGCGGTGGCTTCGCTTCTCGTCATGATGGCATTCGCGACCCTCGTGCTGAAAGCGGTTCTCGAGTCACATGCCGCCCCGAGGTCGGCAGGCCTTCCATAGGGAGCAGCCCCATTGGAAATCGCGCTGAAGAATTTGACCAAGCGCCTCGAGCGTATGACCGTGCTCGATCGCATCAATCTTCAAATCCAAGACAAAGAGTTCATCGGACTGCTGGGCCCATCCGGCTCGGGCAAGACCACGCTGCTTCGCATCCTGGCGGGCCTTGAACTCGCCGATGAAGGAGCGGTGGAAATTGACGGTCGTGACAGCAGCACTTTGTCGCTCGCCGAGCGTAGGGTCGGGCTTGTTTTTCAGCATTACGCCTTGTTCAATCACATGACCGTTTTCCAGAACGTGGCATTTGGCCTTCAGGTCAAGCCGCCGCCAGCACGCAAATCCAACGCCGCAATTGCGCAACGCGTCCGCGAACTGCTCGGTCTGGTACGGCTCAAAGCCTATGAGGATCGTTTTCCTATGCAGCTATCGGGAGGACAAAGGCAGCGGGTCGCTTTGGCGCGAACCCTCGCCATCGATCCGAAGGTGCTGCTGCTTGACGAGCCTTTTGGCGCCTTGGACGCGAAGGTGCGCGTTGAACTGAGACGCTCACTGCGGGAAATCCATGATACCGCAGGGCTCACCACGGTCTTTGTTACGCATGATCAGGAGGAGGCGCTGGATCTGGCTGATCGCGTCGCCATTATGAACCGTGGCATTATTGAGCAGGTCGGTACCCCCGTCGAAGTCTATGACGCGCCCAAATCGCCATTCGTTTTCGATTTTCTCGGCCATACTAATTCCTTCGATTGTGTGGTGCGAGGTGGCAAAGCGTACTTGGGGGAAAAAGAGCTCGGGCTTGACAAGGCAATCCGCGACGGCCCGGCCGTCGCCTTCGTGCGCCCGCACGATGTCCTGGTGGCGCGAACCGATAAGGCTCAAACGAACACGGGTACCCGCCTTCCGGGTACGGCGCTTGTGCGCTTCATCTCGGCCTTGGGAGAGCGCGCTATTGCCGAACTCCTTTACGAAAGGCGGCTGCTCGAGGTGGAAATGACGCGCCAGACGCTACAGGAGCTCGGGTTGCAGGTTGGGAGCAAATGCACGATCGGCCTAAGGCGCGCGCGCGTGTACGCAAGAGATGAGGCCGAGGAGCAAACCCGCGTTGCCGAGCGGGCGACGGCGCGGCCCCGCAAACGTCGGCGATTGCGGGACCGTCTATCCACGCTGCGCTAAGACGGCCGAACCCGGCCAGGCCATTTGCGTCACACCGAGGCGAGTGCGGGCTGGGTCGGAGGCGGCAACCAGCCCCCGTTTCTCAAGGTGCACGCGCCAGGCGGGGGACTCCGAGGAGTGCTCGTCGTCCGTGCCAATGAGCCGCTCGACGATAAGCTCCTTAAGCAAGTGTTAAGGACGCCTGACAAAAAAAGACCTAGCTGGCAGATGAACGGCAAATGAATGCCAGCGGCTGGAGCGATATCGCGGTTCGGAGCGGAACTTGTCGTTCTGCCCCGGGTTGATTTGGACCACACTTGAGCTCGACCGGAGACGAGCTGCGCGGCCTGGCGCGCTGGAGGACCAACCAATGATCTTGCCGTCTCGTTGTGCTGGCGTTTTCCCGCTTCTATCCGCGGTCAGCCTTTTGCTTGCTCAGTTGGTCGGCCTCGGCGGTGCGACGGTCGCCCACGCGCAAGCCAATCAAGCCAATGCGCAGGAGCGCGCACGAGCCGCGCAGCAGAGGGCCGCGCAGCAGAGGGCCGCGCAACAGGCGGCGGCTGCCGCCCGGGCCGCGCAACAGGCTGCCGCGGCCAGAGCGGCACAGCAAAGAGCCGCCCAACAACAGGCTGCTGCCGCCCGGGCCGCGCAGCAGCGGGCAGCGCAAGAACAGGCGCGGGCGGCGCAACAGCGGGCAGCGCAGGCACAGGCACGGGCGGCCCAGCAGCGCGCCGCGCAGGAACAGGCACGCGCGGCGCAACAGCGGGCGGCGCAGGAACGGGCGCGGGCAGCCCAGCAGCGGGCGGCGCAGGAGCAGGCGCGGGCAGCCCAGCAGCGGGCGGCCCAGGAGCAGGCAAAGGAGGCCCAACGACGTGCGGCCGACGAACGGGGGCGAGCGGTGCAGCAACGTGCAGCCGAGGAGCAGGCACGCGCGGCCCAGCAGCGCGCGGCGCAGGAGCAGGCAAGGGAGGCGCAACGGCGGGCGGCCGAGGAACGGGGACGGGCGGCGCAGCAGCGCGCGACGCAGGAGCAGGCAAGGGAGGCGCAACGACGTGCGGCCGACGAACGGGGGCGAGCGGCGCAGCAACGCGCAGCCGAGGAACAGGCACGCGCGGCCCAGCAGCGCGCCGCGCAAGAGGAGGCACGGGCGGCTCGGCAGCGGGCGCTGGAAGACCGCGGGCGGGCGGCACAACAGCGCGCGGAGCAGCAGCGGCGCGATGGTGCCCGACCCGGGCAAGCCGGTTCCGGTCCGGCCAGACCCGATCAAGACCGCGCTATTGTTGGGCAGGACAGGCAACGAGCATACGATGCACGCGGTCGTCACGCGGAGGCCCCGTCACCTCGGTTGCGCCAGGTGCAACGCCAACGCCAGGAGCGCCGCCAGGCCGATCATGTCGTGATCCGCGAGCCCGACCGGCGGGCTATTGTCAAGGACAACAATCATGCCTTCATTCGACATGACGACAATCAACGGCTTTCTCGCATTGCGCACGGAGCACGTCGCGCACAGCGCGGGGACAGCATCGCATTGAGCTTCAACTCCCGAAACGGTGCGCAAGTGTTTTCGGAGGTGAACACGGAGGGGCGCGCGTTGCGCCGTTACCGGCGCACGCGCGACGGTCGCGAAATTATTCTGTTCGATGATCGGCCGTTTTATGGTGCCGGACTGGCGGGACTGGCGACAACTTTTGTCGACCTTTCGCCACCCGCCATCGAGCTTCCCCAGGAGGAGTACGTTGTCGATTACGGTGCGGCGTCCGAAGACGACGTCTATCAAGCGTTGCTGGCCCCGCCCATCGAACCGCTTGCCCGCAGCTATGCGCTCGAGGAGATCCGCCAGGGCTTTCAGTTGCGCGAGCGCATGCGCAGGATCGAATTGTTGAATGTCAACTTCGAAGCCGGATCCTGGGAAATTGCGCCCGATCAGTACCCCAAGCTGGAGCGACTGGCTCGCGCCATGAATCGCATCTTGCAAGATCGCCCAGATGAGGTGTTCTTCATCGAAGGCCATACCGATGTGCTGGACTCGGAGGTTGACAATCTTACCTTGTCCGATCGGCGCGCCGAAGCGGTGGCATTCATCCTGTCACAAATGTTCGGCGTACCTGCGGAGAACCTGGTGACGCAGGGTTACGGTGATCAATTTCTCAAGGCGGATGCAGGCAAAATCAATCGCCGCGTTTCGGTGCGCCGCATCACGCCGCTCCTGCGCCACGACGATGCCTTCGTGGCCGCGGGCTCGCAGCAAGATTCGCGTTCGCAGCCATCGGCTCCGCTCGATCTTAGCGACGATGACCGAGCCTTCATCCTTGAAAACCTCGATTACGCTGGTGAGCCTAGGCTCGGTATCGGCGGCGTAACCGAAGGCATGCTGGTGCCGGGCGGAGCCCGCCTGCGCTCCTTCCCAAGCGTGATCCGTGAGCGCATACCGGTTCTTGCTGCTTTCCGGTACTTCGTGGCGGACAATCAGTTGGCCGTCGTAGACCCCGCTAGCGCCCGAGTGGTTGCAGTGATGGAGGTCACCAGGGAGCGCTCAGGAATGCGATGAGCGCAACCTAGAACTCTGCCCCCTCCGAGCGCACAAGCTTGCCGGTTTCATTTGGCTATCGGCTGGACTGGAAAGCTCCGTCGCGGCGGCGCGAGCTTTTGCTGCCAGCCTGCCCGATCCTTCTCAGCACGGGCCCTACCCAATAATGCCGGCCGGCGTCTATCACACTGCCTAGCGCCCCGCCTCGGACGCTTGCAGTCTCCAGGCGCGGTGACGCTGGCCCTGAGCCCAACAGAACGCCTTCGGGCACTTTGGCAGCCCCGCCTCTCGGGCATGTCTTAATTGCTGGAGGCACGCGCACCAAAAGTGGCGCTAAGGGTCTCAATTCATGGCCACAAATTCCACCCATTGGCCGGTTTTACTTCTTCAGTTGCGGGTTTGTCCGGCTTGGTCGTCTAGCCCCCAGGGGGGAACTATGATGCGCAAGATGGTGCTCCTAGCAGCGTATTTGCCTGTCGCCGTCTTGGCGATGCCCGCGGCCGCTGACGATCGGCAAGATTGTGCGAGCAAAGACAGCCATCGCAAACTCGAGGCCTGCACTGCCGTCATTCAAGGTGACCATGAGGCGGGGCCGAACTTGGCGGTAGCCTACCGCAACCGCGGCGTCGCCCATGCTGCAAGAAGCAACTACGACCAGGCGATCGCCGACTTTAACAAAGCGATTGAACTCAACCCAAACTATGCGACTGCCTACAACGATCGCGCCGTTGCCTATACGAATAAGGGCGACTTCCAGCACGCCGTTGCCGACGTCACCAAGGCTGTGGAACTAGCGACGACATTTGTGGTCAAGCCCGGGGCGGCAGCGACTAGTCCGGCCCGAGCGGCCTCGGCCAAGAGGCCGCCCCCCGGTCAACCTGCGAGCCGTGCGGCGCCAACAATTGGCCCGTTTACGACGTCCGTTACCGCCGTGTCCGAAATGACCCCAGCCGGCGTCATGGCTGCTGCGCGTGGCAATGCCCAGCGCGGCGCGCAGGGTCCGACCCACGGCGGCCAGAGCGCCGGATATGGCGCAAGTAGCGGATACGGGGGCAGCAGCGGCTACGGCGGGGGTAGCGGGTATGGGGGCGGAACGAGCAGCGGCGGCACAGGCAGCGGTGGCAGCGCAAGTAGCGGTGGCGGAAGTAGTGGCAGCGGAAGTAGCGGCAGTGGTGGCAGTGGTGGCAGTGGTGGTGGCGGCAGCGGTAGTGGTGGTGGCGGCAGCGGTGGTGGCGGTGGCGGCGGCGGTGGGGGTGGTGGCGGCGGTGGTGGCGGAGGCGGAAGTGGGGGCAGGTAACTTCAGCGGGTTCGGTATCGTTTACGTTTGATCCTTTAGCGATAGATCTGGGTATGCCCCGGAAGCCATTGGGGGCAGGCGCGGGAACCACAAGGTTGCCTCCCAGCGACGCTGGGCCTCAGACCCGGACATGCCTCTTTCCGCCCGGCGATTGCTCCTTAACGGCTGTTGCGGACAGTCGTCCACGCGCATTGTGAACGTGGTTCGCCCGAGCCTTTGGCTGTACCGAGCCCGTTGCGGTCCCTCCATACTTTCCACCGGGCAATCTCAGTGTTTGCCCTGATGCCCGCGTCGCAGCTTAGACGCGTAACGATGCTACCGGTCTTCCACTGAGCCATTTCCATCTCGTGTTGTTGAAACCGGCCCCTGGCGTTGCACGTTGGCTGGTCGCAGGAATGACGAAATGCAGATCTCGCAGCAAGCGACGGCGCGTGGGGCCCTTTCCCCGTCGGGTGTCCGGCAATGGGTTGCACCGATTGGCCTCACCATCGCGATGGGTGCCGCCTATTTCGTTGCCGCCCAGTTCAGCTTGGCCCTATTGGCCAAACCGGATGGCCTCGCGGTGTTCTGGCCGGGATCGGGGCTCGCCGCCGGAACGTTGATTGCTATCGGTTCTGGGGCGCGCCTGCCCGTCGCCATCGGGGTCGCGATTGCCAGTGCCGCGGCGAGCCTCCTGAGCGGTCAAAACCCTGCCGCAGCAACCGTATTTTCCCTCTGCAATGCCGGCCAAGCCGTGTTGGTCGCTTGGCTGATTGAACGTCGTTTTGGCAAGGACTTTAGGCTGGAAAGCCTTTCGAGCGTTGTCGGTTTCATCGTTGCGGGCGTCGCTGGTCCCGCCCTCTCGGCAATCCCGGCGACGGCTGGCTTCATTCTCTTTCACAGTTCCGAAGCGCCGCCTTTGACCACTTGGTTGAACTGGCTCGCCTCCGATGCGCTTGGCGTCATCATGGTGGGGCCATTGTTTATCGGCCTCGGCGCGCTCAGACACGACCGCCCGGAAAAATGGGAGCTGCTGGAAGGCATCCTCACGCTTGCCGCTCTGGCGCTGATGAGCGCCGTCGCATTCAGCTCACCGCTGCCCTACTGGTACACTGTCCTGCCGCTGGCTTTGCTCTTGCCCGTGCTTCTTGCAGCCCACTGTCGACCGGTGTTTGCCGCTGCCGCGGCCTTGATCCTGGGGTTCGCCGTCGTCTGGACCACCACGTTCGGGATGGCGGCCTTGGATGGGCCCAAGAGCTTGCACGACCGCACTTACGCCGCCCGAGCAACGCTGCTTGCCATTTCGACCTGCATGCTCGTGCTCGCGGCGCTTTTCGCCGAGCGGCGACGCAACGAGGCGGCCATCAACGAAAGCAGCAATCGCCTTCAACTCGCGCTTGACGCTGCAAAGCTCGGGGTCTGGAGCGTGGATCTTAGGACCGATCGCTTCGAATGCGATGCTCGTGACAGCCTCATTCACGGGCACACTCCCGGCGCTCCACCTCGAACGATCGGGGAAGCAAAAGTTTTCGTGCATATGGAAGACCTGCCGAGCGTCGACGAAGCCTTCGTCGCTTCACGTCGTGCCGGTGATAACTTTCGAGCCGAATATCGCCTGGCGCCGATCGCCTGTGGTTCGGCCTATCCCGACGAGCGCTGGGTCGCGATTGAAGGCGCCTATATTCGCGCCGGGAATGGTGAGCGCGAACGATTGCTTGGGGTCAGTCGTGACATCACCGACCTCAAACGAGCACAGCGCGCATTGGCCGAGCGCAATTTGCAGCTTGCGCTCGCGGGAAAGGCCGCCCTCGTGGGCAGCTATTCCTACGATGTCAATACCGACGCTATGCAGGTTTCCGAGGGCTATGTGGCGGTACATGGTCTGGCCGAGGGAACCAAGGTGACCACGCGTAGCGAATGGCGCGCCCGGATCCACCCCGAGGACTTGGACCGCGTCGAGGAGTTTCGAAATCAGGCCTTCCATGAACGCAGAGGCGAATATGGCTTTGAGTATCGGGTCATCCGCGGCGAACGGCAGGTTCGCTGGATCGAAGCTCGAAGTTTTATCCTGTACCGCGACGATGGCTGTCTGCAGCGGATCGTGGGTGTCGATATTGACATCACCGAGCGCAAACAGGCTCAAGAACACCGAGATATCTTGAATGCCGAGCTAGACCACCGGGCAAAGAACTTGCTCGCCACCGTAAGTGCGATCATCACTCAGACGCAAAATGCCAACGCATCGATGCCGGATTTCGTCTCCGCACTCGATCGGCGCATTGCTTCGTTGGCAAGAGTGCACGAGTTGCTGAGCTGCACTCGCTGGCAGGGCGTGTCCTTGCGCGAGATCGTCAGACGCGAATTTGCCCCCTACGCCGCGGACAATATCGCGGTCAAGGGTCCAAGCGTCCTGCTGATTGCAGAAGCCGTCCAGCCGCTGGCAATGGTGTTTCACGAGTTGACGACAAACGCGGCAAAATACGGGGCGTTTTCCAACCGCAGCGGCCGCGTCGCCTTGTCATGGTGGTGGTTGCGCAAAGGATCGCACGAGCGGTTGGCGATCGATTGGCGTGAGACGGGCGGCCCCGCGGTGAACAGCCCAAGCCGCTATGGCTACGGCACAAGCATCGTTCGTGAACTCATTCCCTTCGAGCTTGGCGGAGAGGTCAGTCTCATTTTTGCCAGCGATGGTTTGCGGTGCCAAATGGAAATTCCATCCGACTGGATCAGCCCCGACGGCGCCCAGGAATCGATTTCCCAGCACCAAAGCGAGCTCATCGCCACCGAAGCCATGCTACCAGTCAAACTCGCTTCTTCCGCGTAAAATGCGGGCAAGGGGCTCGTTGCCGCCTTGCCGTCGACGGCTTGGCGCCGCGTCGGCGGTGGAGGGCCCTTGCCATGTCATGGACGTGTCATCGTGCTCGCGCAGCATGTCGCCATTCGCGAGGGGGAGGTCTGCTATGGTCCGGTCTTTGCAACGTGCGCTGACGCGTCGCGGCGTCGTTACAGGTCTTGCCGCCACGGCCGCGGCAGGCGCCGGTAGTGGCGTCTTTGCGCCCTATTTGAGCCGGGCCAACGATCGAGCGGTGCTGACGCATGGCCTGCAGTCGGGCGACATCTCAGGCTCCTCGGGTGTCGTCTGGGCGCGCGCGGATCGTCCCTCGCGCCTCAACATCGAGGTCGCGAGCAGCGACAACTTCAAGGAGATCCTGCATAAGGTCTGGGTGGATGCGTTGCCCGAGACGGACCTCACCGCCAAAGTCGCCATCGATGGTCTGCCGGGGGGGCAGGACATCTTTTACCGCGTTACGCCGCAAAATCATGCCGAGCCCAACATTTTGGGCGAAACCTTGGTCGGTCATTTTCGCACCCCGCCCGCCGACAAACGCAGCGTGTCGTTTGTTTGGTCGGGCGATACCTGCGGGCAAGGCTGGGGTATCGACGAGGCCCGTGGTGGCATGAAGACCTATGCCACGATGCTCAAGCATCGCCCCGATTTTTTCATTCACAACGGCGACACAATTTATGCCGATGGGCCCATACCAGCCGAGATAAAGCTAGCAAACGGCGAGATCTGGAAGAACCTGACCATCGAGGAGAAGTCGAAGTGCGCTGAGACGCTGGCCGAATTCCGTGCCAACTACAAATACAACCTCCTCGACAAGAACCTGCGTGCCTTCAATGCCGCGGTGCCGATCTTTGCCCAGTGGGACGATCACGAGGTAACCAACAACTGGTGGCCCGAGGAGCCGCTCACGCGCGCCGAGCATGCACGCAAAAAGTATACCGAGAAGAACATGCTCGTGATGGTGGCCCGCGCGGCCCGAGCCTTTCATGAGTATATGCCCGTCCGGCCGGAGCCATCCGAGCCGGGCCGGGTTTATCGCAAGATTGCCTACGGTCCACTGCTCGACGTCTTCATGATCGATATGCGCAGCTACCGCGGGCCCAATGGCGAGAATCGTCAAGCCACCTATGGGCCCGATGCATATTTCCTGGGGCCAACCCAGGTTGCCTGGCTAAAACGCGAGCTCAAGGCATCGCGCGCGACCTGGAAGGTGATCGCGGCCGACATGCCCCTCGGGCTTTACGTCGTCTATGATGGAGACCGAAAGTTTGGCAGCGAGGCCGTCGCCCAAGGTGACGGCGGTGTGCCGCTCGGCCGTGAGCTCGAAATTGCCGATCTTCTCGCCTTTATCAAACGCGAGAAGATAGCAAATACCGTGTGGTTCACCGCCGACGTGCACTATACCGCCGCTCACTACTACGATCCCAACAAGGCCAAGTTTCAGGATTTCGATCCGTTCTGGGAATTCGTGTCCGGACCGATCCACGCCGGCTCCTTTGGGCCAAACGATCTCGACGCCACCTTCGGGCCGCAACTGATGTACGTGAAGGCACCGTCAAAAGAGCAAGGCCAAAACCTATCACCCGCCTTCGACCTGCAATTTTTCGGGCATGTCGCCGTCGATGGGACGACCGAACAAATGCACGTCAGCTTGCGCGATTGGAATGATGCGCTGCTCTGGGCCAAAACCTTGGATCCGCAAAAATCCTAGCCGTTCCTGAAAGCCGGGGAGGGCCATGGCAGCAGACGATGGCCCAGAACTCGTTCGCGCATGCAACGGCGCGAACCACAAAGGTTCGCGCCTCCAGCGCATGGGGCTTGGCGTGTTCAGCTAGAATGGAAACTCGACCTCGAGCCTGGTCCGGAGCGTGCCCTTCTCGGTTTCAGACGTCGCCCCGAATAAATATCCGGCTTCATACTTGACTTTGCCCTTGCCGAAGACATCGGCGAGGCTGACGCTGCCCGCAAACATCGGGCCCATACGAAATTGCTGGTCGTTGAAGCGACCGGCGTGGTTGATGTCCTCGATCTCGCCGTAAAATTCGATGCCGGGCTGGAAATACTGGTTCAAGCGGTAGCGGGTCTGCCAGGCATAGGAGACCGTGTCGATCGGTTCGGCTTTGCTGCCAAGCTGCTTTTCCCAAAACAAATTGAGCGTATGCAACCAATTCATGTGCTCCTTTTGGAACAGCAAACCGAGTTCGACCGTATTGGGGTCGTCACGCTTGGTGGCACGCGCGAACTCGGCAAAAATAGCAAAGTCGAGCCAGTACTTGCCCGGTTCCGTCAGCATGAAATAATTCTCGAAGGTGGTGGCTTCCCATTGCGTGGTTTCGCCGGGATGACGTTCGATCTCGCCTTCGAGTTCGACGAACCAGAATGGCAGGATACCGACGCCGACCTCGACGGGGCTGCTGACGTCGTGGTTGCGGTCGGCTCGTTTGTCGAAGGTAGTCGAGAAGTTGTGCTCAATCTCGACCTCGCGATAGTCGATGTTGGGATAGCGGATCTTGAATTCTGCCTTGGCGGCATCCGCCCACAACAAACCCGTCAAACTCGCTGCGGTGGCGATCGCAATCATGCCGGCACGCGCGCTTCGGCTCTGACCATGCTTCGACCGGACCAACGACGACAACAACATGAGACCCCCCAGAACTACGACATAACAAAGGACTTGCACTCCGGCCGGGCGCGCCTCATAGCCGATCAGGCTGTGGAGCACTTTCCCGAACAGGCTTTTCTCGCTCAGGATGGACGTGGTGTCCCAGACCGGGCCACCGAGAGCGGGAATAAGGTCGGCCTGCACCAGGAAGCCCGCCGCTTGCGCGGCCAAGCCGGCCGTCAGCAGCAGGATCATCGCGTTCGTCACGCCGAACAGATAGCGCAGCGGTATGCGGAGGAGCCCGCGGTAAAGCAGCAGGCCGACGCCCATGCCACTGGCACCTCCAAGCAGTCCCCCCGCGACCATCTCGGTGGCGCTGCCATCGCCGGAGGACGCGATCCCGTACAGGAACAGAACGGTCTCGGAGCCTTCGCGCAGGACCGCCGCCCCGGCGGCAACCGCAAGGGCATACAGGGGCCGATCGCCGGCCGCGACAGCCTTGCCGATCTCGCCCATCTCGCGCGAGATTTCCCGCCCATGCTGCGACATCCATATTGTGTGCCAACCGAGCATGATCACCGCCACGATCAGGATCGAGGCATTGAGAAGCTCCTGCCCGATGCCTTCGGCGGCAGCGGTGATGGCACCGGCAGAGGCGGCGACGATGCAGGCACCGGCGAAGCCAACCGCAACGCCGGAGCCCACCCAGGCGCCGCGTCCGGCCACGCCATAGGTGGCAGCCATGATGATGCTCACCACCAAGGCCGCTTCAAGCGTTTCGCGGAAGACGATGACGGCGGTCGAAAGCATGGGCGTTCCCAGGCCTCGTCCTGACTGCTACTTGGCGACCAGGCGCCCGCGTGTCGACTGATGAAAGTCGTCGAAGAATGGATAGCTGCCAGGCGCCAACGGCCCAATGTAGATGACCGCGCTCTGTCCCGGCGGCACCACCTTTTCGCGGTTGAGCTCGGCGCTCTCGAATTCGGCCGCCACCTTGCGTGCGTTCTTGACGCGCAGCTGGAATTTGACGCCGGCCTTCACATTCAAGGTGCTCGGCTCGAAACGATCGTCGTGGATCGTAACAGCGTAGCTCGCCTCTTGCGCCGATGTCGTTGGCGATGCCGCCGGCAGCATGAGCGCCGCGGCAATAAAAATAGCTCCGTTCCGAAACGTCATCCGAGCACCCAACGCATTTACAAATAGAGCAACCCGAAGGCGCGCCGATGTTTAAAAAGTGGTATTATAGAGTCAACAAATATGTTTTAGAGCTAGAACAATTACAAACGCGCCGTTCCCTTCAATGTTGCCCTAGAAAACCGGCTTCTGCACCGTCCCGGCTTGGTGCCGGTCGCAAGCTATGCCACGCGTTTCAAGCGGACTTACCCGCGCCGATGGCGGGCGCAGCCTCGGTCGGGCCGCAAGGAGTTGCACCGATCAGACTCGACAAAAGTCGCATGCACCGCTTTGCCGCGTCGCTCCCACCTTATTTGGCGGTGACGGCACAGCATCGGCGGGCCTGCCAAGGCGCGAAATTTGAGGAGCCGAGGCGATCTTGCCTGCAGTCATTTGCCGCGGATCCTGTGACCTGCTGGCAACGACCGCGGTCGCAAGGATCGCCGCCGCCCGCCGCAGCGATGCCGCTCGCTCGGTTGGCAAGGTGTTGCGGCTTGGCGCGCGCGGTGTGAGATTAGGGCGATTTTAAGATCAAAAGAGGCAGCTGCGCCCGCAGTACAAGGTTTCCACAAACAAGAACGTGATTGGTCCCCTACGTCGGTCCGGGATATTCCGGCGCGCGCATTTCTGCGCCGGTAGACGCTTGTGATCCGGTAGACGCTTGTGATCCAGACGCTGTGATTTAGGAAGGCCGTTGATGGTGAATTTTTACAAGGTGCTCGGTGTATCGCGCGACGCGGATGGGGCGGCAATCAAAATTGCCTTTCGCGCCTTGGCCAAAGTCCACCATCCCGACCTCAATGGCGGTGACAAGTTGGCAGAACGGCGCTTTCAAAGCATCAATTCGGCCTACGAAGTCTTGAGCAAGCCGAGCCGGCGCGCGGCCTATGATGCGGCGTTCGCCTTCGAGCGCGCCGCGGCGCGCACACGCATCAAAAGTGCAGCCGTTGCCATGGCAGCCTCGTTCCTGCTGACCGTGACTTCGGGCCTGGCGTTGGCGGGCTGGATGCGAATTGAGGGAATTATCTAACCTAGTGGGGGCGCCGCCGCGTCGTTGCGCGGCCTTGGCGGTGCGCCGGCGTCGCTGCGCGTGAATTGTGGGCGCGTATGGTCGACGCCCCGGCCGGCAGCGACGGCAACGGGGTTTCTTGCCGGTCGAACCCGAGGCGCCAGACTACGCCCTAGCTTGTGCCGGCTGCTGAGCGCGCCGGCGGTGGCACGCGTGCTTGCGAGCCATCCTGCTGCGCCTCGACCAGCACCACGCGCCTGCACGCGGCCAACCGCTCAAGGTGGGCCGGCGGGCTTGGAGGATCGGCTGGATTTGCGGCACCTGCCCATCGGCGCCGCCGGCCCTAGCAACCCCGAACTCGTGGCTTTCTGGCCGGCATCCAACCACCGAGCGGCCGAGCTTGGCGCCGCGCGGAACCAAGCCGCGTGGCGTGGGATCGGCCGGCGTTTGCAGGGGCGCAGGCTCGGCGGCAGTTGGCCGTCCAGGTCATGGCTGCCGCAGCGTGGCCCGTGAAGCTTTGCCTTGGGCTTTAACACCCCGCTCGCGCCAACCCGGGCGATCGGATATCAGTGGCATTTGGGCCGGCGGAACGGCCGATTGGACGAGCGTGCCTTCGGCAAGGATCGCATTACGAAAGGCCAGGAAGCCGCCGGTGGCAGGCGTGTGCCCAGCCGGTCCACGGGCTCAAAGTGAGGACTTGCGCCGATGAAATTCACCGTTGGCCTCAAGCACAAAGGCAAGGTGAACCACGTCGTGGTGGATGCGGAAGACGCCCTCATCGCCGCCCTCAAGACCAAGGCGGAACTTCCCGAAGCGCTCATCATGTATGTGCGGCGACAAAATCGTCGAGGCGACGCGCGCCACCCGCCGTTGACGCGCGTAAAAGGCGGGCAGTGACGAAAGCCACGCCTTTTTGGTCCGCTAGACTGGGTTCACACGCTCCCTAGTTAGAGCATTGATAGTAGCGGTCGCGCCAATAGCTGCTGCCGGTACTTTGCCAACGATTATACTCATAGGCGCAGCTTGCGACATAGCCCGCTCCGGCAAGCGGCAGGGCAACCCAAACGCCGTTGCGCCAATAGCCCCTGCGACCGTTGTGATAAACGTAGCGTCGATTGACGTCGCGCGTGACGTTCCTGTTCACGTTGACGTTGCGGTTGACGT
The DNA here is from genome assembly GCA_035714005.1 of Hyphomicrobiaceae bacterium. Lineage (GTDB taxonomy): Bacteria > Pseudomonadota > Alphaproteobacteria > Rhizobiales > Hyphomicrobiaceae > AWTP1-13. Next base: position 17,964 of record DASTMQ010000460.1, read on the forward strand.
CACGCGATACATTCCTGTTCACGTTGACGTTGCGGTTGACGTTACGCGATACGTTCCTGTTCACGTTGACATTGCGGTTGACGTTACGCGCCACGTTCCTGTTCACGTTGACGTTGCGATTGACATGGGCACGACCGCCACCCCCATGGAAGCCGCCGACGTGCCGGGCATCGGCCGCGTCCGGCACTGCCGTCACACCCAAAAACAAAACCGGGGCGCAGGCGAGAGTGAGGAGCAATTGGCGCATGATTGACCTCCGTGACCATATCTTCAATGGGCACAACGTCGGTCAGGCCGGGAAAGGCTGGAATCGGGAGTCTTCCCGATTTGATGCGGCGGGCAACCTTGAAAGCTCAAAATGCTCGAAGACCTACACGCACCGCCCGAGGAGGCGCGTGGCCGGGCGCCGCGATCAGGTTGCCGACGTGGCACACACCTGAAGGGGCCGACTTTCCAAGCCGTGGTCCGCTTGTCACGCCAGGCGC
>DASTMQ010000461.1:0-3769 GCA_035714005.1 Hyphomicrobiaceae bacterium
CGCGAACGGTCCGCGAACCGCATAACCGCGCCCCTCGGCGAATTCAAAAGCCGCTTTCTTCTGCGCCTCGGTCATCCGGTCGGCCGGGATTTCGGGCATGCGGTCTTGAGCCATGACAGACGTTCCTCCCAACGATAGCACTGCCAGAAGCGCGAGTTGTTTGATCATCGGCGATCCTTCCTCTGATGTCGAGCGATGATCCGATGCATCGCACCCTAGAGCAGCGGCGATCGACGCCGTGCACATTGCGCAAAGTGCGTGCCGACATTCGCCCGGTGAAGCCCCCGGCAAGCTCGCAAAACCAAGCTATGCGCCGCGCCAGCCATAGACCCGCTTGGCCGCTGCCGCCGACACGTAGCCTTCGGCCACGTCGTCCGCCACCCGATCGGGGTCGCGCTCGCGCGCTTGCCCCCAACCCGCGCCACCGTTCAGCCGAAAGCTCACGACGTCGCCACGCTTGAGCGCGCGCACGTCCTTGGAGCCCATCTCGACGCGCTCGTTGCCGCTCAGCACCGTGGTCGAGGCAAGGCTACCCGGCTCGCCGCCCGCCAGCGCGGAACCGGGATGGGAATGCCGCTCGCCCAGCAGGGTCATCACCGCCGTCTCGGCCTTGAGTTCGATGTCCTTGCGAATGCCGCAGCCGCCGCGCCAGCGGCCCGCACCGCCGCTGTCGGCGATCAGCTCGAAGCGGCGCACCAGCACCGGATTGATGGTCTCGTGCACTTCGACGGGAATATTGGCGCAGTTGACCACGGGGCTCAGCGCCTCGGCCCCATCGTGGCCGGCGCGCGCTCCATAGCCACCGAACATCAGATCGTACATGACGAACGGTTTGTCGGTCCGGGGATCGAGGCCGCCAATGTTTGGATTGCTCCAGTGCGAGAAGGCCGAGAACGCCTTGTCGGGGAGGGCCTGCGCCAGCGCCCCATTGATCACCTCGAAAATGCGGATCTGAATGATGGCGCGGCCGCCGCTGGGCGCGGGTTCGCGCGGATTGAAGAACGAGCCTTCGCGCGCCTTGACGTGGATCGGCCGGATCATGCCGCCGTTTTGCGGCAGCAGCGCATCGGTGAAGACCTTGATGGAAAACAGCGTGTAGGCGCGCGTGTAGTTAATGTAGGAATTGAGCGCGACCGGCACCTGATCGGAGGAACGCGAGAAGTCGACGGTAATTTCGTCGCCGGCAACGTCGATATCGACCGCGACCTTGATGGGACCGCACTCCTCACCGCAAGCGTCGAGCCAGTCTTCGGCGCTGTAGCGCCCGTCGGGAATGGCCCGGATCAGCTCGCGCATGCGCGCCTCGGATCGATCGAGGATCTCATCGATCGCCCGCGCGATCAGCTCTGGCCCATGCTCCTGATAGAGTTTGGCCAGGCGTTGCGCCCCCACAAAGTTGGCGTTGCGCTGAGCGGTGAGGTCGCCGCGCAGGATCTCGGGCAGACGCACGTTGCCGAGGATGAGACGCAAGATGTCCTCGTCGAACTCGCCGCCACGCAGCACGCGCACGGGCAGGATGCGCAGGCCCTCCTGGAAGCGCTCGGAAATGCCTTGCACCTTCTGCGACCCGGGCGCCGCGCCGCCAACATCGATGTGGTGCGCCGTATTGATCAAATATCCGATTAGCGTAGACTCGAGAAAAACGGGGCTCACAAAAAAGAAGTCGGGGTAGTGGCCCGAGCCAAGCTTAGAGTCGTTGAGGAGCACGCCGTCCCCGGGCTTGAGCGCGCCGGGCGGGAAGATCTCCATGATCGACTTGATGACGTAGGGCATCGAGCCGAGGTGGCCGGGCGTGAAGTTGCCCTGCGCCACCAGCCGCCCGCGGGAATCGAAAATCGCCGTCGAGAAATCCTGCCCCTCGCGTACCGCCTCGGAGAAGGCCGTCATCTGCAAGGTGGTGCCCATCTCCTCGGCAATCGACAGGAAGCCGTTCCAGATGACCGACAGCGCGATCGGACTGATGGGCTGATTGTGCATGCCTTATCCCCTAGCCAACGTCGATCACGAGGTGCCCGCGCCCACTGACGACGGCTTGAGCCTTCGGCAGCACGACCGTCGTTGCTTCGGCCTCTTCGATGATCGCGGGGCCGCTGACGACCTCGCCGACGCCAAGCGCCCGCCGCTCGAACACGGGTGTGTCGACGTAACCGCCGAGTTCCGGAAAATAGGCTTTACGCGCACCCTGGCGCGCCTCGCCGCCGCCCTCGCCGCGCCAGCCGCGGGCGCGGTCGGCCACCGCGGCGCCGTTTGGGATCGTGGCCACCAGATACCAATCGACGGCCTCGACCGCGGCCCCGGCTTGCCGATAGCCGTACTTGGCAAGGTAGGCCGCTTCGAAGCGCGCCACCAGTTCGGTGATATAATTTTCGCCGCTGGGAAAGGCCGGCAAGTCGACGCGGATCTCGTGGCCCTGACCCAGATAGCGCAGAAAGGCAAAGCGCGCCATGACGGGGGGCAGCGTGCTCGCAAGGCGCCTCAGATCGGCGTTGATGCGCGCCTCGAGCGCGCGATAGATCTCGGCGATCTCGGCCTCGGCGCCGGCGCGCAAGGCGATGAGGTGCGTCAGCGATTGATCGAGCTTGGTATTGGCTTCGAGCAGACCGATGGCGGAGCCGACGCCCGCGCCCCACGGCACGATGATCTTGGGGATGCCCAGGGCGCGGGCGAGCCGGCCCGCATGCAATGGACCAGCGCCGCCGAAGGCCACGAGGCCGTAGCGGCGCGGATCGCGCCCACGTTCCACCGACACGATGCGCATGGCGCGCTCCATGTTGGCGTTGGCCATGGTGTAAATGCCCCAGGCCGCCTCGCCGGTATCGAGCCCCAGGGGCGCCCCGAGCTCGCGCTGAACCGCCTCGGCGGCGGCCTCGGCGTCGAGGCGCATGGCGCCGCCGTTGAAATTGCCGGGGTTGATGTAGCCCAGCACGACGTTGGCGTCGGTGACCGTGGCCTGCGTTCCGCCGCGCCGGTAGCAGGCGGGCCCCGGATCGGCGCCGGCACTTTCGGGCCCAACCTTGATGAGACCCATGTCTGCCCGCGCGATGCTGCCGCCGCCGGCGCCGATTTCTAGGAGTTCGAGCGCCGGCACATTGATGGGCAGGCCGCTGCCTCTGCGGTAGCGCACCTGATCGACCTCGAAGGTGGGCGAAATAGCGGGCTCCCCGCCGTCAATGGCGCCAAGCTTGGCGGTGGTCCCGCCCATGTCGAAGGTGAGCACGCGCTCCAAACCCTCCTCCGCGCCGATCACCCCGCACAGCAAGACGCCGGCGGCGGGCCCCGATTCGACGATGCGGATCGGCATCTCGCAGGCGAGCTCCGGCGGCACCAGGCCACCGTTCGATTGCATGATGAAGAGGTCTGAGACGATGCCCTTTTGCGCCAAGGCGCCGGTCAGGCGGCGGACGTAGCCGTTCACGATCGGCTTGACGTAGGCATTGGCGACCACCGTGCTGGCACGCTCGTATTCGCGGAACTTGGGCGAGACCTCCGAGGACAGCGAGATGGCGCGCTGCGGGCGGCGCTGCGCCAAGCGCTCGCCAATCAGCCGCTCGTGCTCGCCCCTGGCGTAGGCATGCAGCAGGCACACCGCGACGGAGGCGTAGTCTTGCGTCTCCAGCCGATCGAGCACGCGCTCGAGCTCGGCCAGATCGAGTGGCGCCTCGACGCTGCCGTCGGCAAGCGTGCGCTCGGCGACCTCGTAGATGTCGCGCCGACGCAGCAGCGGCACGGGCTTGGCCAGATACATGTCATAGGTGTCGTAGCGCTTCTG
>DASTMQ010000462.1:0-10712 GCA_035714005.1 Hyphomicrobiaceae bacterium
GCCCAGTTGGAAAGGCCGAGCGGCACCGCCGGATACTGCTGCTGGGCCGACCAGACGATGACGGTGACGCCGCGCAACAGCACGCCGAGGGCAACGGTGGTGAGAACCGCGGCGAGCGCCATTTCGCCCGTGAGTTTGCGCAGCAAAAACAGGTAGACCATGGCTCCGACAAGGAGGCTCAGGCCGAGGGCGGCGGCGATGGCCAGCACGGGATGGCCGGCGAACAGTGAGGCCGTCCACAACAGCAGGTAGGCCGACAGCATCAACAGTTCGCCGTGGGCCAGATTGAGGACCCGGCTGACGCGGTAGATCAAGACATAGCCGCAGGCGATCAGCGCGTAGATCGCGGTCAGGACGAGCATGTTGACGGCGAGCTGCACGGGCGCCTTGCTCGGTTATTTGACGTCGAAGGCGGTCCAGTCCTTCACCAATTGGATTGCGCTCTTGCCGCTATCCCAGCGGTAGACGCGATAGTATTGCCGGGTGCGGAAGTGGTTGTCCTTGGTCCACTCGATGGGACCGCCGCGCAGACCCTTGGTGTCGACCTTGAGCGTGCTCATGGCGGCGGCCAGCTTTTCCGGCGTTGCCGGCCAACCCGTGGCATGAAGCGCGGCTTCCAACACCATGCCGGCGATCCAGCCCTCGGTGAGCTGCTCGACGGGGTAGGTGACCTTCGCCGACTTGGCGGCCTCGGCGATCTCCTTATGGATCGGCAGCTGCTCCTGGAACAGCGCGTTGGCACCGACGACATAAAAGGCGCCATCCTTGAGGCGGGCCAATTCACCTTCCGCCTCGATATGGGCCCAGGCGATGTAGTCGCCCTTCCAGTCGAGGCGGCGCAAGGCTTCGAGCGTGCGCACCTGAGTGACCCAGGGTGCCCAGGAGAACACCCAATTTGCGCCGGCATCCTTGAGCTTGGTGGCAAATGGCGTGTAGTCCGGTGTGGGCGGCGGGATCACCTCCTTGTCGACGACGGTCATGCCGAGCGCGGGGGCCTGCTGCTCGGCAAAGTCCATTTCGGCGCGGGAGAGGGGAATGGCCATGGCGGAAAAGCCGATTTTGACCGGCTGCTTGGCCGTGTCCTTGATAAAGGCCAGGGTCGCCCGGCTGTCATAGGTCGAGGCGAAGGCCGTCGTGCAGAACTGCAGGGGATCGGCGGGAGGATAGACCTCCTTGGGGCACACCGAGCTCGCAAACAGCACCGGCACGCCAGCCCGCTTCGCCTCGGCAACCACCGGGGCGAAGGTCGAAGACAGGCTGGCGTTGAGCAACATCAGCACATTGTCCTGCGTCAGGAGCTTCTTGGCGTTGGCGGTGGCCTTGCCGGGCTCGGCGGCATCGTCCTGCAAAATGAGATTGATCTTCTTGCCGGCAATGCCGCCGGCGGCGTTGAGACGATCGATATAAAGGCGGAGCGCGTCCGCCGCTGGGGCATAGGTTGAGGCGGGCGGACCCGTCAAAGCCCCGGTCAGGCCGATCGTGTAAGCGTCCTGGGCGGCCGCCGGGGCGGCCAGCAGTAGGGCAGCGATGGCCGCGCCTTGCAGTCTTAGAAGCATGTTTGTTCCTCCCAGCGTGTCCCTAGGTGTGATTGGTTGGCAAATCTCAAGCGGTCAGGCCGGCGGTCGCCGCGGCCAGCGCCCTTTCCTCCTCGTCATCGTACATGTCCTCCACCAGGTCCTTGAAGCGGGCGAGCATCTGGGCGCGCTTGACCTTGCGCGTTGGCGTCACCGGCTCGCCTTCCTCCTCGGGATCGAGCACCTTCGGCAGGATCCGGAACGCCTTGATCTGCTCGACCCGTGCCAACCGGGCATTGGCGTCCGCGATGGCGCCGGCGATCATGGCCTTGACGCGGGGCTCCCTCGCCAGGCTGGTAAAGCCCCGGTAGGCCACGTCGTTGCTGCGTGCCCACTCGGCGACCGTGTCAAAGTCGATCTCGATCAGGGCGGAGAGGTATTTGCGGCCGTGCCCGAGCACGATCGCCTCGGCGATGTAGGGGCTGGCGCGCAGCAGGTTTTCGATGAAGGAGGGCGAAATGGTCTTGCCGCCGGAGGTGACCAGGAAGTCGCGCGCCCGGTCGATCAGTTTCAGGCGGCCCGACTGCCATTCCCCGACGTCGCCGGTGTGCATCCAGCCGTCGGAGCCCCGGATGGCTGCCGCTTCCCCGGGCTTGCCCCAATAGGTCTCGAAGAGATCGGCCGAGCGCACGAGGATCTCGCCGTCGGCGGCAAGTTTCACCTCGACCCCGTCGGCAACGGCGCCGACGTCGCCGGGGCGTGCGAACGGTCCTTGCTGTCCGGCGATGATGCCGCCGGCGGTCTCGGTTTGTCCGTACATTTCCACGACATCGATGCCCAGCATTTGCCAGAGGCTCGCCGTCTCCGTGGGCAGCGGCGCGCCGCCGCAGATGACGAGCTCGAGCTTGTCGAAACCGATCTTGTTGAGGATCGGCCGAAACATGACCTGCCGCCAGAACCGCGCGAGGGCGGCATCGCGGATTTTGAGCTTTCCCTCCCAGCGCCGCCGCACTTGGGCGTGGGCAAAGGCCATGGCGCGCCGGTAGGCGAAGCGCTTGAGTGGGCTGCTGCCGGCGATGCCGACCAGAATCTCGGCGGCACGCTTTTGCAAATAGCGGGGCACGGTGAAGAACACCGTCGGCGCCGTTTCGAACAGGGTCTCCTTGAGGTCCTCGATGCTCTCCCCGATGTGGGGGACGAGCTCGGTGATGAGGGGCAGGGTGACGGCAATATCGCGACCGAGCACGTGGCAGAGCGGCAGGTAGGCCACCGTGCGGTGCGGTTTGGCTGCAAGCGTTGGATAGTGCGCGGCCAGCGAGCGCGTCGCCGCCAGGTGTTTGCCATGGCTAATAAGGGCGCCCTTGGGGTGGCCCGTCGTTCCCGAGGTATAGACGATAAAGGCGGGCGCTTCGGGGCTGAGCTTGTCGACCTCGTCTTCAAGCCAGCCGAGGTCGGCGCCGGCGCCCGCCGCGCAGGTGGCGGCAAAGGTAGAAAGTTTGGCGTGGCGCAAGGCAAAGAGCGCGGTTTCGTCGACCACCAGCACCGCCTTCAGCTGCGGCAATCGGTCGATGAAGGGCAAAACCTTGTCGACGTACTCCTGGTCCTCGGCGATGAACAGGACGGCGCCGCCGTCGGCCATTTGGTAGGCGACCTCCTCCGCCGACGCCGTTGGATAGATGCCGTAGACGATGGCGCCCAACGACTGGGCGGCGAGGTCGGCAATCAGCCAGGCCTCGCAGGCGTCGGCCATGATGGCGATACGCTCGCCGCGCTTGAGCCCGAGGGTACTGAGGCCCTTGGCGGCGCGCGCCACCTCGGCGGCATACTGTGCCCAGGTCTTCTCCCGGTAGATGCCGCGGTGCTTGGCGCGAAAGGCGATTGCCCCGGGCCGCGCGCGGGCGCGTGCGATCAAGAGGGCCGGCGCCGTGCTGCGGCGCAGCTCGGGGGCGGAGGCGAGGGCTGGATCAGGGCGGTGCATGACGGGCTCCCGCGGCTTTCAAGCTCGCTTGCGCGCGGGCACCGGCTTGACCGCCGGGTTGGCAACCGGGTTGACAAGGCCGGCAACGACGAGTTGGCCGAGTTCGCGGGCCACGCGCGCCACGCTTGCCTCTTGGTCGGCGGCGCGCCAATTGATGACGCTATTCAGCATACCAAGCACGGCCAGCATGGTGAGGCGCACGTCGGCGCCCGCGCGCATGCTGCCGTCGGCGATACCGGTCCGGATCACCTCCTCAAAGCAGCGCTCGATGCGCCGGCTTTTGCGGCCGATGCGGCGCCGGCCGGCATCGGCAAGATAACGGCGCTCGTTGATAAAGACCTTGACGTAGTCGCGCTTGCTAGCGTTGGGCGCCAGGTGCGCGCCGATCAGGGCGGTCAGTTTCTCAAGCGGCGTGCCGGCGCCGGCGAGGATGGCTTCCGCGGCCTCGACAAAGCCGTCCACCCCGCGTTCGCACACGAGCGCGAGTGCCGCTTCCTTGGACGGGAAATAATAGTAGAGCGAGGCCTGCCGCAGGCCCAGCACGTCGGCGATGGCCTGGGTGGAGGTGCCGTGATAGCCGCGTTCGGCAAATACGCTCGCCGCCGCATCGACAATGGCGTCGGCGCGGCGCAAGAGCCGGGAATTGCGCAATAGACGCGAGCGAGGCCAAAGGGTGTTCATGCGCATGCTACCCCGGGAGCGCCACGGCAACGATCGAGCGTCAAGGCCTTGAGCCTGACTTGCTCTATACATCTATAGATTCTATACGTCTATAAAAATGCATTGCTGCGGAGTTGTGCGCGATGGCCGCCATTGGTGCTTTCTGTCCGCCGTTTCGGGCCGACCACGTCGGCAGCCTGCTGCGCCCCAAGGCTTTGCGCGAGGCCTTCCGCGCCTGGGGCGGCGAGGGGCCGGAACCGCCGGCGCTGGTGGCAGCCCAGGAGGCGGCCATCCGCGATGTGGTGGCGCTGCAGGAGACTGCGGGACTAGAGGTGGTAACCGACGGCGAGTTCCGGCGCAGCTCTTACTGGGGACGCTTTGTGGCGCGCTGTGAGGGCTTCAGCATCAAGCCCGCGATCTTCAAGTTCCGCGATGATGCCGGCCACGAGGCGCACTTCACGGCCACCTATGCGAGCCAAAGGCTCGCGCGTACACGGCCGCTGGCAACGGACGAGTTCGAATTCTTGCGCGGGGTGACGAGGGTTGCGGCCAAGATCACCATGCCGGCTCCCTCGACCATGCATTTCTACCGCTGCGGGGATTTTGCCGATCCGGCCGTCTATCGCGATCGGGAGACGTTTTTTGCCGATCTTGCCCAAATCTACCGCGAGGAAATTCGGGACTTGGCAAGCGCCGGCTGCCGCTACCTGCAACTCGACGAGGTGGCCGTCGCCATGCTCTGCGACCCGGAGATCCGGGCCCAGGTCTCGGCGGCGGGCCAAGATCCCGACGCGCTGATCGACACCTATGTAGCCGCGATCAACCGCGCCGTTGCCGAGGCGCCGGCCGACATGCGGATCGGCGTGCACATGTGCCGCGGCAATTTTCGGGGACGCTACCTGTCGGCCGGGGGCTATGAGTCCGTGGCTGAGCGTTTTTTCCAAACCTGCAACGTCAGCCACTTCCTGCTCGAGTACGACACCGCCCGCGCCGGGGATTTTCGGCCGCTGCGCTTCGTGCCGTCCAATAAGGGCGTGGTGCTGGGCCTGATCAGCACCAAAACGCCCGAGTTGGAGAGCCTCGAGGATTTGCAGCGCCGCAGCGATGAGGCGGCGCAATTCATCGAGCTCGATCGGCTCGGCATCGGGCCGCAATGTGGTTTTGCCTCCACCGCTGCCGGCAATCCGCTGACCGAGGCCGACGAAGCCGCCAAATTGCGCCTCGTGGTGGCCGCGGCTCGCGCCATTTGGGGCTGACCGCAGCCAAACCTTTAGGCGTCACCAGCGCAGCCGTGACGGCAGCTGTGGGCGGCGGCGTCGTGGCGCCAACGCGGTTGACGCTTCGCCTTGCGCGCGGACATGATGCTGGTGGCAATGCTGGCTGTTGCTGGGAGTTCGCGGAGGGCAAGCGCCGTGGGCGGGGACTTCGACGCCGAGCGTCTCAAGCTGCTGTCGTTCGACGTCTTCGGCACGCTGATCAGCGTGCGCGAGGGCTCCTATGGTGCTTTTGCGCGCATTCTCCAAGCGGCGGGCGCACCCCAGGTCGATGTCAAGGTGTTTTGGGAGGCGTGGGAGGAGCGCAATATCGCGGGCTATTGGGGGCCATACCGGCCCTACAAGGAGATCTGCCGCCAAAGCCTCGCCGCCACCTTTGCCGCCTTCGGCATCAAGGGTGACCCCGACAGCATCGCCCTTTATTTCGCAGCCTTTCCGGCCTTCGAGCTCTATGCCGACGTTGCCGCTACGCTTGACGCGTTGTCGTCCCGGTTCAGGCTCGCCGTGGTCTCCAATATCGACGATGACCTGTTGGCGGCAACGCCGCTCAAATTCGGCTTCGATCTCGTCTGCACGGCCGAGCGCGCCAGGGGCTACAAACCCGACGGCAACCTTTTTCGCTATCTCCTCGCCCAGGCCGGCGCCATGGCCGGCGTCACTACCGAGGAGATTTTGCATGCGGGGCAGTCGCAGTTCACGGACATGGTGGGGGCCAAGCCGCTCGGTCTGCGCGTGGCCTGGATCAATCGCCGGGGCGTGCCATTGAGCCCGCAGGTGCCCAAACCCGACTTCCAGTGCGCGGACATCCAATCCTTAATCCCAGTCGTGCTGCCGGCAGCGGGCGGCAAGCCCTAAGCGCGAGGGTGTGGGGAAAAGTTGCGCGGTCTTTTGAGGTCGGGAGGCCAGCCATGAAGGTCGGCGTGCTGCAATTCTTCGGTTGGCAAGATCGCTCGATCCCGCTGCCCTCCATCTACGCCATGGCGCTGGAACGCATCGCCATTATGGACCGGGCGGGATACGACGCCGTCTGGCTCGCCGAGCATCACTTCTCCTCCTTTTCGGTGTGCCCGTCCGTACACATGATGGGCGTGATGGCGGCGGCCCGCACCCAGCGGCTGCGCATTGGCACGGGGGTATCGCTCGCGCCTTTTTACAATCCGCTACGGCTTGCCGAAGAAGTGGCTCTCCTCGACGTGCTCTCGGGCGGACGCGTCAATTGGGGGGCGGGGCGCGGCTTTGAGCGCAGCGAGTTCAAAGCCTTCGGCATTGCCGGCGAAGAAAGCGCCGCGCGCTTCCACGAGACGGTCGACATCGTGCTCAAGGCCTGGAGCAACGACAAGCTCTCCTATCAGGGGAAGTTTTTCAGCTACGAGAATGTCGAAGTGTTGCCGAAGCCGTTGCAGCAGCCGCACCCGCCCGTGTGGATGGCGGCAAGCTCGCTGCCCGCCATCGAGTGGGCGGCAAGCAAGGGCTTTTCCATCCTGATGGACCCCCACTCCTCGCGCCGGGACCTGATCCACAAGCGCCGCCACTACGCCGCCAGCCTTGCAGGCGCCGGCCACAGCGACGCGCGGCGCGTCATTCCCATGGCGCGCCTGATTGCCATCGACGAGACGGCCGAGAAGGCGCGCGCGGTGGCGCGCCGCGCGGCGGAGTGGACGGTTGCCTCCTATATCGGCGCCACACACCATCGCCAGGAGGCGCGGACCTTTGATGGCAAGGATCCGATCGACTTTTACGTGGACGATGTCGTGCTGCACGGCACGGCCGACCGTGTCGTCGAGCAGATTGTCGAGCTCGAGCGTGACGCCGGCATGACCTACCTGCTGGCCGCGCCGCTGAGCCGCCGCTCGTTTGCCCTGCTGACCGACAAGGTGCTGCCGCGGCTTGCGAGCTAAGCGCGGTTGGGTTCGGCGCGGCGACCGCTGATCAGGGGAAGGTCGCTCGATCTCGGCATTTGCGCCAATGGCGGCTACGTTTTTGGCGAGCCATTGCGCCTTTTTGGGCCCGCTGTTGGGCTTGCTGGCGGTGGCCGCCCAGCAAAACCTTGCCGGCAGGGTCGCCCAAAAATCGCAAGGGCGGGTCGAGGAGGTCGTCTTGAGCCTCGGGCGAGCGCTTCCTTGCGCAGGGTAAAGCCGTGGTTGCCCACTCGCGCGAGGTGGTCTACCGGCTGGCGCGGCCGACCAAGTCGCGGTTAGACCTATATGGCGGGCGAGACGTACTGCCGGACGGACGAGGAACCGGGACGGCTCCTCGTCACCCGCGTGCCCTATTGGCCGTTTCGGCTATTGGGGCAACGCCCACTGCCGCCACGGCTGCATAGCATCGTGGCGGCCGCCGCGAGGGGCTCTGATCACGGCGCCGATCGCCCAAAAAGAGGGCCCGATCCCCTGCGCGGCGTCAGCAAATGTCGCCTGAAAAATCCGTTTTGTTGCCGATTTCGACGCCCGGCGCGGAACTGCCAGGCTGGTTCGCGCTTGACGCTTGCAACAACCCCACCGCAGGAGGATCGCAGTGTCTTTTCGTTCAGCTCGCATGTGGGGCCTTGGTGCCCTGTCCGTGGCCGCGGTTGCTTCGATTGGTGCCATCCCCGGCCAGGCCTTAACCATGAAGGAATGCAGCGCAAAGTATCGGGCGGCCCAGGGTGCCGGCAAGGCCGCAGGGATGTCCTGGCAAGACTTCCGCAAAGCCAATTGCGGGATTGGCGCCTATGCGCCGACCGACACCACGAAAGCGGCGCCGAGCACGGGTGGGGCGGCCTTTCCCGCGGCCGTTTCGCCGAAGTACTCCAAAGAATCGGCCGGACGCGCGCGCATGCACACCTGCCTTGACCAATACAAGGCCAACAAGGCGGCCAATGCCAATGGCGGGCTGCGCTGGATCGCCAAGGGTGGCGGCTACTACAGCGAATGCAACAAGCGCCTGAAGGGCTGAAAGTAACCCCGATGCTGGCCGGCGGCGGCTGCGCCGCGGCTAAGTGCTTTTGGCGCTGCCTTGAGACAGCGCCGTGCGAAGCCGCGTCCGCCGGATCTCTCTTATACGCGGGCGGGGCCCGGCCACCGCGTCACGGCCGCCTGTCCAAGCGCGCTTAGCCGCGTTGGTGCTGCTTGGCGGTAACGCAATGTGGTCGAGCGCGGCCGAGCTTACGGGGGGCCTGAGCTGAGCGCGCTTGGAACGATACCAGGGCTGCCGTTTTCAGCGCCCGGTAGTCTTTGGGTGCCCGGCCCCTTGCCTGAGCCACGATTGCACGCGCCAAACTTGACTTAACTTTCTTGGCCCGCGCCGGCTCAACGGTGTGCGCCATGCTCGCCCAGGCTTCGTCGAACGCCCGTGCGAGAACGTTTACGACATCGCGCAGCAGCTTTCGCGCTTCCATACCGTCCTCATCGGCCCGCTAAAAGGATTGCGGGCAGCTTTTCACCGTGCTCGGCCGGGTCGGGCGTGCAGCCACACTCAAATGTCGGTTTGCCTCTCCTGCCGGAGAGCCAGGCCGTCACTGCACTCCAGGAGTTTCGGGTGTCCCGCACCGAGCCCACGCAGGTTGACCTGGTGAGGGTGTTTTGCCGGCCCCCAACCGATAAACTGCTGTGCACAGTGTATATGCACGACCCCCGGAGAATTGACCAGCAACAGACGGCTGCAATTCTCAAATGCGCGCAACTCTGCCGCGCTATCGCGCTATTGATTAGCATTGGCAGCTCTGAAGTTTAGCTGACACGCGACGCTGCAACGAGCTCGTGCCGACGTCACGCTCGGCGCGCGGTCACGAAAAGCCGGTAGCCCGGTGACGCCGGGCAGCCCCTGACGAAGTGAGGTCTCGGGGGAACCTGCAGATGGGACAAGGTTCGCTCCGCAACCGATGGACACGGGGACGCAGGTGGCCAAGAGCCTGCGTGCGATCAATAGGAGACGCAAGCTGGCGGGAGGGGCTTGGGCAAGCGGTTTGGCCAAGAGGTGATGAGGCGCCTTGGGGTCGCGCAGAGGCCTTCACCTCACGGCTGCTTCTTTGCCGAACCGAGATGCCCCCCTCGTTGCCCACGAGAGAGCCGAGCGCGCCCAGGGCTTGGCGACCGTTGCGATAGGACCTTGATCGCATCGGCCCGCCCAGGGGAGCCGAGGCGCCGGCAGGGGGATATGGGTCCCGAGGGCAACCTCAGCGCAACCGACGCTGGGCCCGCCGTGAGCAAGCGCTCCGCCGCGACTTTGAGCACGGGATAGGCAGTGCCGACAGCCGCAGACAGCGCCCCAGCCTTCCCCCAGGTCTGCTTACTTTTGCCCCCTAAGATCACAAGATTTGTCCCTTAAGTGCAGATCTATGGTCGAAAGCGTACCGCCATCAGTCCGTCTATCCGATCACAGCTATGTCCTTCAGTATCCCTCGTAATTGCACCGACGTGCGGACGGGAGAACGCCATGGTTGAGTTCATCAAATCGGATCTGGAATTCATTCTGCAACAAATCCTGATTGCCGAGCAGCACGCCGACGGTGTTGACCTTCTTTCCCTGCTGCCGAATTCGCTGGTGCCTTTTGGGCTCCGAACCGTCGATGGTTCGTTCAACAACTTGGTGCCAGGCCAGAGTGAATTCGGCTCCGCCGATAACCTCTTCCCGCGCTTGACGGATCCGTCCTTCCGCGATGACCAGGATGGCGATGCCTTCGATGCGAACGGCCCAGCGCCTGGGGGGCTGGTCACCAATACGGACTTCGGCCAGAGCGGCGATGTTGCCGATGCCGATCCGCGCATCATCTCCAACCTGATCGTGGATCAGACCAGCCGGAACCCCGCGGCGGTGGCCCTGGCCGGCAGTGCCGGCGTCGACGGCATCTGGGGTACCGCTGACGATGAGCTGAACGATGGCGTCACGATCTTGCGCGTGCGCACCGGCCAGGACGCGATCTTGGGCACGGCGGACGATATCGCCGACTTCTCGTTCGCCAACGAAGCGCCGGATGCGGCCTTGTCGGCGCCGTTCAACCTTTGGTTTGTGTTCTTCGGCCAGTTCTTCGACCACGGCCTCGACCTGGTGCAGAAGGGTGGCAGCGGCACGGTGTTCATTCCCCTGCAGGCCGACGATCCGCTGCTTGCCGGCGCCGATACTGTGTTGGGTGACAATCCCACTACGGCCGCTAATGAGGCGCTCGACGATCTGCCGCCGGCATTGCGGTTTATGGTGTTGACGCGGGCCACCAATCAGCCCGGTCCCGACGGCATCCTGGGTGACAATCCCCTGACGCCCCTTGTCAACGAGGGTGCCGATGACATCCACGAGCACGTCAACCAGACC